>JAJPHO010000186.1 GCA_021325215.1 Alphaproteobacteria bacterium
CGCCGCGCCCCGAATTGCGGGGCGCCGACACCGACGCCGGTGCCGTCGCGGATCTCGTACTCCTTGTCGAGCAGGTTGATCACGTCGAAGCGCAGCTTGATGTCGCCCAGGGCCGGCAGTTCGAGACCCTGGGTGAGGCCGAGATTGACCGTCACGTAACGCGGCAGCGCGGCGCCATTGGGAACGTCCCCGTTCGGAAGGGATAGGTCGCGGCGGAGGCCGGACTGTGACACCAAGTCAGCCGAGATGCGCGTCTGCTCCCAGCGATAGGACGCACCGGCCGATGCCGTGTAGGTCTGATCGTGGTCCAGATGAATCCAATGCTGCGAGATATAGGCGAGCTGGTCCGCGGTGAAATTGAACTGGCTGCTGACGATGTCCTTGCCGATGGCCCGCGCCGCCGCGAAATTGGCGTAGAAGGTCCACGGATTGACCGAATAGGACACGCTCAGCTCGCTGCCATATTGCTTGCCCTTGGCATAGTCGAACGGAGTCAGGATGATCGGCGCGCCGAACTGGCCCTCGTCGATCAGATTGGTGCTGGTCTTGTAGTAATTGTCCCACCCCACGGTCAGGCCGGGCAGCAGTTCCTGCGAGATGCCGACGTCGTAATAATTGGCCCGCTCCGCCTTGGGGGTGGTGTCGAGCGAGACCGACGAGGCCGCGCTGGTATTGGCGAACAGCGCGATGTCGCGGCCGCCGACCAGTTCGAAGGGCGGTGGGGTGAAATAGCGCGAATAGCCGGCATGGACCGTGGTGCCGTCGGCCGGCTTCCACACCACATTGAGGCGCGGGCTGAACTGCCAGGCGTGGGTATAGGCATCGACCACGTCGAAGCGGCCGCCGTAATTGACCGTCAGATCGTCGGTCATCTTCCACTCGTCCTGCAGATAGGCGCTATAGGTCCAGGACAGCTTGCCGCCATTGTCGGGAATGCTGACCGGGCTGGTGCCGACCTGCGCCCCGGTCACCGGATCGAGCGGGAACACTTCGGACGTCGTCGTGCTGCTGCTGCGGTCACCCTCGATGATGATGCCGCCGCGCAGCGTATGCGCCGGCGACAGGTGATAGACGCCCTCGGTCTGCACACCGCCCGCCTGGTCCTGCTTGTAGGCATATTGGGCGATGCCGTTATAGAGCAGGTCGCCGGTCACGTCGGGGGTGAACAGCAGGCTCGAATAGCGGCCGAACACCGAAACCTGATAATGGAAATCGTCACTGACCGACTTCAGATAGCTCAGCACCGCGTAATCGGTGATTTCGCGCTGGCTCTCGGTCAGCTGGTCGCTGGCATAGTTGGTCTGGCTGCCCAGCGTATAGCCCAGCGACGGCTGCAGGCCGGCCTGGTCCGGGATCTGGAACTGGTTGCGGGCCGAACCGACGATCAGCGAGGCCTTGCTGTCGCTGTCGATCAGATATTCGAAATAGCCGAAGCCGGTGCCCTGCTGGGTCTTGTCATGCAGCGGGTCGGAGCGGCCGTCCGGACTTTCGATGCCGAGATCGTTCTGCAGATAGGACGCGCTGACGAAGTAGTTGAACTGCCCCGCCGAGCCGCCATATTCGAAGCTCGGCTGGATGGTGCCGTGCGAACCGCCATAGAAGCTGACCTCGCCGCCGGGCGTGAACACGCCGGACTTGGTGGTCATGTCGACGATGCCAGCGGTGCGCAGGCCGTACTGGGCCGGCAGCGCGCCGGTGATCAGCTCGACCTGGTCGGCCAGGCGCGGGCTGAGGGACTGGCCGAACACGCTGATGCCTTCCGGCAGGATGATACCGTTCAGGCGGTATTGCAGATTATTGTGCTCGCCGCGGATATGGATCTGGCCGAAGCTGTCCTGGGCGACGCCCGGAGCCTGCAGCAGCACGTCGTTGAGCGGCAGATTGTCGCCACCCGGCAGAGCCGCGATGGCATCCGCGCCCATGACGTAAGTCGACGCACCCGTCTGGGTCTGGATCTCGTTGCGGGTCTTGTTGAGACGCTCGGCGGTGACGGTGATGTTCTGGACGTCGCCGCTCGACCCCGAGGAAGAATCGGCGTCATCGGCGCGGGCAGCACCCGCCGCCAGGGCCAGGACCAAAAGACTGCACGCAGAAGCCCGCGGCATACGCCGGGGCGAAGAGAAAACACGCATGTAAAACTCCGCTGACTGAAACCTTGAAAAAACGATCGGTTTCAGGCGGCGGGAGGTGCCCGGCTGGAAAAGTAACGGATCGGCGCGGCGCGATGCTCGCCGGCCACCGTGACGGGAGAGATGATTTCCGCCGTCGTGACGGGCGGAAGGAAAGCCGCCTGCACCGGCAGATCCAGCGAGGCGAAGGCGGCGATGCTGGCGCAGATGGCGCAATCGCCATCGGACAGCGGCAGATCCGACCCGCCGGTGGTACCGGCCGGCGCCGAAAGGGCGGTGATCTGCGAGGGAAGCGGATGGATATGGCCAAAGGACAAGACCAACTGCAGCGCCAAGGCCAAAAGGCCGAGCCGCGCACCCAGTCGGGTCAGAAGTCCTCTGTGTCCATCCTGTAACATCGTTATTTTATAGCACCGTTTTTTTTGAAACGGCTACACCAGCTTTTCGACCAACGGCGCGATCAATTTGGCCGGCGGCGCACCGAAAAGACGGGTGAAAGCGGCGTCGTCCTGGGCCGACATACGCAGCAGCGGGCGGTACAGCGCCCCGAACAGCAGATCGAACTGCGCCTTGCCGAAGGTGACCTGGTTGTCGTCCTCGGTATGGGCCAGCGGCACGAAGGCATTGGGGGCGATGCTGAACGCATGCATGCGGTTCTCCATCAGCCCGATGAACCAGTCGCGCCGTGGCTCGAAGCGCTTGAAGGTCTCGGCGATCCGCATCAGTACGCCCCACAGCAGGGCCTTGGAGCGCGGATCGTCATAGAAGAAATCCCAGGTGAAATGCGGGTCCTGGCGGGCGGCCTCCAGAATTCCCTCGCATTCCGCGGTCAGCTCGTCCTGCTGATCGCCCAGCACCAGATGCAGGAAATTGAAATAGTTCGGCAGCAGCGTTCGCGAGATGGCGTCGCTTTCCAGCAGCTCGGTCAGGGGATGGCACATCAGCCGGCGGAACGGATCGGCCCGGCGCTCCTGGGCGATCCCGGTCGCTACCGCATGGACCAGGGCTTCGAGGAACTGGTTGGTCAGATCGGCACAACGATCCGAGTCGAGGAAGGCCTTGGCCTCCTCCGCCAGCTCTTCGTGCCGGGATGAAACCAGAAAGGCGCCGAGAATGGTCTGGGCGTACCGATGAAGCTCATCCCGGCCATGAGTCATTTTTTCCCCCTCAGGCGCCGGGCGGCCACTCCGTGGCCTTGGCTCCCGCGCCAAGCTATAGTGCCTGTGTAACCCCGGGTGTCGGACTGCAGTCGCAGGCCTGCAACGAATTCGGGGAATTCGTTGCTCATTTCTGATCCTCGTCAAAGGACACGAAGGGGGCGCCCGCCCGCGCCTCGTCGAACCCGAAGAAATCGAAACTGGCCGACATATGCGCCGGCAGCGGCGCCTCGACCTTGATCATCCCCTTGCGCGGATGCGGCACCATCACGGCGCGGGAATGCAGATGCAGCTTGCGGCTGATCCCCTGGCCGGTCAGATAGGCGTCGATGCCGCCATATTTGCCGTCGCCCTGGATCGGGGTGCCGAGCAATCCGCAGTGAGCGCGCAGCTGATGGGTGCGGCCGGTGCGCGGTTCCATCTCCAGCCAGGCGGCCTTCTTATAGGCGCTGTCGACCACGCGGTAATAGGTGACGGCGCGCTTGCCGTCCTCTTCGTCGACCTCGACCTTGTCGCCCATCTTGCTGCCGGTCATCTTGGCCAGGGCGGCGTCGATGCGGCCTTGCGGATAGCGCGGCACGCCGACCACCAGCGCCCAATAGCATTTGCGCGCCTCGCGCGACCGGAACGAGGCCGCCAGCTTGGCGGCCGAGAAGGCGTTGCGGCCCAGCAGCAGCGCGCCGCTGGTATCCTTGTCGAGGCGATGCACCAGGCGCGGACGCTCTTCGGCGCCGAAACGCAGGGAGTCCAGCATGGCGTCGAGATGATGATCGAGGCTGGTGCCGCCCTGCACGGCCAGGCCGGCCGGCTTGTTCAGCACGATCACATCGTCATCCATATAGAGAATGGCGTCTGTCAACGCCTTGGCCTCGGCGGCGCTGACCGGCTTGACCGGTTTCGGCCCGGTCTGCGCCGGAGCCTCGCCCAGCGGCGGGACGCGGATCAGCTGCCCCTCTTCCAGCCGCTGGTTCGATTTGGCCCTTTTACCGTCGACGCGCACCTGGCCGGTACGCAGCAGCTTTTCCAGCCGCCCATGGCCCAATTCGGGGAAGCGCCGCGAGAACCACCGGTCCAGCCTCAGGTCGGTCTCGTCCGCCGTAACGGTGACGCTTTGTACTCCACTCAATGCTCGCTCCCCCGGGGGTATTTTAAAAAAACTTACCCCTTATGCCACAGTTCCTGGATTTCCTCCAATTTCCGCTCCTTGGTCTCGGGGACCAGGTAATAGACGAAGATGGCGGACAGCACGCTCATCGCGCCGTAGAAGTAATAGCTGAAGCCGTGATGGAACAGGCTGTTGAGCAGCGAGCTGCCATCCAGCACCTTGAAGCTCCAGCTCACCACCACATTGGCGATCCACTGCGCCGCCACCGCGATCGCCAGGGCCTGGCCCTTGATCGCGTTGGGGAACATCTCGGCCAGCAGAATCCACACCACCGGCCCCCACGACATGGCGAAACCGGCGACATACATCACCATCGCCACCAGGGCCATCGAGCCCAGCGCCTGCATGTTGAACACCGCACCCAGCCAGAACATCGCCACCGCCATGATGGCGCCGCCCCAGATCAGCAGCGGACGGCGGCCCCAACGGTCGACGGTGAACATCGCCACCAGGGTGAAGACGACATTGGCGGTGCCGACGATCACCGTCTGCAGGAAGGCGCTGTCATTGGCCGCGCCCATGTTCTGGAAGATCAGCGGAGCGTAATAGAGCACCGCATTGATGCCGACCAGCTGCTGGAACACCGACAACATGATGCCGATGAAGATCACCTTGCCGCCGAACGAGAACAGCTTGTCGGTGTGATGCACCAGGCTGCCTTCGATGTCGGCCAGGGTCTGGCTGGCCTGGGCTTCCGGCATCAGGCGCTTCAGCACGGCCAGCGCGTCGTTCGTGCGGCCCTTCAGCACCAGCCAGCGCGGAGTGTCCGGCACGCCGAACAGCAGCAGCAGGAACAGGCCGGCCGGCAACGCCTCGGACCCCAGCATCCAGCGCCAGCCGACCTGGTCGAGCCATCCCTGGTCGCCCTGCAGGGCGATGTTCCAATTGACGAAATAGACGCCGACGATGCCGCCGACGATGGCCATCTGGTTATAGGAGATCAGGCGGCCGCGTTCTTCGGGCGGCGCGATTTCCGCGATATAAAGGGGGGACAGCATCGACGCCATGCCGACACCGACGCCGCAGATTATGCGATAGCAGATGAACGGCACCAGCGCCTTCGGGCCCATCTCGCCGATGGCGCCGAGGCCGAGTTCGGGGAAGGCCGACCCGATCGCCGAGACCAGGAACAACAGCGCCGCCAGGATCAGGCCGCCGCGGCGGCCGAGATGGTTGCCCGCCGAGCCGGCGATGGCGCCGCCGACGACGCAGCCGAACAGCGCGCTGGATATGGTGAAGCCGGACAGCGTATTGCGCGCCGTCTCCTCCAGATTCTGCGGATCGATGAAATTGGCGTCGATCGATTTGACGGCGCCGGAAATGACCGCGGTATCGTAACCGAACAACAGGCCACCCAAGGTGGCCACCAGGGTCAGCGCAACCACCGATCCCTGACCCTTTGTCCCAGGGTCCTTCGTAACGAACATCCCATCCCTCCCTGCGGCCCGGATGCCTGTCTCGGCCCGGAGCCATTCGTTGCGCACGCTACCATGCGACCTGTGGCAGAGGTACCACAGGTTTGAAAAAAATGACAACGCTGTATGATAGCGTTGTCAGCACCATTGACAGCGTTGTCTAGCCAGCGCAACGTAGGCTCACCATTACCGCATACCTATGCGGATGTCAGGTCTACCGGCCATACAACCCGAAAAGAGCCGGAGCCAGGAGGAAAAGCTGCATTGACAGTGCAACACAGGTCCGGATTTAATAAATCAAATAGAAATAATATAGCGGCCTGAAGCACGCATGCGGCTTTCTCGACGGAAGCGGACACCCCGCTCCTGACAGCTAAGCCAGATGGAGGCTCTACGTCACAAGAGTACCCGGACCAACCCAAACGTCCGGCCAAAAAACCAACCCAAAACAACTCCAAACAGTACGGGGGTACGTTCTTATGTCTACTCGCAGCGCATTCTCGCGCAAGCTTCTGCTTGCCAGCACCTCAGCCATTTCCTTTCTGATCGTCGCTCCGGCGATCGCCCAGCAGTCGTCCTCCTCGAGCAGCGACGTGCAGGAAGTCGTGGTTTCCGGCTTCCGCGCCTCCCAGCAGAAGGCCCTGGACGCCAAGCGCGAGTCCGATCTGCCGATCGAATCGATCGCGCCGGAAGACATCGGCAAGATGCCTGACCAGAACGTCGCGGAAGCGCTGCAGCGCCTGCCCGGCGTGCAAATCGACCGTTCGCAGGGCGTCGGCACCGCGGTGCTGATCGACGGCCTGCGCCAGAACCTGACCACCCTGAATGGCGACGTGTTCCTGACCGGTAAGGAATTCTACGTTTCGGGCGAAGGCTCGGGCGGCGGCGCCGGCGGCAACGCGCAGTACGGCTCGCTGGAAGGCATTCCGTCCGAAGAAATCGGCGGCATCGACGTCTATAAGAACCCCAAAGCCTCGATCACCGAAGGCGGCCTGGGCGGCACCATCGATCTGAAGACCCGCGATCCACTGGCTCAGCCGCTGGGCTACACCCTGGGCGGCAACTTCCGCATGACCACCAATGAGGGCCAGGGCGACTGGACCCCGGTCGGCACGCTGGTCGGCTCCTATAATTTCAACAACAAGGTGGCTGTCACCGCCAGCTTCTCCTATGACCAGGAGAAGACCACCACCAACGAATTCCAGGACCAGAACCGCAATCAGTGGCTGATCACCGATTCGGCCCTCGGCCCGTATACCGGCGCCGTGACCGCCAGCGATCTGACCCATCTGGGTCGCAACTACATCATCCCGCAGCTGGCCTATTTCAGCGACCTGGAAGACGACCGCAAGACCATCGGCGCGTCGCTCAGCGTCGCCGCCAGGATCACCGACAACATCACCTCGCGCGTGAACTGGTTCTATTCGCACGAGGACGACACCACCATCACCTATTCCGACAAGGTGTGGTTCAATGGCCAGGGCGCCTCGCCGGGCACCCTGATCCCGGCGATCGACCCGTCCAAGCCCTATTCGATCGATCCGAACGGCGTGGTCCAAGCCGGCACCTTCACCGCCAACGGCGCGGAAACCGCGACGCTGTACCAGAACAACACCACCAACGCGAACAACCTGCAGTGGATCACCACCTGGAACCACAGCGACAATCTGCGTGGCACCCTGGACGCGTCCTACGCCTATGCCACGTCGGACCTCGAAGCGGCGCAGGCCGACGTCGAGCACGGCCTCTACACCACCTCGTCGGGCGTGGTCACCTCGCCTGGCGCTCCGGGCTGCAACAACGGAGCCTCGACCTGCACCAACGCCACCGGCAGCGCCGGTTATCAGTTCAACTGGACCAATGGCGGCACTTCGGGCCTGCCGACGGTCAATTATCTGTCGAACGTGCTGAACAACTCGGCCTGGACCACCTTCAAGTCGAACTGGGCCTGGGCCAACCTGACCTCGCAGCAGAACTATGCGATCAAGGCCGACCTGCAATATGATCCGACCTTCATCCGCAACGTCGATTCCGAGATCAGCTCCGGCTTCCGCTATGGCAGCCGCGGCGTCGACCAGACCTTCGGCCGCTATCTGATCAACGGCACCCTGGCCAACGGCCAGATCGCCGGCGGCAGCGGCGATCCGAATGGCGGTCCGTGGGATTACTACCAGGACCCGGGCTACGGCACGCCGAACATCCCCTACTCGACCGCGACCACCAATCCGGGCCTGGCCAAGACCGTCAACATCAAGGGTGTCGGCAACGTCATCGTCAAGGACCCGAGCACGCTGTCCAACCCGTCGACCTACCTCAACTCGGTATGGAGCGGCGCCGGTGTTCCCAACAACACTGAAACCCTCTTCGTCGACGGCCTGTCCTCGTTCAACGTGCACGAGAAGACCTATGCCGGTTATGCGATGGCCGACGTGGGCAGCGCGGCCAACCGCTTCCACCTGAATTTCGGCGTGCGCTTCGTCCACACCGAACTGGACATCAACAACGGCGAATCCGCTCCGGTGCCGACCTATTACGGTACCGCCTCGTGGAACGGCGTCGACAACAACGTCATCCCGGTTTCCACCCACCGGTCCTATGACGATGTGCTGCCGTCGATGAACTTCGTGGTCGACGCCTCGGACACCGAAAAGGTCCGTTTCGGCGCTGCCCGCGTGACCTCGCCGCAGGACCTGTACTCGCTGGGCCTGGGTAACAGTTACAACTTCACCCGCCAGACCAACGCCCGCACCAACATCCATACCGGCCTGCAGGACGGCTTCGCCTTCGCCGGCGGCTCGTCGGGCAACGCCCAGCTGGACCCGTACCGCGCGACCCAGACCAACCTCTCTTACGAAAACTATTTCGCCAAGAGCGGCCTGGTCAGCATCGCCGGCTTCTACAAGCAGGTGGACAATTTCGTCGAAACCCAGAACATCGCCACCACGGTGATGGACGATTTCGGCGGCACCACCTCGAACGTCAGCGAACCGGTCAATGCCGGCAAGGGTAAGATCTTCGGCATCGAGCTGGGCGGCCAGTACGCCTTCGACGCCAGCGTCTATAACTGGCTCGACGGCTTCGGCATCGCGGCGAACTATACCCGTTCGCAGTCCTACTCGTCGCAGGCTACCAGCTTCACCGACGCCGCCCCGATCCCGGGCGTCGCCAAGAACGCTGTGACCGGCACGCTGTACTACGAAAAGGACGGGTTCTCGGCCCGCGCCTCCTATTCGTGGCGTGACACCGCCGTCAATGACAGCCTGGTCGGCGCGACGTTCGCCTTCCCGGATGCCAAGGGCAACACCAAGATCTATCAGGTCTTCTCGGCGCCTTACGGTCAGCTGGACGGCCAGATCGGCTACGACATCAACGAGCATTTCGGTCTGACCTTCTCGGTGCAGAACCTGACCGATGCCTCGCCCCACACCTACCTGCAGTGGTCGAACCTTCCGTTCAGCTACGACGACAGCGGTCGCCGCTTCTTCCTCGGCGGCAAGTTCAAGCTGTAATATGAAAGACGGGGCGGCGAGAAATCGCCGCCCCGTTTCTCTTTGCGTCGGGGTGGACGCCATGAACGACAAACGCATCCGATCGATCGCGATCCTGGGCGGCGGCACGGCCGGTTGGGTTTCGGCCAGCCTGCTGGCGCGCGCCCTGCACAATCAGGGCTGTACCATCACCGTCGTCGAATCGCCGGACATCGGCACGGTCGGCGTCGGCGAGGCGACCATTCCGCCGATCACCGAATTCCTGAAATTCCTCGGCATCGACGAGGGTGATTTCATTCGCCATACCCAGGGCACCTTCAAGCTGGGCATCAAATTCCCCGACTGGCGCCGCCCGGGCCACACTTACTGGCACCCCTTCGGCACCTTCGGCAGCACCATCAACCGCCGCCCGTTCCATCACTATTTCCTGGCCGCCCAGGCCAAGGGATGGGCGCCGCGCTTCAACGATTTCAGCCTGTGTTCGGCGCTGGGCGACGAGAACCGCTTCCGCTTCCCCGATGCGCAAGCGCCGGGACCGGTGGCCGGCCTGCGCTACGCCCTGCATTTCGACGCCGGGCTGGTGGCGAAATATCTGCGCAGCTACGCCACCCATCTCGGCGTCGCGCCGCTGGAGAAGACCGTCTCGCACGCCAGCCAGGCCGAGAACGGCCACATCGCCGCGCTGCATTTCACCGACGGCACACAGCTGGCCGCCGATCTGTTCATCGATTGCAGCGGCTTCCGTGGCCTGCTGATCGAGCAGACCCTCAAGACCGGCTATGAGGATTGGACCCGCTGGCTACCCTGCGACCGCGCCGTCGCCTTCCCCACCGCCACCGCCTCGCCGCGTCCGCCCTATACCCAGGCCTTGGCCCGGACGGCCGGATGGCAGTGGCGCATCCCGCTGCAGCAGCGCACCGGCAACGGCCATGTCTATTCCAGCGCCCATCTCGAGGATCAGGCCGCGCTCGACGATCTGCTGTCGGTGCTGGGGGAAAAGCCGCTGGCCGAGCCGCGCTTCCTGCGCTTCACCACCGGGCGGCGTAAGCAATTCTGGGCCGGCAATTGCGTCGCCATCGGTTTGGCGTCGGGCTTTCTCGAACCGCTCGAATCGACCTCGATCCATCTGGCGATGAGCGGCATCTACAATCTGCTCGACCATTTCCCCGACCGCGATTTCGCGCCGGCCAATATCGAGTCCTATAATCGTGAACTGATCGCCGAGATCGAGCATGTGCGGGATTTCATCATCCTGCATTACTGCGCCACCGAACGCGAAGACACCGAGTTCTGGCGCTATTGCAAGACCATGCAGGTTCCCGACAGCCTGGCCGAACGCATCGCCCTTTATAAAGAGAGCGGCCGTATCCGCACCCGGCCCGGCGAGCTGTTCACCGATCTGTCATGGTTCTACATCTTCGCGGGCCTCGGCATCACCCCCGCCGCCATCGATCCGATGACGGCGGTGGTCGACGACCAGCGCCTGCGCGGCATCCTGGGCGAGATGGCGGAACAGACCGCCGCCGCGCTGCGCCAGGCCCCATCCCACGACAGCTATTTCAAGGATTTGGCGGCGGTACCCGCCTGACGAGGCTCCAAAACCCCCTGGGGTTTATTGGGCGCCGGTTTGGAGCAGCCGGCGCCCCTTTTTTTCGCCCGCGTCCCGAGCCATCTTGTCCTCATGGACCCGACCCTTTGCCGTGATTGCGCCAAGCTGATGCCCGCCGGACCGGTGTGTCCGCATTGCGGCTCGGCGAGGGTGGTGTCGCATCCGGAATTGCTGGACCTGTCCATCGCCCATATCGATTGCGACGCCTTTTACGCCTCGGTCGAGAAGCGCGACGATCCCAGCCTGCTCGACAAGCCGCTGATCGTCGGCCACCCCGGCGGCCGCGGCGTGGTGACCACCGCCTGCTATATCGCCCGCAAATTCGGGCCGCGCTCGGCCATGCCGATGTTCAAGGCGCTGGAACTGTGCCCGCACGCCGTGGTGATCCCGCCCAACATGGCCAAGTATAAGGCGGTCAGCCAGCAGATCCGCGCGCTGATGCTGAAGGCGACGCCGCAGGTCGAACCCCTGTCGCTCGACGAAGCCTATCTCGATCTTACCCCCGAGCACCGCCTGATCGACCGTCATCCGGTGGTGATCCTGGCCCGGCTGGCCCGCGCCATCGAGCGCGATGTCGGCGTCACCGTCTCGATCGGGCTCAGCTACAACAAATCCCTGGCCAAGCTGGCTTCGGACCGCGACAAGCCGCGCGGCCTGTCGGTGATCGGCCGCGCCGAAGCAAAATCGATCCTGGCCCCGCTCCCCGTCGGCGCCATCCACGGCATCGGACGCGCCACGGCAAGCCGCCTCGAAGCTGACGGCATCACCACGGTCGCGCAATTGCAGGCGATGAGCGAAGCGGCGCTGGTCGCCCGCATGGGCAAGTTCGGCAAGGCGCTGGCGGAACGCGTACACGGCATCGACAACCGCCGCATCACGCCCGACCGTCCGCTGAAAAGCGTCTCGGTCGAAAACACCTTCGCCCGCGACCAGCGCACCCTCGAACCGATGGCCGCGGAACTGCGCGACCTGACCGGCAAGCTGGTGGCGCGCCTGCAGCGCGCCGGGGTCGGAGGTTCCACCGTGGTGCTGAAGCTGAAGACCGGCGACTTCAAAACCCTGTCCCGCCAGATCCACCTGCCCCACCCGACCCAGCGTTTCGAGACATTATGGGAACATGGCTTCTCGCTGTTGAGGCGGGAAGCGGATGGACGACCGTTTCGTTTGATTGGAATTGGAGTGTCGGAACTGGCTCCGGCGGTTGAGGCTGATCCACCGGATTTGTTTCAGTAAGATTTGTATCCACAGATCAACCAAAACTCTATTCGCCAACGTCTTCTTCGGGGAGATCGCTTTGAACCAGCACAACCTAATCACGACGGCAAACGAGATCGCCGGATATCGCATCGTCGAAAATCTGGGAATAGTGCGCGGCATCATCGTCCGGTCGCGATCCATCGTCGGGAATGTCTTCGCCGGATTTCAGATGCTGTTCGGCGGCAACATCACGATCTACACCCAGCTCTGCGAACAGGCGCGGCAGGAGGCCTATGACCTGATGGTCGCACACGCCGGCCAATTGGGCGCCAATGCCATCATCGCGATGCGCTACGACGCCACCGAGGTAACCGCCGGCGTCACGGAAGTCCTGTGCTATGGCACCGCTGTGAAGGTGGATAAGGCACATTAGCCTCGAATAAGCCCGCCGTAAAAATCCGCCAACGCTGATCCGCATCGCTCCCTTACCGGCTTCGGACCTATCGTCGGGGCAGGTCTTCACCTTAGGGAACCACAGCAAAATGACCCACTCCGCCGGCACCGCCTACAGCGTTTCGGGGGACCATTATCTCAGTTATGCGGACGGCGACCCCGACCGCCTGTTCAGCTTCACCAGCCACTTCGCCTATGCCGATGCCCGCCTGTGGGCGGTGATCGCCCGCCGCCTGCGCTTCATGCGGGCCGACGGCAAGGAGGAACTGCGCGTGCTGGACGCCGGCTGCGGCCCGGGAACCTGGCTGCGCCGCATCATCACCGAAGCCCATCGCCTGGGGTTCAGGAAGATCGAGGCGATCGGCTTCGACATCGCCGAGACCCAGATCGACAAGGCACGCGAACTGACCCGTGACGTGCGCCATCTGCCCGGCGTGTCGCTGTCCTTCGAGGTGCGCGACCTTACCCAGCCCCTGCCCGAAGCCGATCGAAGCTTCGATCTGACCCTGTGCCTCTACTGCGTGCTGAATCATCTGCCGCAGGAGGTGTTGCCCGCGGTCATCGACGAGCTGGCCCGTGTCACCAGGGGCGCCTTCGTCACCACCGTGCGGACCATCGGCTCGGTGCCGACGGCTTACGTCGATTCCCTCGACCATGCCCGCGCCTTCCGGCAGGACAATGATCTCGATCGCTTCGAGGTCGAACTGCTGGACGGCCAGCAGTTCAATTTCCCATCGCATCTGTTCGCGGCGCGAGAATTCGAAACCCTGATGAAGAAGGCCTTCACCATCGATTCGCTGCGCGGGCTCGACCTGTTCCACAGCCGTTTCAGCCCCGATCCGCGCTGGAACCCCGAGGCGCTGCCGAGCGATGAGGCGCTGGTCCGCGTACTCGCCCGGCTCGAGGACCGCTTCGCCACGCACCCGGCCTTTATCGATCGGGCCACGCACATCCTGCTGATCGGGCGGCCGCGCTGCGCTTCTGTGCCGCTTCAAGCACCGGCAGCATGAGGTCGTAGCCTTGTTCTGTGGGATGCACTCCATCATAGGCGAGGCCGGGCTTCATGCCTCCCTGGCCGTCCTGCAGCGTCGACCAGTAATCGGCGTAAACCGCGCCGTGCGACGCGGCATAAGAACGCATCCAGTCATTCAGCGCGACAATCTTCGAGGTGACCTCCAGGCCCGGCCGCCAGGGGAAATTGGCGGCGGGCGGGATCGAAGCCAGGATCACCTTGATGCCGTTGGCCTGGGCCAACTGGGTCATGCTGGCGATGTTGGCCTCGGTCATTTCCGGCGTCATCGGGCCGGTATTGCCGGCGATGTCGTTGGTGCCAGCCATGATCTGCACCGCCTTGGGATGCAGCGCGATCACGTCCTCGCGAAAGCGCACCAGCATCTGCGGCGTGGTCTGGCCGCTGATGCCGCGGCTGATCCGCTGTGTCGAGAACACACCCGGACGCTTCGACGCCCAGCCTTCGGTGATCGAATCGCCCAGCAGAACGATGCCGGGCCTCCGGCCGGACGCAACCTGCCTGGCGTTATCGTCGTGATAGCGGCCAAGCTGCGCCCAATCCTGTTTGGCATCCTGGGCCGACGCCGAAGCGCCGGCCAGCAGGATCAGAAGAGCGAAGCGCCACGTCACGGCGCCACCGCCACGGTCTGGGGCTGCACGTTCCAGCCGCGCACCGAGACCTTGATCGCGCCCTTCATCGCGGCCGCCGGCACCGAGATCTCGACGCTGCGGGTCTCGCCCGGCAGCAGCGAGACGTAATTGTCCTTGGCATAGGCCGGCAGCAGGCGCGACCCGTCGGCCTGCAGCAGGGTCAGCTTGGACATCAGCGCCGGAGCCGACCCCTTATTAGCGAGCTCGACGCTGAACACCACGTCCTCGCCGCGGCGTTCCTGGCCGGCCGACAGCGCGACGGCCTGAGGCGCCATCCGGGTCAGGCGCTTGAGGTCGGTTTCCTGATCGGCCTGCCAATAGAAGTTGCGCGACAGAACCTGGCCCGAGCTGTCGGTCAGGGCCAGGGTGACCAGCACCACCTTGTCCTCGGACAGGAAGCCGCCCAGCGCCAGCTTGCCGGCCTTGGCGGTGCCGTCGGCGCCGACATCGACCGATCTATCGCCCTTCCACAGCAGCTTGCCTTCCAGCGAATGGACTTCGCTGTGCAGGATCAGGTTCGAGAGCGGCGACAAGGTGTTGTTGACCACGGTCAGGGCGAAATCCGGCAAATCCATCTGCGCATGCACCGGCTCGGCCGCCTTCTGCATGCCGTAGAAGGCGCCATGGGTGTCATAGTCGCTGCTCATGATCTGCCAGTTGGTGGACGGCCAGGCCGGCTGGGTCATCCACAGCATGCGGCCGCTGGTCTTGTTCCACAGCTCGGCATTCATGCCTTCGAAGATGGCGCGATAGGATTCGTAGGTCAGCAGCTGGGCCTTGCGCTCGAAATCGTCGAAATCCTTCGGCGTGCCCAGCTTGCGGTCCATCGCCAGCATGAATTTGCGGGCGTCGCCGTTACCGTCCTGATGCCAGTCGTGATAGGCCCAGGCGTCGCTGATCGGCCACAGATCCTCGGCCGGGATCGCCGCCTTGAAGGCCTCGGCGGTGGGGAAGGACGGCTGCCCGACCTCGACCGCGAAACCCTTGGAATAAGTGGTGAAATAGGTCGAGGGCTCGCGGTAGTCGTAGGGACCGCTGTCCTGCAGATTGACCCGGTTCGAGCTGCCCATATATTGGCGCGTGCCGTCCAGCTCGGTAACCAGCTTTTCCAGCCCCTCATTGAGGATCGGCTGCGGCACGCCCTCATTGCGGCCGAACCACAGGGCGATCGAGGGATGGTTGCGGTAATGGCTGATCACGTCGCGGGCATTGGCCAGGAACAGCGGCACATCCTCGGCTTCGAGATTGTCGTCCTGGGTCGATTCCCAGAAATCGTTGAGGACCAGCAGGCCGTATTCGTCGGCCAGATCGTAGAAGACCTCTTCGGTGTTCTGCCCGACCCAATTGCGGATCAGATTGACGTGCGCTTCCTTGTGCAAGCGGAAGAACGGTTCCAGCTTTTCGCGTGAGACCCGCTTGCGGTAATCGTCGGTGCCCCAGCTGCCGCCGCGCGCCGGCACCCGCTCGCCATTGACGCGGATGACCAGATAGGGCGTCAGCGATTTGTCGGACAGCGGCTTGACCGCCGGCGAGGACGCGCCGGCCTGGGTCAGCGACTGCACCCAGCCCCCCATGATCTTGCGGATGCCCTGATGGCTGCCATCGACCAGCTGCACGCCGGGCGCCTGGGTCGGATCGACCTCGACGCGGCGCAGATGGCCGGCGGGGTCCATCAAAGACAATTCATAGGTGATCTCGCGGATACCGAAGCGGACATCCTTGGCGTCGGACTCGGCGCCGTCGGCGGCGACTGTCACATGGGCGGTGTGCAGCGCCTGCTCGCCCATGCCGTTCGGCCACCACAGCGCCGGATTCCGCACGGTCACCGGGTCGAGGGCGACCTCGCTTCTACCCGGCGCCAAAGTCACCTGCTTGCTGGCGATCAGCCCGTCGAACGAGGCGGTCACGGTGGCCGCCACCGGATGATCGGCCAGATTCTCGACCGGCACCGAGATCTTCACCTCGGCCTTCGAGCGGTCCGGCAGCGGCAGGCTGGTCACCACATGAGCGTCGCCGATGCGCACGGTTCCGCTGGCCAGCAGCGTCACATCGCGCCACAGGCCGGTATTGCGGTCGCGCACACCGGGCATCCAGTCCCAGCCTTCGGTGGCGATGAAGGTCGGGCCGTCCAGCGCCTGCATGCCGCCATTGTCGCCGGCGCCAGCCAGGATCGACTGCTCATGCGGAATGCCGGGATGGGGCGGCGGCGTCACCTTGACCGCCAGCGCGTTGCGCTTGCCGGGCTGCAGCGCCGACGTCACGTCGAAGCGGCCGCGCAGGAAGGCGCCGCGCACATCCCCCAGACGCTGGCCGTTCAGCCACACTTCGGCGGCGTAATTGATGCCCTCGAAATTGAGCAGCAGATGGCGGCCGGCCAGGTCCGCCGGCGCGTCGAACTCGCTGCGGTACCAATAGCTCTGGCGCGCCAGGCTTTCCGGGATCGCCATATTGTTGATGCCGAAATCCGGATCGGGATAGACGCCGCGATCGACCAGGGTGGTCAGCACCGTGCCCGGCACCGTCGCCGCATACCACGCTCCGGCATCGAAACCGGCATGCGACAGAGCGGCGCCGTCGGCATTGACCTTGCTGGCGAATTGCAGGCGGAAATCGCCCAGGGTCCAGAGGTTCGTACCGGTCGCGGCCAGGCCCGGGGTCGCGGCGACCGGCTTGGCGACCGGCTTGGAGAACGGCGCCTTGCTCTTGGGCAGGGTCCAGGCGTCCTGCGGCGCGGCCATTCCGACGATGGATTTGACCTGCACCTGCCAGAAGGGCGAGGCCTCCTCGAATACGGTCAGATCGGCATCGGGCTTGCGGCCGGCCAGCGCCTTGGCGCGCTCGGCGGAGAGATCGCCCTCCTCGATGGTCATGCCGGCCAGCTTGCCGCCGAACCCTTCGACATTGGCCTCACGCAGGCCGAGCGCGACCACCGGGCTGGCGAAGCCGTCTTCGCCGGCCGGGCCTTTGGCGATCTCGCGGCCGTCGAGCCACAGGCGGTCGGTCTTGCCGTCCGAGCTGGCCGCCAGCCACACCCACTGCCCGGCCTTGACCGAAGCGGTTGATTTCAGCGTCGCCTTCCCGGCGCTCAGCAGAACCGGCTGACCGTGATCGAGGGCCAAAGCGCGCGCGCCGCTCTCGCCCGCCAGACCGAAACCGGCCAGCGACACGGGCTGCTCGGCGATCTCGTCGGCCAGCACCCAGCCCTGAATGGTCCACGGCGCACCGGCGCGGCGCGGCTGCGCGGCGAAGGGTTTCAGCAGATCGGAGCCGCCCGCCAGGAAATGCGTGTTGTAGGGGCCGTGCGCGGTGCTGTCCGCGCCAAAAGCCGCCGTCGCGGCAAGAATCATCGGGAGAAGCCGGGCGGTCCGGCCAATCGACTTGAACATGTTTCCGTCCCCTCAGCGGCGTTAGCCGTCTTTGCTTGCGTAAGGTACCGCGCACAACGATAAAGGAGGTCAGGGAAATTAATAAAACAAATTTCTTAAATAAACGGAGGAAAGATGGGCGTCCTGATCGGAAGCGTGCTGGTCGCGGCCCTCGCCGGGCTGCTGTTCGGCTTCGACACGGCGGTGGTCGCCGGGGTTACCGGCGATCTGTCGCGAGAGATGTCTCTTACGCCCGCCACCCTGGGCATCACCGTTTCGAGCGCGCTGTGGGGCACCCTGCTGGGCGCGCTGGTGGCCGGCATTCCCGGCGACCGCTATGGCAGCCGCGCCTGCCTGCGCGGCCTGGCCTTGCTTTACGTCGCTTCGGGCATCGGCTGCGCCCTGGCGACCGGCTGGGGCTCGCTGCTGGTGTTCCGCTTCATCGGCGGGCTGGCCATTGGCGGCTCCTCGGTGCTGGCGCCTGTTTATATCTCGGAACTGGCCCCGCCCAAGCGGCGCGGCGCACTGACCGGGCTGTTCCAGCTCAATATCGTCGCCGGCATCCTGGTCGCCTATCTCAGCAATTCGCTGATCGAGGGATGGCGCTGGAAATTCGGCGTCACCGCCCTGCCCGCTTTGCTGTTCTTCGCGCTGCTGTGGACGATCCCGGCCAGCCCGCGCTGGCTGGCGCTGAGGGGCCGCGCCGATGAAGCGCGCGACGTGTTGCGCCGGGTGGGTTCCGGCGATCCCGAGGGCGATCTATCCCGCCTGCTGGCCGCGGCGCCCCACGACACCGGCAGGCTGTCCTGGCGCCGCCATAAGAAGCCGATCCTGCTGGCGGTGAGCCTGGGCATGTTCAACCAGCTGACCGGCATCAACGCCATTCTCTATTACCTGAACGACATCTTCGCCGCCGCCGGCTTCGGCAAGGTCTCGGCCGACGCGCAAGCCGTCGCGGTGGGCGCCACCAATCTGCTGTTCACCGCCCTGGCCATGCTGGTCATCGACCGGTTGGGCCGCAAGACGCTGCTGCTGATCGGTGCGGTCGGCATGGCGTTCAGCCTGACCGCTGCCGCCGCGATCCTGTGGGGACTGGCCGAACAGGCTCTGCTGCTGTGGGTGCTGCTGGCCTTCATCGCCAGTTTCGCCTTCTCGCAGGGCGCGGTGATCTGGGTCTATATCAGCGAAATCTTCCCCACCGAGGTGCGGGCCCGCGGGCAAAGTCTCGGCTCGGGCACCCATTGGCTGATGAACGCGCTGATCTCGGGGCTGTTCCCGCTGGTGGCGTCCTGGTCCAAGGGCGCTCCCTTCCTGGTATTCGCCCTGATGATGGCGGTTCAGTTCATCGTCGTGCTGCTGTTCTTCCCGGAAACCAAGCGCCTGACGCTGGAAGAGATCGCGGCTATACCGAATTCGCGCTGAATAGGGTAGGAGTACGCCCGCATTTCATCGCGACGGAGGGGAAAACGTGTCGCTGTCTCAATTTTTGGCGCGGCGCGTCCTCGCAATATCCGGGTGGAAGTTGCTCGACGGGCCGCCTTTGCCCGCCAAGGCGGTGTTGCTCGGCTATCCGCATACCTCGAACTGGGATCTGGTGATGACCCTGCTGGGGCTGTCCGCCCTGGGCATCACCCCGCGCTGGGCCGGCAAGGACACCATGTTCCGCGGCTGGCGCGGTCCGATCATGCGCTCCTTGGGCGGCATTCCGGTCAATCGCCGCGAACCCACCGGCTTCGTCGGCCGCATGGCGAGCGAGATTGCCGCCCATGACGATTTCCTGCTGGCCATCGCGCCGGAAGGCACCCGGGCCCTGGCGCCGGGCTGGAAGTCGGGCTTCTACCGGATCGCCCTGGCGGCGCGGGTGCCCGTGGTAGCCGCTGTCGCCGATTACGGCCGCAAGCGGATCGGCATTCTCGCCGTGCTCACCATGACCGGCGACGAAGACGCCGACATGGCTGAGATCGCGACGCTTTATGACGACTGCGAAGGACTCCGCCCGGCCGAAAAATCTCCGGTCCGGCTGGTGAAGTAACCCAGTCAGAGTCGCGGCAGCATCTGGCAGATGACCTGCCGCAAACGGGCCTTCACCTGCGGTCCGCCATCGGTGAAGTCGAGATAGGTTCCCGTCTTCGACTCATAGCGCGGCCAGGCCGGCAGGCCGGGCCCGTTCGGATCGCCGGTGCGGGCGAAGTTCAGCCAATAGGACTGCATCAGCGAACCTTCCCCGAACACATAGGGAAGTTCCGAGGCATGGGTCAGGGCGGCGCCGCCCTGATTGAATTCATACAGCCAGGCCGGCGCGGTCTGGCGCCGGGCCGCCGCCTGGGCTGGGCAGCGGAAGGTCATGTCATCGGCCAGATCGTCGGCCTGCCTGGCACCATAGGCACCGCGCATCTTGCGGGCATTGGCGCCGAACGCCTTTTGCACAGTCTCTTCCAGATCGCCGAACAGATGCAGCTCGACGCCGTTCGAGCCGACGATCAGCGGCACCGGGGCCGGCGGCAATTCCTGCGCCGGCTTGGGCAGCACATAGCCATCGGCGGTCGAGGCCAGCCACAGGAAGCTGGGATCGTCGACGCCCGGCGGACGCATCTTGGCCTGCATCTCCAGCAGCTTCTCGGCCGGCAGACGGCGCAGCTGCTCGACCGGCACGTTTGCGGCCAGGGATTCATTCTCGGCCAGACTGCGCGGCGGCAAGCCGAAACCGGCCGTGCCGCTTTCCTCGATGGCGCGGACGAACAGGCCGCGCGCCAGCGGCGACACCATCAGCAGCCCGACATCCTGGGCACCCGCCGATTCGCCGAAGAGGGTGACCTTGGCCGGGTCGCCGCCGAACTTGGCGATATTGGCCTGCACCCATTTGAGCGCCGCGATCTGGTCCATCAGCGCATAATTGCCCGACGCGTGACGCCCGGATTCGGCGGTCAGCGCCGGATGCGACAGGAACCCGAAAATGCCCAGGCGGTACTGGATCGACACCAGCACCACGCCATGCAGCACGATCGAGGAGGACATCACATCGGCGGCGCCGCCGGCCCAATTGGCCCCGCCGTGAATCCACACCATCACCGGCAGCTTGGCGTCGGGAGTGAAATTTGGCGTGCGGACATTGAGGGTCAGGCAGTCTTCCTGCCAGTTGATCGCCTGCGCGTGATTCCATTTGAGGTCGGGCTGCGGGCAGAACGGGCCGAAGAAGGTGGCGTCGCGCGGCTCGGTCCAGCGGGCGACCGGCGCCGGCGGTTTCCAGCGCAGCTCGCCCAGCGGCGGCGCGGCATAGGGGATGCCGCGGAACACCGCGCCGCGGCCGATGGCCTCGCCGCGCACCGGACCGTCGCTGGTCTCGGCAACCGGCCCTTGCGCCCAGCCCGCCAGCGGCAGGGCCAGCAGCAATGCTGCGAGCAGACGGCGCATCAGGGTGCCTTGGCCGCCGCCCGGTCGAATTCGGCGATGGCGCAGACGATGTGATAGAAGGAGCTGGCCGGCGCCGGCTCCTCGACGAAGCTGCCGTCGGGCTTGAGAACGTCGCGCCACAGACCCGCCACCGGCACGTCGAGATAGAGCTCGAGCCCTTCGGCGGCCTTCACCGCCTTGTCCCAATGCGCGGTCTCGCCGGTCAGTTCGGCGGCCAGGCAATGGGCCTTGAGGCGCTCGGTCTGCGCCCACAGGCGGGCCCGCTTGTCATGCGGCGTGAAATCATCGAACAGGCTGAAGAATACGACATTGCGGTCGTCAGTGCCGAAGGTCTCGCCGATCTCGATCAGCCGCAGCGCCGCCGCGATCAGCTTGTCGTCGCCGCGTTTGGTGCCCCAGCGCATCAGCAGCCAGGCCCATTCCAGCTGATGGCCGGGCTCGACGATGCGGCCGGACTCGCCGGGCATCGGCTGCCAATTGCCATCGAAGAATTCGCGCAGGGCACCCGATTTGGCATCGATGAAATAGGTCACCGCCAGCCTGGCGATCTCATCGGCGATATCGGCCCACGGCCCCTGCGGGTCGCTTTCGAACCAGGCCTGGCAGCTTTCGAACAGATGCATATGCGGGTTCGAGCACAGCGGCACCACCCGCGGCACCGCCTCCTCGAAACCGATCACCGGATGCTTGCGGGTCTTCACCCACTCGGCCATCAGCTGGCGGGCCATGTCGAGATAGGTGCGGTCCTGGTTCAGGGTCACGAAAGCCGTGTGCAGGCCGAGCAGCGCGAAGGCCTGGTCGTAGAAGGCGATGCCTTCGTCGAGCGCCTTGCCGTCCGGCGCCACCAAGGTGCGGAACAGGCCGTCGCCGCGGCGGTATTTGGTCAGATAGAAATCGAGGCCATGCTGCACGGCGCCAGCCGCGTCGCCTTTCCAGCCGAGCGCTGCCGCCTTGCCGAAGGAATAGATCTGGCGCGGCTGGACGCGGGCACGCTTGGGCAGCACCACGGGGGTCCCATCCTGTGCCAGCTTTTCATAAAATCCGCCATTTTCGTGATCGGCGCCTTTGCTCCACCAGATGGGAAAGGCTTCCTCGGCCGCCCAATGTTTCAGACGGGCGAGCGACTCATGAACGGCGGACATAGTACCTCTCAAGCAGAATGGGCCAGAACGGTCTCTTCCGAAGACCATAACCGCGCCGCGCCGCGGACCCCAGATGAATCTCCCCATTGGGCTGGGACAATTTTGGCTTCCCAGGTGTCGGAAAACACATAAGGACGCACCGCGCCGGGCAGGCGTTCGAACAGCTCGGGGACGTTGGACAGACCGCCGCCGATCACGAACGCATCGGGATCGACCAGATTGCAGACCACCGCGATGGCGCGGCCAAGACGGCCGACCAGACGCTCGAAAGCCGCTTTGGCGGCGGGTTCGCCCCGGCGCGCGGCCTGGACGATGGCTTCGCCGGTGATCTGGCGCCCGCCTTCGGATGCGGCGTAGTCGCGCTGGAAGCCGGTGCCCGACACCCAGGTCTCCAGACAGCCATGCTGGCCGCACCAGCATTTCGGACCAGGATTCTCGGCGACGCTCGGCCAGGGTAGAGGCATATGCCCCCATTCGCCGCCGATGCCGTTGGCGCCCTCGACCAGCTGGCCGTTGACCACCAGCCCACCGCCGCAGCCGGTGCCGACGATGATGGCGAAGGCGACCTTGGCGCCGGCGACCGCGCCGTCGACCGCCTCGGACAGAGCCAGGCAGTTGGCGTCATTGGCGACGCGGACCTCGCGGCCCATGACCACCGACAGATCCTCGCGGAAGGTGCGGCCGTTGAGATAGGTCGAATTGGCGTTGCGCATCAGGCCGGTGCGCGGGGAGATCGAGCCGGGCAGCCCGATCCCCACCGTACCCGCACCGCCGATCTCGGCTTCCACCCGGGCGATCAGATCGCGCACCGTCACCAGTGCCTGATCGTACTCTCCCGGGTTCGGGACTCTGAGGCGGGCCAGGAAGCGACCATCCGGGTCGAGGGCTGCCGCTTCGATCTTGGTTCCGCCAAAGTCCACGCCGATTCTGATCATCTTGGTCCTAATGCAGTGATTGGGCCGGCTCGGCCAGCGTCACCGGAGCCTTGCGGCTGGTGGCGGCGGCGAAGAAGGCGATGCCGAGATAGGCCACCGCCGGCACCAGGAAGGCGCTGGCCAGCGTGACCGAATCCGCCACCCGCCCGACCAGCTGCGGCAGCAGGGCGCCGCCGACGATCGCCATGCACAGCAGGCCCGAAGTCGAGGCCGGCGGCGCCGACGAGCGCTCCAGAGTCAGGGTGAAGATGGTCGGGAACATGATCGAGTTGAACAGGCCGATCGACAGCACGGCCACTTCGGCCACATTGCCGCCGGTCTGGCTGACCACGGCGCACAACGAACCGGCCACCAGGGCGGCGACGGTCAGCAGCGGACCGGCGCGGAAGCGGGCCAGAAGCGCGCTGCCGATGAAGCGGCCGACCATGGCGCCGCCCCAATAGAAGGACAGCAGATGGCCGCCCTCCTCATGGGCGATGCCCAGGGTCTGCACCAGGAAATTGATGATCAGGCTGCCGACGGACACTTCGGCGCCGACATAGAGGAAGATGCCGACCGCGCCGGCCACCGCCCAGCGCGACTTCAGCGCCTCGAACGGGGAATGCGGCGCTTCGTCGGCGGCCAGCGCGCCGGTGGTCAAGTAAGAGCGCACGCGCCACAGGCCGAAGGTCAGCAGGGCCAAGGCGGCGGCGACCAGCAGATAGGCGGTGTCGACCTTATGCAGCGATTCGGCCAGCGCGGCCTCGTCCTGAGTGCCGGAGAACACGCCGCCCGACAGCAGGATGCGCGCGCCGAGATAGGGGGCGATGGTGGTGCCGAAGGAATTGAAGGCCTGCGACAGCACCAGGCGCATATGCGACTTTTCCGGATTGCCGAGTGCGGCGGCCAGCGGATTGGCGGCGACCTGCAGCAGCGTGATGCCCGAGCCCAGCACGAAGAGCGCCACCAGGATCAGCGGATAGGCGCGCAACGACGTGGCAAGCGGTAAGATCAGGCAGCCGACCACCATGGTGCTCAGCGCGATGATGATCGAAACGGCCGAGCCCTTCTTCGCCACCAGCGACGACGCCGGCAGCGAGACGATGCCGTAGGACAGGAAGAAGGCGAATTGCGTGAGCAGCGATTCGCTATAGCTGAGGGTGAAGACCGACTTCACCAGCGGCACCAGCGTGTCGAGCGTGGCGGTGATGAACCCCCACGCGAAGAAAAGCGACGTCACATAGATGAAGGCCTGGTTCATCCGGCCTGGTTGAGCGTTCATTCCTGGTCCCCTTGGGTCTCATTATTAAATAAAGTTAAAATAATAAACAAGGCCTCTCGCCTTAGCCCTCGGCCTTCATCAGCACCGACGCCGACGGCAGCAGCTTGTCGCCGAACGGCAGCATCGCCGCCCCCACCGCCGGCGCGTCGGCGGCCATGGCGGCGCGCTGTACCGGCACCACGGCCGGGATCGGCGAGCCGTCTTCCTGCAGGCGGCTGTTCAGGCGTTCGGCCAACTGGTCGATCAGGTCGGACGGCAGGCGGCCGCCGACATAGATCGCCTCGGGATTGATCAGGCAATTGATCGAGACCATCGGCCCCATCATCAGAGCGGCGGCCTGATCGAGCCAGCGGCCGAGGCTGGCCCGCATCTTGGCGTCCGCGCCGGCCAGCTGGTCAGGGCGGCTGACCGCAATTCCGTCGGCGGCCAGGTGGTCGTAAAGAGCCGACAGCGACACCGCTTCCTGCAGCGACTTGCCGCCGGCGATGGGGAGGAAGCCGATCTCGCCGCTGCGGCCGGCGGCGCCGCGATAGTAATTGCCTTCGATCACCAGCCCCCCACCGAGGCCGAGGCTGACCAGCACGTAGAAGAAATTCGGATGATGCAGACCATGGCCGAAATGGAGCTCGCCCAGCGCGGCGGCAGCGGCATCGTTTTCGACATGAACCGGCAGCGGCAGGACCGGCGCCAGCAATTCGGCGAGGTCGGTATCGTTCCAGGCGGAATAACCGTCCGGCCAATGCGGCAGGTGCACCCGGGCGATGTCGTCGGGAATGGCGACACCGACGCCGATCACCTGGCGCATGCCGATACCGGCGCCGGACAGCAGCGGGCCGATCTCGCGGCCGACGAAATCGGCCACCGCCTGCGGCAGGGCGAAATCGACGTCCCACGAGACGCGCGCCCTGACCTGTCCGGCCAGATCGAGCAACACCAGGGTGATGTGGTCGCGGTCGATATTGAGCCCCAGCGCATAGCAGCCGTCGGGATTGATCGCCAGCTTCATGGCCGGCTGGCCGCGCGCGCCCTGCTGGCGGCCGACCTCGATCACCAGCTTCTCATTGATCAGGCGCTTGGTGATGTTGGCGATGGCCGGCGGAGTCAGGCCGGTGACCTCGACCAGATAAGCCCGGGTGGTCGGCCCCCCGACGCGGATGGCCTGCAAAGTGACGCGTTGATTATGGTCGCCGGCGCGTTCGAGATTGGTTCCCGACAGACTGGCGCCCGATGCGGTGGACAGTTCCGACATGCGGCCGCTTCCTCACTTGGTCTTATTTGAATAAACGGGCATCACGGCACAGCCCGGATGGCCTTGGCAACCTTGATGACATTGACAGCGTTGTCATATTTTTCTTGAATTCCTCCCGACCTGCGATATGATCGGCTGGTGAACGACTTCCCCTGCTGGGAGTCGTGTCCTCCCCAAAAAGTATTCCGGGCGACGGTTCATTCCGCCGCCCTTTTCTTTATGCGGTGCCGAGCACCCGGGCGGCGCCCAAAAGCGCCGAATTGGTGTCGGTGATGATCAGGGTCGGGGTCGCCTTGAGCCAGGCCACCATCGGCGCCTTGGCTTCAAAGCGCTCGCGGAAGCGGCTGGCTTCGAGCACCGGCAGGATGCGCGGCGCGATGCCGCCGGCGATGAACACGCCGCCGGTGGCGCCCAAGGTCAGCGCCACGTCGCCCGAGACCGAACCGAGGATGGCGCAGAAGCGCAGCAGCGTCTCGCGGCAATCCCAATCGCCGGCCAGGCCGCGTTCGGAAATATCGCTGGCGGTCAGGGCCTCGGCCTTCCTGCCGCCCAGCAATTGCAGCAATTCATAGAGGCGGCACAGCCCATTACCGCACAGCAGCGTCTCGATCGAGGCGCGGCCATGGCGGGCGGTGAGGATTTTCACGATCTCGTGCTCGATATCGTCGACCGCGGCGAAATCGGCATGGCCGCCTTCGGTCGCCAGCGGCACGTCCTGGCCGCCCGGCTGGCGGATCAGCGCGGCGACACCGAGGCCCGAGCCCGGACCCAGCACCGCCAGGGTTCCCTCATGCGGGCCCTGATGCGGCCCCAGCGGGAACAGGCGGGCGCGGTCCAGCAGCGGCAAGGCCAGCGCCTGGGCGGCATAGTCGTTGATCAGGCGCACATCGGGGAAACCCGACTTGGTCAGGCTTTCCGGCGTGATGTGCCAATTGAGATTGGTGAAGCGGACGGCGTTGTTCTTGACCGCGCCGGCCACCGCCACCACGCCGGCGCAGGGCTTGGCCCCGACCAGCTTCAGATAGGAGGAAAGCGATTCCTCGAAGGTCGGGTAGTCGGCGCAGGCCAGCTGCTGCATATCCAGCAGCCGCTTCCTGTCGCCGACGGTATCCACCAGGGCAAAACGCGCATTCGTGCCGCCGATATCGGCGACCAGCCCCAACTCCTGCCCTGACGTCATCCCGATCCCTTTATTTTTCAGTCATGCCATTGATGCCCGGACCGTTCGATCAGGGCATGGACTCCGGCCGGACCGCTGGTGCCGGCCGCGTAGTTCTTGGGCTTCAGCCCAGCCTGCTGCCAGGCTTCGGCGACGCCGTCGACCCAAGCCCAGGCTTCCTCGACCTCATTGCGATGCACGAACAGGGTGCGGTCGCCGCGGAACACGTCGAGCAGCAGGCGCTCATAGGCGATGCGCCGGCGGCCGCCATGGCCGCTATAGGCCTTGGCCAGGCTGAGCGACAGGGGCATCGGCTGCAGGCGCATGCCTTCCTGGGCCAGGCCCGGGCGCTGGTTCATCAGCACCAGCGAAATGTCTTCCTGCGGCTGCAGGTCGATCACCAGCCGGTTGGCGACCATGTCGGCATTGGCGCTGTTCGAGAAGATCGAATGCGGCAACGGCTTGAACTGGATGACGATCTGGGTGCGGCGCTCAGGCAGGCGCTTGCCGGTGCGCAGGAAGAACGGCGTGCCGGCCCAGCGCCAATTGTCGATGAAGCAGCGCAGGGCGATGAAGGTCTCGGTGTCGGTCGGCTTGCCCACCTCGTCGAGATAGCCGGTCACCGACTTGCCGTCGGAGACGCCCGAAGTGTACTGGCCCAGCACCACTTCCTGCGACACGGTGGCGCGGCTCATCGGACGCAGCGCCTTCAGCACCTTGACCTTCTCGGCGCGAACCGAATCCGGATCGAGGTCGGCCGGCGGCTCCATCGCGACCAGGCAGAGCAGCTGGATCATATGGTTCTGCAGCATGTCGCGCAGAGCGCCATATTCGTTGTAGTACGGCCAGCGGTCGCCCACGCCCTCGGTCTCGGCCACGGTGATCTGCACATGGTCGATGGTGTGGTTGGTCCACAGCGGCTCGAAGGCGATGTTGGCGAAGCGCAGAGCGATCAGGTTCTGCACCGTCTCCTTGCCGAGATAATGGTCGATGCGGAAGATCTGCTCTTCGGTCGCCACCTTGGCGACGGCGCAATTGAGCGCCTTCGAGCTTTCCAGATCGCGCCCGATCGGCTTTTCCAGCACCAGGCGGGTGTTCTCACGGATCAGGCCGGCCCCGGCCAGCGATTCGCAGGCCTTCGGATAGATCGAGGGCGAGACCGAGAAATAGATGTACAGCTCGGAATGCCCGCCGATCGCATCGGCCAGCGCCTTGGCGCCTTCGGGCTTGGTGACGTCGCCGGAAAAATAATCGACCCGAGCGATGAAGCGCTTCCAGGCATCTTCTTCGATGGTCTTTTCGCGCAGTTCGAGCGCGGCGCGGACGTTGGTGCGATAGGTGTCGGGCGATTGGCCGTCACGGGCGACGCCATAAATGCGCAACCCGTCGGGCAGCAGCCCGTCGGCCTCGAGATGGAAGAGAGAAGGCAGCAGCATGCGGCGGGCCAGATCCCCGGTGCCGCCCAGCAATACCAGAACGGGCCCCTTTTTGGGTTCCGAAGCCTGGCTCATTGTTTCCTCCTTAATTGACAGCGTTGTCGCGGATTACGAACGGGAAGTCAAGATTAGCCGCTATTGCGTAGACCGGCGGCCAATCCATTGATGGCGAGTTGGATTCCCTGGCGCACCGAAGCGTCGGTGGTGCCGGCGCGGAAACGGCGCAGCAGCTCGACCTGCAAATGGTTCAGGGGGTCCATGTAAGGCAGGCGGTTGCGCAGGGACCGCGCCAGCAGCGGATTGTCGGCCAGCAGCTGATCGCGCCCGGAAATCGCCAGCAGATGGCGGGTGGTGCGCTCCCACTCCTGCCTGATGCGGGCGAAGATCTCGGTGCGCAGTTTTTCATCCTCGACCAGTTCGGCATAGCGCGAGGCGATGCCGAGATCGCTCTTCGACAGCACCATGTCCATGTTGGACAGCAAGGCGCGGAAGAACGGCCAGGCCTTGTACATGCGCTGCAGCAGCGCCAGCCCGTCGGGTTGTTCCTTCAGCCAGGCCTCGACCGCCGAGCCGAAGCCATACCAGCCGGGCAGCATCAGGCGGCATTGCGACCACGAGAACACCCAGGGGATGGCGCGCAGATCCTCGATCCTGGTCGATTTGGTGCGCGAGGACGGGCGCGAGCCGATATTCAGCGTGGCGATCTCGGCGAGCGGCGTCGATTGGCGAAAATAAGTCTCGAAGCCCTCGGTCTCGTAAACCAGGTCGCGATAGGCGGCGAAGGCCAGTTCGGACAGGCGGTCCAGCGCCGGGAAGAAGGGCTCGACCGGTTCGACGCGGTTCTCATCGTCGATCAGGGTCGCTTCGAGGGTCGCGGCGGCCAGCACTTCGAGATTGCGCCGGCCGATCTCCGGGCTGCCATATTTCGAGGCGATCACCTCGCCCTGTTCGGTCAAGCGGATCTGGCCCGACACCACCCCGGCCGGCTGGGCCAGGATCGCCTGATAGGCCGGACCGCCGCCACGGCCCACCGTACCGCCGCGGCCATGGAACAGGCGCAGCTTGATGCCCTTTTCGGCGAACAATCTGGCCAGCGCCACCTCGGCGCGGTACAGCTCCCAGCCCGAGGTGAGGAAGCCGCCATCCTTGTTGCTGTCGGAATAACCCAGCATCACTTCCTGGGTCGGATGCTTGGCGTCGAGCAGCTTGCGGTAGACCGGCAGCGACAGCAGCAGCTTCATCGAGTCGGGCGCCGAGCGCAGATCCTCGATGGTCTCGAACAGCGGGATGATGTTGGGCTTGCGGGCGCCCTGCAGCATGCCCGCCTCCTTCAGCATCACCGAAACTTCCAGCAGGTCGGAGACACCGGCCGTTTTCGAGACGATGCAATTGGGCAAAGCGTCGGGGCCGAAGCGGCGGCGTATGTCGGCGGCGGTGAAGAACAGCGCCATCTCGCCGGCGGTTTCCTCGCCATAGGTCAGATGCGGCGCATAGAGCGGACGCGGGCTGGCCAGTTCCTCGGCCAGCAGGGCGATCTTGCTTTCCTCGTCCAGCGCGGCGTAATCGGCGCAGCGCCCCGCCACCTTCAGCAGCTCGGCGACGCAGCGTTCATGCACGTCGGAATTCTGCCGCAGATCGATCGGCGCCAGATGGAAGCCGAAAATGCGGACCGCCTGGATCAGGCGCTTCAGGCGACGGGTCGCCAGGCGGGCGCCGCCATGGCCCATCAGCGAGGCCTGCAGGATCGACAGATCCTGGCGGAAGGCCTCGGCGCTGTCATAAGCAGTCGGGCCGTTCTTGCCCGACAAGGCCGCTTCGGTGTCGTGCAGGCGCGACAGGATCACGCCCAGCGCGCGGCGATAGGGCTCGTCCTGGCGGTGCGGGTTAGCGTCGGTCGAGTGATCGGCCAGAGCGAGCAACTCGTCCGAGACGCTGATCATCTGCAGCGACAGAGGCAGCTCGACGGCCAGGCGGTTGACACTCTCCTTATAGAAAGCGAAGGCCGCGGCGCTCTGCAGGGCGATCGCCTCCTTCAGCACCGGCGCGGTCACGAAGGGATTGCCGTCGCGGTCGCCGCCGATCCAGGTGCCGACGCGGAAGAAGGGCGGCAGCTCGATTCCGGCGATGCCGTGATCGGCCAGCACCGACTGGAAATGCTCGTAAAGGCGCGGCAGCTGATCGAAGAAAGTGTCCTGGAAATAAGAAATGCCGTTGCGCACCTCGTCGGCGACGGTCAGGCGCTGCGGGCGCAGAAAGCGGGTCTGCCACAGGGTCAGGATGGCGGCGTAAAGCTCGGCTTCGTTCTCGCTCGCTTCGGACGGGGTGAGATCGCGGTCGCGCTCGCCCAGCAGCACCGCCAGCTTGCGGTGCAGGGTCAGCACGCTCTTGCGCTGCACTTCGGTCGGATGGGCGGTCAGCACCGGCGTGACCTGCATGTCGGCGATCACATCGGCCAGGTTCTCACCGCCGATGCCGGCCTGGTCGAGCCGTTCCAGCGCATGGATCAGCGAGCCGTCGCGCGGCTTCGAGCCGGCGATCTCGTGCTCGCGGTTGCGGCGGATGTGATGCTGGTCCTCGGCGATATTGGCCAGATGCAGGAACTGCGAGAAGGCGCGGACCACGAACACCGCGTTCTGCGCCGAAAAGCCGTTGAGGATGCCGGTCAGCTGCCGCTCCGCCTCGTCGTCGCGCTCCTTGGCGAACTGCACCGAAGTCTGGCGGATGGTCTCGACCAGATCGTACATATCCTCGCCCGACTGTTCGCGCAGCACCTCGCCGAGCAGACGTCCGAGCAGGCGGATATCCTCCTTGAGCGGCAGATCCTTATCCATGTTGGCCATCTCAGCTCTCCGGAGGATATTGCCGCACGCTGCGCAGGGATTCCTTCATCCGGCGCAGATGCGGGAACAGGCTGGGGCCGCGCCGCAGCGCGACACCGATTTCCAGAATATCGACGACCACCAGCTGCAGCAGCCGCGAGATCATCGGGGTGAATTGCTCGGTATCCTCGATCGCCGGCAGCAGCAGCGGCACCGAGGCGGCGCCGGCCAGCGGCGTGCCGGGGGTGGTGACGGCGATGACGGTGGCGCCCTGGCGGCGGGCGACCTGGGCGGCCTCGATCACTTCCCTCGCCCGCCCGGTATAGGAAAAGGCGATCACCACGTCGCCGCGCTTGAGGCTCGAGGCCGACATGACCTGCATATGCGGATCGACGTAAGCCGTCACCGGCACATTGAGACGGAACAGCTTGTTCTGCGCGTCGACCGCCACCGCGCCCGACGCGCCGACGCCGTAGCATTCGATGCGGGGAGCGGCGGCCAGCGCTTCCATCGCGCGTTCCACTGTCGGCCAGTCGAGTTTGGCCGGCAGGCCGTAGATGGCGGCCGCCGTCTGCGAGCAGATTTTGGCACCGAGGGTGGCGGTGTCGTCGTCAGGTCCGACGCCCTCGCGGATAAAGGGCGCGCCGAGGGCCAGGGCGCGGGCCAGAGCGAGCTTGAAGCTCTGAAACCCGTCGAAGCCCAGGGCCCGGCAGAAGCGCAGCACCGTGGGATCGGACACATCGCTGGCGGCGGCCAGAGCCGAAATGCCCAAAGATAGCGCCGTCTGCGGCTCAGCCAGGATGTAGTCGGCGACCTTGCGTTCGGAGCGGCGTAAACGATCCTCGGCCCGCTTGATCTGATCGAACAGCGGGTGGTCGAGCTGGTTCGTTTCCGCCGCCGAGGCCATCAGTACTCGCCGTCGTAGGAGAAAACGCTGGCCCCCTTGTCGGCGGCCGAGACCACCTGGCGGAACGGGGCGAACAGCTCGCGCCCGACGCCCCACTGGCTGACCTTCTTGACCTGGGCCGGCGCGCGGGCGGCGAACTCCTCGTCCGAGACTTCGGCCTGCAGAACGCCGGTCTCGCAATCGATATGGATCACGTCGCCGTCGCGCAGCTTCGCCAGTGGACCATCGGCCAGGGCTTCCGGCGTCACATGGATGGCCGACAGCACCTTGCCCGACGCGCCCGACATGCGGCCGTCGGTAACCAGCGCCACCTTGAAGCCGAGATCCTGCAAAACCCCCAGCGGCGGGGTCAGCTTATGCAGCTCGGGCATGCCATTGGCCTTCGGACCCTGGAAACGCACCACGCAGACCACGTCGCGATGCAGCTCGCCGGCTTTGAAGGCGGCCTGCATCTCTTCCTGGTCCTCGAAGACGCGGCAGGGCGCCTTGATCGACTGATATTGCGGCTTCACGGCGGAGGTCTTGGCGACGCAGCGGCCGAGATTGCCCTTCAGCACCTTGAGGCCGCCATCCGCCGCAAAGGGGGTGGCGATGGTCGAGATGATCGCCGGGTTGGTGCCGCGGGCACGCTCGCCCCAGCTCAGTGCGTCGTTCTCGTAACGGGCGGTCGTCGCATAGGCCGACAGATCGGTTCCGTTGACGGTGCGGATGTCCTTGTGCAGCAGACCGGCATCGAGCAGCTCGCCGATCACCGCGGCCAGGCCACCCGATTTGTGGAAATCGTTCACGTCGGCATTGCCCGAGGGATAGACCGAGGCAATCAGCGGCACCACCGCCGCCAGATCGTGGAAATCGTCCCAATCGAGCTGGATGCCGCCAGCCTTCGCCATCGCGATCAAGTGGATGGTGTGATTGGTCGAACCGCCGGTGGCCAGCAGGCCGACGACGGCATTGACGAAGCTCTTCTCGTCGACCATCACGCCGACCGCATGCTCCTCGGCCTTGCCGAACATCTCGGTGACGCGCTGGGCGGCCAGACGGGTGAAGGCGTCGCGCTCCGGCGTGCCGGGCGGCACGAAGGAAGCGCCGGGCAGATGCAGGCCCATCATCTCCATCATCATCTGATTGGAGTTGGCGGTGCCGTAGAAGGTGCAGGTGCCGGGCGAATGATAGGCGGCGGCCTCGGAGGCCAGCAGGTCGTCGCGGGTCGCCTCGCCCTTGGCATAGGCCTGGCGGACCTTGGCCTTTTCGGCATTGCCGATGCCGGTCGGCATCGGGCCGCCGGGCACGAAGATCATCGGCAGATGGCCGAAGGTCAAAGCGCCGGTCACCAGGCCGGGAACGATCTTGTCGCAGATGCCCAGCATCAGCGCGCCGTCGAACAGATCATGCGACAAGGCGACGGCGGCGGACTGGGCGATCACGTCGCGCGAGAACAGCGACAGCTCCATGCCTTCCATGCCTTGGGTCACGCCGTCGCACATGGCGGGCACGCCGCCGGCGAAGCGGGCGACGCCGCCGGCGGCGGACACCACCTGCTTGATCAGGGCCGGATAGGTCTCGTAGGGCTGATGCGCCGACAGCATGTCGTTATAGGCCGAGACGATGGCGATGCACGGGCCGCGGTTGCCGGTGATGCGCGCCTTGTCGGCCGGGCCGCACGCGGCCATGCCGTGCGCCAGATTGGAACAGCCCATGTCGGTGCGGCGCGGGCGCGGCTCCATGGCGGCGCGGATGCGCGCCAGATAAGCGGTGCGGCTGGATTTGCTGCGATTGACGATGCGCTCGGTAACGGCGCTCAGAGTCGAATTGGCCATGACGTCCTCGGGGTTAAGAGACTATTGGGGAATTGGGTATGGCCTGCATCGCAGCCGGAAAGCCGAGGGCCAGGCAGCCTGCCGAAGACGATGCTGGCGCATCGTCGAGGCGGGATAACGCCGCCCTCGGCTTTCCGGCTGCGACCCTTCGGGCAACGATATCAGAGGCATGGGCGGCGTTATCGCTCGCTCGCGATGCGTCAGCATCGCGTCGCTCCCGCTGCCTGGCCCATGCCTCTGATATCGTTGTGCAGACCATATCCAATTCCCCAACAGTCTCTTCGTTATGGGCACCACATGAAATCGACCGGAACCCCGGTCAGGCGGTGAAGGGCATTGGCGGGCAGGATGTTCGGCGACTCGTCGGCCGCCCGCTGCCACACTTCGCGCTTATGGGCGCCGGTGGCGAGAATGTAGATATGGCGCGCTTCGGCCAGGCAGGAAAGGGTCAGCGACAGGCGCGGCGGACCGCCGGCGGGACCGATGGCCGGGACGCAGATGGCGTCGGACTCGAGGTCGAGACCAATCTCCAGGGCCGCCTCGCCGGGGAACAGCGACGCGAAATGGCCGTCATCGCCCATGCCCATCACCACCGCGTCGAACGGGCGCGCCATGTCCAGGATGCGCCACTCGGCCTCTTCCACGCCGTCAGCCGGGGTGTCGGCGCCGGTATAGAGCGAAACGAATTCGGCGTCGGCGGCGGCGTTGGCGATCAAAGTGCGGCGCACCAGCGCCTCGTTGCTGTCCGGCGAAGAAACGTCGACCCAGCGCTCGTCGCTGCCGGTAACCTTGACGCGATCCCAGGCCAAAGCGCGGTGCGACAGTTTGGAGAGGAACAATCCGGGGGTGCGTCCGCCCGGCACGATCAGCGACGCGGCGTCGCGCTCGGCGATGCCCTGCCCCAGCAGGTCGGCAACCTCGGCCGACAGGATCTCGGCGACCTGTTCGGCATCGGAAAAACTGCGGAATTCCGCCATTTGATTATCACTCCCTGGATCGCCGCAAACGATAGGACCACCCCCGCCCGATCTCAAGGACAAAATGTAGGATTTTTACAAAATTGAGTTTTAACTGTCGGAGAATCGGGCTTATGATGCGGCGCTATTGCTCTGGCATGTAAAAAATACACAGAACTTTCGCTGAAGAGGCCCGCTTGTCCAATCCTCAACACATTCTCGACCAGGTGGTGTCGCACGGCGTGGTGCCGGTGATCCGCACCTCGACCCTCGACCTGGCCCGCACCTCGGTCGGTTGGCTGAAGGAAGCCGGGTTCCGCACCTTCGAGATCACCCTGACGATCCCGGACGCCCCGGCCCTGATCGAGGAATTGTCCCACGACAAGGATCTGCTGATCGGCGCCGGCACCGTCTTCACCGCCGCCGACACCGACCGCGTGGTCGCCGCCGGCGCGCGCTATGTGGTGTCGCCTTGCGTCTCGGCCGAAGTGGGCGCCGCCTGCCGCCGCCACGAGGTTCCCAGCCTGATGGGCACCCTGACCCCGACCGAAGTGTTCAACGCGCTCCAGGCCGGCAGCACCGCGGTCAAGCTGTTCCCCGCCTCCACCGTCGGCTCCGGCCACCTCAAGGCGCTGCGCTCGGTGTTCCCCAAGATCACCTTCATGCCGACCGGCGGCATCGACGCCTCGACCGTGGCCGAATGGGTCAAAGCCGGCGCGGCCTGCGTCGGCGTCGGCGGCAAGCTGGTCGATGAGGGGCTGCTCAAGAAGGGCGACAAGGACACGGTGCTCGCCGTCGGCAAGGCGCTGATCGAGGCCTACAAGGCCGCGAAGGCTTAAAGGCCGAGTTTTTCCTGCACCTGCCTGCGGCAGCTTCGGCTCAGCCGCAGGCGGGCGCCACAGGTCAATTCGACGCGGTAATCGCCCTCTTCGTCGGTGGAGAGGCCCGTCACCCGGTCGAGATTGACCAGCGCCGAGCGGTGCACCCGGCAGAAGCCCTGCCCGTCCAATTCCTTTTCCAGATCGGCCAGGCTGCGGCGCAGCAGATGCGTCCGTCCCGCCACATGCAGCGAGACGTAATAGTCGGCCGCTTCGACCCAATCGATCTCCGCCACCTTGACCAGCAGCACCTGCCCGGCGCTTTTCACCGCCAGACGGGCGTCGCGGCTCTTTTCACCGTTTCTCTCCTGGCCGATCCAGTCGCGGGCGCGGGCCAGCACCTTGGCGAAGCGGACCTGGTCGAACGGCTTCAGCAGATAATCGATGGCGCCGACCTCGAAGGCGCGCAGGGCATAGCGGTCATAGGCGGTGACGAACACCACCGCCGACGGCAGCTCGCAGCCGAGCGATTCCAGCACGTCGAACCCGTCGCCATCGGGCATCTGCACGTCGAGGAATACCAGATCGGGCCGCTCGGCCCGGATACGCGCCGCCGCCTCGCCGCCCGAGGCGCATTCGCCGATGACCTCGATGTCCGCCTCGTCCGCCAGCATCGCGGTGACGTTGCGGCGGGCCAGCGGTTCGTCATCGACGATCAGGGCGCGGATCATCTCAGGCCGTCCGGTAAGGCAGCGACACGGTGACCAGCACCCGCCCCGGCGCGCCGTCGGCGATCTCGAGCACGGCATCCTCGCCATACAGGCTGAACAGGCGGGCGCGGATATTCGCCAGGCCGATGCCGTCCTCGCGGCTGGGCGGCAGCGGCGGGCCGTCATTCTCCATGGCGATGGTCAGCCGGTCCTCGGCGCGCGCCACCCGGATATCGAGCCGCCCGCCGTCGACGCGGCGGCCGATGCCGTGCTTGATGGCGTTCTCGGCCAGGGGCTGAAGCAGCAAAGCCGGCACCTGGGCCATGGCCAGGCCGGCGGGGCGCTCGATGGCGACTCCCAGCCGGTCGCCGAAGCGCACCCTCTGGATGTCGAGATATTTGCCGAGAAAATCCAGTTCCTCGAACAAGGGCACCAATTGCCGGCCGGACTCATCCAGCACCCGGCGCAGTAGATCGCCCAGTTCGACCGTCACCTGGATCGCATCGGCGTCGCGCTTCTCGCGGATCAGCGAGACGATGGCGTTGAGGCTGTTGAACAGGAAATGCGGCTCGATCTGGCGGCGCAAGGCGTCGAGCCGGGCCTGGGTCAGCACCTCCCTCTGCCGGGCCATCTGCGCCCGCGTGCGGAGGGCGACACAGACCGCCAGCACGGTGACGTAGAGCACCAGATAGGCCAGCAGATTTTCCTCGAAGCGCATCCGCCACAGCGTCGGCAAATCAGGGATCTCGTTAGCCAACCAGGGATTGAACCGCTCCTCCAGCCAAGCCCCCCAGCCCGCGGCCACGACGCCGATGCCGAGGCAGGCCGCAGGGTGCGCGACCCAGGCCCGCCAGCCGCGCAGGCGTTCCAGCCGCATCACCAGCGGTGTCGCCAGCGCCCAGACCAGCCAGCACAGCACCAGTACCAGGAAGAGATAGGGCCAGTCGTGATGCATCCCCTCGGCATGCATCACGAAGACGGTGCGGCTCGCGTCGAACAATCCGACCGAGCCCCAGATGCCGGCGATGATCAGCCAATTTCTCATCGGGAAAGCCTAACCGATCGGCGCCGACCCCACAGCGGAAATGCAGCGAATGACGCAATCGGTGCAGCCGGCGGCCTGTCGCGGGAAAGGGACGAGGGAACAATCTGAAGGCAGGAAAGGAGACCGCCATGAAGAAACTGATCCCCCTCGCTTTGCTGCTCGCCGTGTCGGCCGAGGCTCAAGAGCTGCCGTTCCCCGCCGGTTACCGCGAATGGATACACCTCACCACCGGCCTGGACATGAGCTACAACCCCGCGCTCGCCATGCCCGGCCACCACATGTTCGACAATGTCTATGCCGAGCCGTCGGCCTATCGCGAATTCCTCAAGACCGGCACCTGGCCCGACAAGACCCGGGTGGTGCTGGAGGTCCGCATGGGCACCACCGAGGGCTCGATCAACAAGGCCGGCATGTACCAGACCGGCGAGCCGATGGGCGTCGAGGTGCATATGAAGGATGCGGGGCTGCAGGGCGGCTGGGGCTTCTTCGGCTTCGGCGAGGATAAGAGCCCGGCCCGGATCATGCCGCAGGACGCCGAATGCTATACCTGCCACCGGAAGGACGGCGCGGTCGACACCACCTTCGTGCAGTTCTATCCCACCCTCCTGCCAGTGGCGCGGGCAAAAGGCACCGCCCGCTGATCTTCTTGCGGAGGAGTCTTCGCCTCTCCATAGTGTGATCGCTATCACCTATGGGGAAAGCGTTTTTGTCGACAGTCATTGACCCCGCGCTGGCGGGTGCAGCCGGCGCCATCGCCAGCCGCGGATTGTTTTCCGCCCTGGGCGGGGAATTCACCGAGAAGATGCTGCAGCTGGGCCGCCGCCGCAAACTGGCGCCCGGCGAGGTTCTGTTCCGCCAGGGCGATCCGGGCGACGCCGCCTATGTCGTGCTGGAAGGCGGGCTGGAAGTGTGGATCGACATCGGCGCCGAGCGCGTGCGCATGGCGTTGCTCGACCCGCTGGAACTGGTGGGCGAGATCGCCGTCTTCTCCGGCCAGCCGCGCATCGCCACGGTGACGGCGGCCACCGACGCCGTCGTGCTGGTGATCGCCCGCGACGCGCTGCTCGATCTGGTCCAGCGCAGCGGCAGCGCCGCCCAGGCCATCATCACCGATCTCGGCCGGCGCCTCGGCTCGGTCAATATGCCGCTGGCCTTCCTGTCCACCGCCACCCAATTGCTGCGCACCGAGCAGATCGACACCGACGCCCTGACCGAGGTCGCCCGCGCCAGCGGCGATCTGGGGCCGTTCGCAGACACCTTCGCCAGCATGGTGAAGGAGATCAAATCCAAGCAGGAACGCCGCCAGGACATGGAGATGGCGCGCCGCATCCAGCAATCGGTGCTGCCGAAAGCCCTGGCGCTCGACCCGTCGCACGCCGCCGTGGCCGCCACCGTGCGGCCGATGAAGGAAGTCGGCGGAGACCTCTACGATTATTTCATGATCGACGAGAAGCATCTGGCCATCGCCGTCGCCGACGTGTCGGGCAAGGGCGTGCCGGCCTCGCTGTTCATGATGATGTTCCACACCGCGCTGCGCGCCGTGGTCCGCTCGGGCCTCGATCCGGCCGACGTGTTGGGCCACGTCAATGCGCAATTGTCCGAGGATAATGACGAATGCATGTTCGTCACCGCCTTCTTCGGCATCCTCAATGTGGAAACCGGCATCCTGTCTTACGTGAACGCCGGGCACAATCCGACCTATCTGCTGAAACGCGACGGTGATCTGTCGCCCTTGCACGGTTCGGGAATCGCCGTCGGCTTCACCGCCAAAGCGGCCTATCGCGAGCATTCGCTGGCCCTGTCGCCGGGCGACCGGCTGTTCCTCTACACCGATGGCGTCACCGAGGCTTTCTCGGCAACGCGCGAGCTGTTCGGGGAGGAGCGCCTGGAGGAGGTGCTGCGCCGGGGTGCGGCGCTGCCGCTGCGGGATTGGATGGAGTCGGTGCTGGACGCGGTGGATGCTTTCGCCGCCGGGGCCGAGCCCTCGGACGACATCACCTGCCTGGCGCTGGATTTCCATCCGGCAGGCTGAAGCCCAGGGTCAGCTGGTTGCGCCCGGCTTCGCGGCGGTAATCGAGATCGCTGCAATAGCGGCGCAGCAGCAGCAGGCCGTTGCCGCCGATCTCCTGCCCTTCCGGCAGAGCCGCCGTCACCGGATCGAAGGGCTGGCCGTCATCGCCGATCGACAGCACCACACGGCCCGGCTCTTCGGCCAGCGAGGCGCTGATCGAGATTTCGCCTTCTTTGTCACCATGCATGGCGATGTTGGCCAGCGCCTCCTCGAGACACAGGCGCATGGCGAAGGCCGTTTCGGACGGCACCGCGCGTCGGGCCAGCCAGGCTGCCATCCAGTCGCCCGCATCCCCCACCGCATCGAGGCGGGCGGGCAATTCGATCACGGAAACGGAAATGGCGGACCTCAGCCGACGGCGGCCAGAGCGTCGTCGTGCCCGTGCGCCATCGGCAGGACGGCGTCGGCGCCGCAGGTGACGATCACCTTCCACACCGCTTCGGACGGGTCCTGCAGCACCAGCTTTCCGCCCTTGCCGGCATTGGCCTTGGCCGCCTGGATCAAGGTGCGGATGCCGATCGAGGCGAGAAAGCCGACCTGGGCCAGATCGACCACCACCTTGGTGCGGGAAGCCGCGATCGCCTGGAACTGCAGATCGATCTCGCCGGCGCCGCGGGCGTCGAGGTCGCCATCCAGGATGATGCGGGTGATGCCATCCGGCAGATCCTGATACTCCATCTTCATCCGCAAAGCTCTCCCAGCGCGTGAAAATCCAATCGGGACACTAACTTATCGCCTTGCGGCGCGTGATGGCAATTTGATGACAGTTTCAGCGTACGCCGAGCTGTTCCGGACTCAGCCACAGGCGGGAATCGCTCAGCGGCGTGTCGGCCGGCAGATAGGGATTGTCCAGCGTCAGCACGCGGCGGCGGGCAAGGCCGAGCCCGTCGAGAATGGGACGATTATATTTCCAGAAGATGGCGTCGTAGGAGCCGTCCTCGATCATCGAGCGCAACCCTTCCTCCAGCCGCTCGGCCAGCTTTTCGCCGACGGAATTGCGCGAGAACCAGAAATAGATCGGCAGGGTGTAATGGATCAGCAGATCCTTCTCGATCTCGAGATCGGGATAGAGCGGCCCATATTCCTGGAACTCCCGGCCGATTTCGCCCAGGCCGCGCGGAAAGGCGTCGAAGCGATCGCGGCTCAGCATCTGGAACAGGCCCTCGAAATCGTCGCCGGTCTGTACCGTCAAGCCGTTGGCCCGCAGGATGTCGACATCGTCCCAGGTGAAATTCTGGCCGAAGGTGAACGGCTTGAGGCCGGACGGCGCATGGACGGCGTCGAAGCGCTTCTGATCGATGCGGCGCACCAGCAGCAGACGATATCCGACCAGCCCCTTGTCGACCGGGATCAGGATGGGGCGCAAATGGCTGGCGAGATCGTGGGCGGTGCCGAGAACCGCGAGCGTGATGCTGCCGGTGCCGGTCTCCAGCTCGCGGATCTGGCGGTTGCGCGGAACTTCGGGGACGGTGCGCAGATCGTGGGGGCCCCATTTCGCATCGGTGCGCGTCAGCGCCTCCTTGATCAGCGCGAAGACGAAATTGTCGTGATCGCCGGTCTTGGAGAAATAGCCATAGACATAGGTCATCGGCTCGGCCCGAACGCGGTCAGCCAGCAGCAATGCAATGCACGCGAAGCAAATCATCCATGCCCCGCGCGCCGGCTTCATTTGTCGGCGTTCCTCAGGCGGTTCCAGTAATCGAGCCGCTTGCGGATGTCACGTTCGAACCCGCGGTCGACCGGCTGGTAGAATTCCTGCCGCTTCATGCCGTCGGGGAAATAGTTCTGCCCCGAGAAGCCGTTCTCCGTGTCGTGATCGTACTGATAGCCGTCGCCATAGCCGAGATCCTTCATCATGCGGGTCGGCGCATTGAGGATATGCATCGGCGGCATCAGGGAGCCGGTCTCGCGCGCGGCTTTCTTGGCGGCGCTCAGCGCCTTGTAGGCGGCGTTGGATTTCGGTGCGCTGCCCAGATAGATCACCAGCTGCGCGATACCCAGCTCGCCTTCCGGACTGCCCAGGCGGGTGTAGAGCTCCCAGGCGGCGATGGCCTGGGTCAAGGCGTTGGGATCGGCCAGCCCGATATCCTCGACCGCGAAGCGCGCCAGGCGGCGCAGCAGATAGAGCGGGTCCTCGCCCCCCTCCAGCATGCGCGCCATCCAATAGAGCGCCGCGTCGGTATCCGAGCCGCGCAGGGATTTGTGCAGGGCGCTGATCAGGTTGTAGTGGCTTTCCTGCGCCTTGTCGTAGAGCGGTGCGCGCTTCTGCACGACGCCGGCTAGCGCCTTGGCGTCGAGCGGGTCGCCCTTGTAATGGAACAGCTGTTCGGCCATGCCCAGCATGTAGAGCCCGTCGCCATCGGCCATCGCCTTGAGGGCGGAGCGTCCGTCCCCAGTCAGCGGCAAGGGCTTCCCCATCAACGCTTCGGCGCGCTGCAGCAGCATATCCAGCGCCGCATCGTCGAGGCGGCGCAGCACCAGCACCTGGGCGCGCGACAGCAGCGCGCCGTTCAGCTCGAAGGACGGATTCTCGGTGGTGGCGCCGACCAGCACCACGGTGCCATCCTCGACGAAGGGCAGAAAGCCGTCCTGCTGGGCCCTGTTGAAACGGTGGATTTCGTCGACGAACAGCAGCGTCCCCTGCCCCATGGCGCGGCGTTGGCGGGCGGCGTCGAACACCTTACTGAGATCGGCCACCCCGGAGAACACCGCCGACAGCGGTTCGAAGGCGAGATCGGTGCCCTCGGCCAGCAGCCGGGCGATGGTGGTCTTGCCGGTGCCGGGCGGTCCCCACAGGATGATCGAGGACAGCGAATGGTCGGCCAACATGCGCCCGAGCGGCGCATCCGGCGCGATCAGATGATCCTGGCCGACCACCTCGGACAGGGTAGCCGGCCGCAGGCGCTCGGCCAATGGCTTGGGCGCCTGGGCATCGAACAGACCGGGTGAAGGCTTAGCCGCCAATGGTCACCGTCAGGGTTTCGCCGCCACGGCGCAGCGTGATGGCCCAGGATTTGATCGTCTTGTCATCCAGCATGGCCTTGAGGTCGGCGACGGTGGCGACCGGCTTGTTGTTGATGCGCAGGATCATGTCGCCGGGCTGGAACTGCAGGCGGGCGGCGATGGTGCCGGGCAGGATCTTGACCACGGTGATGCCGGGATCGGCGCTTTCCAGCCCCAATTCCTCGGCCAGGGCCGGATTCATGTTGGCGACGGTGGCGCCGGTGAAAGGCGTGCGGCCGGCCAGGTTCGAGGTGTCGCGCGCCGGACTGTCCGGCGGCGGGGTCAGCTTGACCGACAAGGTCTTCGTCTCGCCGGCGCGGACCACGGACAATTGCGCCGTGCCGCCCACCGCCAGGGTGGCGATGCGGAATCTCAAAGCTTCGGGGTCCTCGACCTCGCGGCCATTGACCGCCACCACTACATCGCCGACCTTGAGGCCGGCCTGCGCGGCGGGACCGCCCGCATGCACCGAATTGATCAGCACGCCCATCGGACGCGACAATTTCAGCGACTGGAACATCTCGGAGGTGACGGCCTGGCCGTCGCCGCCCAGCCAGGGGCGCTGCACCTTGCCGCCATTGGTGATGTTGGCCAGTACCGCCTTGACCATGGCGGCGGGAATGGCGAAGCCGATGCCGACCGAGCCGCCGCCCTCGCCCGGCGCGATGATCGAGCTGTTGATGCCGACCAGATTGCCGTGCAGATCGACCAGGGCGCCGCCGGAATTGCCGGGATTGATCGCCGCGTCGGTCTGGATGAAGGATTGATAGTTCGACAGGCCGACCGCCGACCGCGCGACGGCCGAGACGATGCCCATGGTGACGGTTTGGCCGACGCCGAACGGATTGCCCAGCGCCAGCACCATATCGCCCACTTCCAGCCCGTCGGAATCGCCGATATTCAGGACCGGCAGCGGCTGGGTGCCGGCATCGATCTTCAGTACGGCGAGATCGGTGCGCTCGTCGCTGCCGACGATGGTCGCCTCGAACTCGCGGCGGTCGGACAGCACGACGGTGATCTCGTCGGAATCCTTGATCACATGGTAATTGGTCACCACGGTGCCGTCGGCCTTGACCAGCACGCCCGAGCCCAGCGAGCGCTGCACCCGGTCCTGCGGCACGCCCAGGCGCCCGCCGAAGAACTGGCGGAAAATCGGATCGTTCATGAAGGGCGACGCGACGGCGTGCACCACCTTGCGGGTGTAGATATTGACCACCGCCGGCGCCACCTGCTTGACCACCGGCGAGAAGCTCATCTGCACCTGCTCGCGCGATTGCGGCACGGTCTGGGCCTGCGCCAGGCCGGCGAAAGCGAGGGAGACGGCAAGGATCTTCAGAGGGCGGAGGATCGACATGGTGAACCCGAAGAATTGAACAATATCGGGCAGTTTAGTCCGTGCGGTTTTTCTCACAAGGTGAAGTTATGGCCGCCATTGAACGATCCTGTGGAGAGATCGACCAGGCCGGCCAGCCTGACCACGTAATCGGTGGCGGCCAGCGCCGTATGGGTCGAGGCGGCCCCGGCATTGGTCACCTCGACGATGTAGGTGTTGCCGCCGAACTGGAACCATTCGAGCTTGGCCGTGCCTGCCGCCAAAGTGCCGGCGGCCGCGGCCGCGAGGTCCAGTGCCTGAGCCTGGCTGACGGCGTGCGAGGCGTCGACCGCCGCCCCGGCGAAGCTGTCGGCCAGATCGTCGAAATGGAAGAGTGTGCTCTGTACCGAGCTGGCGCTCTCGAAGACCATGGTGAGAATATGAGGATTCTGTGACGTTCCGGCGCCGACGGCGAGGCTGTCATTGATGACCGGCGAGCCGGTGCTTTGCGTTCCTGTGCCGAGGGAGATGCTTCCGGTTCCCAGGGTGCTCGTCACGCTGGTGACCGTCGACGTGCTCGTTCCGGCCCCCGAGCCGTTTACCGTGACCGAACCGCCTCCCCCCGAATAGACCACGCCGCTCGTCCCGCTCGCGGTGATGCTGAGATAAGCGTCGGTGAGGCTGGCCGGCGGATTGGACGGATTGGTGGCGACGGCGATGCCGTAATCGCCCAGCAGCGTGCCGGGCCAGGAACCCAGTTTGGCCTGATATTCGGCCGAGTTGACGAAATCCTGCACCAGCTGGGCCGAGGTCGCGCCATTGGCGATCTGCGCCGCATAATAGGACGTCTCGTCGGCGCTGGGCACACGACCCAGGACATTCTGATAGAGGGCCTGCACGATATTGGCGCCGGTTGCCTGGAACTCCGGCGCGGCGGCAAAATCGGCGGCGATAGCGTTCCAGACCTGCTGGGGGATCGCGGAGGGACCGGCGGCGATCTGCGCCGCGCTGGCCTGCCGGTCGATCAGGCCGGTGTAGTAGGCGATCTCCTGCGCCCCCGGCACACGGCCCAGCACGCCTTCATAAAGGCGGATGACTTCCTCGGGGATGCCGGCCTCGGGAGAATTCAGCATGGCGGCGGCCAAAGCCGAGACGCCCTGCGCCGCCGCCGGATTGCTCATCCATGTCGACGCGTTCGCCGCCGCCAGCGTGGCGGACTCGAACAGGACGTTCTCCAGCAAAGAGACGGTTTGCGACGAGGTAACGGTGGTCATGAGCAACTCCGGGCGATCCGCCTTTATCGTTACTACTTTTACAATTGAGTCAAATTAACTTTGCAAATGAAAGACGCACCCGCGCGACGATCTGGTCGAGCTGGGCCAGCATAACCTCGCTGCGATATAGCCGCGCGGTGGCCAGGGCGGCGGCGGCGAAGCGTGCGCGCAAGGCCTCGTCGCGCACCAGGATGGCCAGCAAATCGGCGTCTCCGACCGCGTGCATCAGGCAATTCTCGCCATGGCGCCAGATATCGGCATAGACCGGCAGATTGGACAGAACCAGCGGCTTGCCGCGGATGCCGCCTTCGAGCGGGGCGAGCGGAAGGGCCTCGCCCGCCGAAGGCTGCGCGAGAATATCCGCCTCGCCGATCGCCGCGAGAGTGTCCTCGTGAGAGAGTTCGCCGGTAAGCTGGAAGCGGTCCGGGCGGGCCTCGATGCGGCGGCGCAGCTCCGCGTCGAGCTCCTCGATCTGGCCGATCATCCGGCATTGCAGCGGCAAATCGGGCAGCGCGTCGATGGCCCTGGCCAGATCCTGCTGGCGCTTGCGGTCCTGGATCGTGCCGACCGCGACGATACGGAAGGGTCCCTCGGCGCGCTTTCCACCGGGCGGCGGCTCGTCCACGCCGTTGGCGACGACATGCAGCTTCTCGTGCGGCAGGCCATGCAGAAAGCTGCGATAGACGCCGTCGATGAGATAGGCCGCCGGAAAAATCACCGCGCTGGCGCAGGCGAAAGCCCGGGCCAGGTGGGGAGCGCCGCCCAGAATGGCGGCGCCGTGCGCGGCTTCGTGCAGCCACCAGATGCAGCGCGAGAAGGCGGAAGCCGCGATCAGCTCCTCGGCCGCGAAGATTGTATTGCAGATCACCAGGGTGCGGCTGTCGACATAGGCGTCGCGCGGTTCGATGATCCGCGCGCCGGCCCGGACATAGCGCGCCGCCAGACGGCCCGCGGCACCGCCGGCGCGCGGATGGGGCAGCGCCAGCACTTCGTGCCCCTGCCCCGCGAGATGCTCCACCCAGAGTTCCAATGACACCAAACGCAACAGGCCAAAAAAAAGGGCGGCACGAAGCCGCCCTTTTCCCGAACCGGCTAAGCCGGTCTTATTCTTCGCCTTCGGTCTCGACGATCTGGACCGGGCCGCTGTCCTGGCCCTTGGCCGAGACGTCGCGGTCGACCAGCTCGATGATCGCCATCGGGGCGGCGTCGCCATAGCGGAAGCCGGCCTTCAGAACGCGGGTGTAGCCACCCTGGCGGTCCTTGTAGCGCTCGGCGATGACCGAGAACAGCTTGCCGACGATCTTCTCGTCGCGCAGATAGGCGATCGCCTGACGGCGGGCATGCAGGTCACCACGCTTGCCGAGGGTGATCAGCTTCTCGGCCACCGGGCGAAGGTCCTTGGCCTTCGGCAGGGTGGTCTTGATCTGCTCATGCTTCAGCAGGGCGACGGTGAGATTGGCAAAAAGGGCCTTACGGGCCGTGCTGGTGCGGTTCAGCTTACGACCGCTCATACCATGACGCATTGACTTCACTCCTCAGCTTGGTGTCGCGCGCGACACCGATCAAAACGAAACCCGCCGCCACGGCCGAAGCCGGGAACGGCGGGGTTTAACTTATGTTCGCCCCTCAGGCGCCGGGCGCCGACCCTACGGGTCGCCTTGGCTACCGCGCCAGGGGGCGCGCGGCCGCAGTCGCGGCCGGGAATGATTTCAGCAAGCCGAAATCATTCCATCCTACTGACTTTTAATCAGTAGGGTTCCTCGAGCTTCTTGGCCAGGTCCTCGATGTTTTCCGGCGGCCAATTGGCGATTTCCATGCCCAGGTGCAGCCCCATCTGAGCCAGCACTTCCTTGATCTCGTTCAAGGACTTGCGGCCGAAATTCGGGGTGCGGAGCATCTCGGCTTCGGTCTTCTGGACCAGGTCGCCGATGTAAATGATGTTGTCGTTCTTGAGGCAGTTGGCCGAACGGACCGACAGCTCGAGCTCGTCAACCTTGCGCAGCAGGTTCTTGTTGAAGGGCAGCTCGTCGCGGGTGGCTTCTTCACC
>JAJPHO010000144.1 GCA_021325215.1 Alphaproteobacteria bacterium
GCCAGGCGGCGCTCGACGTCGTAGAAGCGCACCTGCATGCCCATCGCCTCGGCGATCACCGACAGCTGCGAGCCGATATGGCCATAGCCGACGATGCCCAGGGTCTTGCCGCGCAGCTCGTAGGAATTGGTCGCGGTCTTCTGCCAGATGCCTTTGTGCGCGGCTTCGGATTTCTCGGGGATTCTGCGCATCAGCATGATCGCCTCGGCGATCACCAACTCGGCGACGGACCGCGTGTTGGAATAGGGGGCGTTGAACACCGGGATGCCGGCCCGGCGCGCCGTGTCGACGGAAACCTGATTGGTGCCGATGCAGAAGCAGCCGACGCCCATCAGGCGGTTGGCGGCGGCGAGAACCTTGTCGGTGACCTTGGTGGTGGAGCGGATGCCGAGCAGATGGACGCCCTGGATGCGCTCGATCAGCTCATCCTCGCCCAGCGCCTGCGGCAGCCGTTCGACGGAGGTATAGCCATGATCGGCGAACTCGGTCAGCGCATTGTCATGCACGCCTTCGAGCAACAAAACCTTGATCTTGTCCTTGGAAAGGGAATGTTTGGGCACCGCACCGACCCCGTTTTGTAATTTTCAGGCGGCGTAACATTAAGGAAACGGCGCGGGACTGTACACCCCGCGCCGCGCCCCGAATGTCAGATATGTGTAATACGCTTACTCGGCCGTCCAACCGCCGTCGATCGACTGGCTGGTGCCGGTGATGGTGGCCGCCGCGTCGGAGACCAGGAACACGGCCAGGCCGCCGATCTGCTCCGGCGTGGTGAACTGGTGCAGCGCCTGCTTTTCCGCCACCAGCGCGACCTTTTCCTGATCGACCGTGGTGCCGTTCTCCTTGGCGCGGTCCTGCAGCTGCTTTTCGACCAGCGGCGTCAGCACCCAGCCCGGACAGATCGCATTGGAGGTGATGCCGTCATTGGCATATTCCAGCGCGATCACCTTGCTCATGCCCATGATGCCGTGCTTGGCGGCGACATAGGCGACCTTGTGCGGGCTGCCGACCAGGCCGTGCGCCGAGGCGATGTTGATGATGCGGCCCCACTTGTTCTTCTTCATGTAAGGGATCGCGGCCTTCGAGGCATGGAACGCCGCCGACAGATTGATGGCGATGATCTGGTCCCACTTCTCGGCGGGGAAATCCTCGACCAGGGCGGTGAACTGGATGCCGGCATTGTTGACCAGAATGTCCACCGACCCATGCTCGGCCACCGCGTCGTCGACCATCTTCTTGATCTCGGCGGGCTTGGTCATGTCGGCGGCGGAATAGGTCACCTTGACCTTGAACTTGTCGGCGATGCCCTGGCGCAGTTTCTCGATGGCGTCCTTGTCGCCGAAGCCGTTGAGAACGACGTTGATGCCCTGGGCGGCGAAAGCTTCCGCGATGCCCTGGCCGATACCGCTGGTCGAGCCGGTCACGATCGCGGTCTTTTTCTGAGCCATTACTATTCTCCTAGAAAGATTTTGCGGATGTCGATGGAGGAACGTTTGCCGAGGTCGTCCCAATGGGCATGGAGCCAATCTTCAGCGCATTTCCGTCCCAAATGCTTGAGGTGACTCAAGAATTCGAAGTCGATATTGTATTTCGAGGACATGCCGAGGGCGAGCATGGCCTCCTCGCAGCCGATCATATGGACATGGATGCGCTTGAGCCGGTTGACCTCGTGGCCGGTCAGCCCGCCATCCTCGATCAGGCGCTGCACGAAGGCGATCGCCCGCATCTCGGCCATCAGCGAGAAATTGAAGGTCACCTCATTGAGGCGGTTCATGATCTCGCCGGCCGTCATCGGGATGCCGGGGCGCTCGATCGGATTGATCTGCACCACGGCGATGTCGCGCGACGCGCAATTATAGACCAGCGGATAGAGCGCCGGATTGCCGGTATAGCCGCCGTCCCAATAAGGATCGCCATCGATCTGCACCGCCTGGAACATGGTGGGCAGGCAGGCCGAGGCGATCAGCGCGTCGATCGTCAGGTTCTTGTGGTCGAAGATGACGTTGCGTCCGGTCCGGACATTGGTCGCCGAAACGAACAGCTTCAGCTGCGGACAGTTCTGCAAGGCGTCGAAATCGACGATTTCCTCGAGAATCGGCCGCAGCGGATGCCAGTTGGTCGGGTTCAGCTGATAGGGCGAGATCAAGCTGAACAGGGCTTCGAAGGCGGCGACGCCGGGCGACTGGTCGGTGTTCCAGTTGCCCATCGCCTGGTCGAAGGGCGAGCGGTGCACCAGTCCGATCGGGGAATAACGGCTGACCGCATCCCAGAAATCGTCCAGCGCCTTGCGCGCCCCTTCCTTGCCGCCCTTGGAGAAGCCCGACATCGCGACGGCGCCGTTCATGGCGCCGGCGCTGGTGCCGGACACACCCTCGATCTGCAGGCCGTCCTGTTCCAGCAGCCGATCCAGAACGCCCCAGGTGAAGGCGCCATGCGCGCCCCCGCCCTGCAGCGCCAGATTGACGTGCCGGATACCGTTAGTGCCGTTTGCCATGATGGTTACGCCAGGTAATCGTGCAGCACCCGGCCGTAAGGCAGAGTGAAATCGACGATCTGATGGCGGCCGCCGACGATCCTCTTCACCGGAAGATCGGCGACGCGGCAATTGACGTGCGGGATCAGATGCAGGCGCGCCGGACCTTCCCAGGCGCCCTTGACCACGATGTCCTCGAGATTGTAGCCGACCAGCTGGGCGATCTTGGGCGAGCCGTCGACGTCGGGGATCAGCTTGAGATTGACGTTGAGCTTGCCCAGTCCCTTCTTCACGTCCGCCAGGCTTTTTTCCAGCGAGACATGCTTGTAGGTCATGGTGCCCAGGGCGACGCGCTCATCGTCGTAATGCAGGGCGCCGGTCAAGGTGTCCTTGTTCACCTTGAGGCGCGGCACGCCGTACTTTTTGGGGAAGCCCCAGATCTCGCGGCCGCCGGTGATCGGCGGCTCGTCGTCGAGATACATCTGCACCGAGAAATTGCAGGGCTCGCCCTTGTAGGTGGCGTAGATGCCGCCGCCGCTTTCCTCGTAATCGCCGAAACCCGAGCTGTCCGGCATCTTCATCCATTCGAAGAAGCACAGATTGCCGGGCGCCGGCTCCAGCGGCTCGGGCAGGGCCGCGCGGATGGCGTCGGGGTCCGATTCGTAGGTGATGATCAGATATTCGCGGTTCTTGAAGATATAGGGCCCGGCCGGATAGCTCGGACTGAAGACTGGCATAGAATGACTTTTGAGGATCTCTTCGGCCTTCATGCTGCTTCCTTTTCATGGAACGAATTGGAACCACCCATCCCCCATCTGGGAACGGGTGGTGCGATGCACAATCCCGGACGGCTGTGATTATTTCTTGCTTAGTATTGCGGTGATGGCGCGACCGACCATCCGCCTCCCAGGGCACGATAGATGGTAACCAGATCCTGGGTAACCGCGATCTCCGACTGGGCCAGCTGATCCTCGGCCGCCAGCTGGCGGGACTCGGCGTCCAGCACGGTCAGGAAATTCTCGATCCCGAACTGATAGCGGGTGCTGGCCAGTTCCGCCGCCCGTCCGCTGGCCTCGGCGGCCACCGTCAGCGACTGCCGCCGGTCGCGGTCCTGGCCATAGCTGTCGAGCGCCGTCTCGGTTTCCGCCAGCGCCGTCAGCACCGCTTTCTGGAAAGCCGCCATCGAGGCCTGCTCGGTAGCCTTGGCCGCGCGCAGGCGGGCATAAACCGACAGATCGAAGATCGGCAGGCTGAGGGATGGGCCGATCGCGTAATTGAACGCGCCTTTTTTGCCGAGATCGCCCGGCTGTATGCCGTTGAGCCCGGCGGTGGCGTTGAAGCTGATGGTCGGATAGAGGTCCGCGGTGGCGACGCCGATCCGCGCCGTCGCCGCCGCCAGGCCGCGTTCCGCGGCGGCAACGTCGGGACGGCGGCGCAGCATCGAGATCGGATCGCCGACCGGCAGGAAAGCCGGCAGCGGCGGCAGGGGCGCGACGGGATCGAGCAGCGCATCGAGCGCCGCAGGAGTCTGCCCGGTCAGCAGGGCGAGCTGATGCTTGTCGGCCGACACTTCGGCCCGCAGGGGCGGCACCGTCGCCAGCGTGCTTTCCAGCTGGGCGCGGGCGCGCGCCACATCGAGATCGGTGCCGCGCCCGGCGTCGGACAAGGTCACCGTCAGTTGGAAGGTGTCCCGCTGGTTCTGGGCATTGCGGTTGGCGACATCCAGCCGCAGCTGAGCTCCGCGCAGATCGACATAGGTCGAGGCGACCTGGGCGATCACCGAAACCAGCACCTCGCGGCGCAGCGCCTCGGTCTGGGCCGAGTCCGCGTCGGCGGCTTCGACCTGACGGCGCACCCGGCCGGCCAGATCGAGTTCCCAGGACAGGACGCCGGCCACCTCGGTCAGATTGACGTCCGGCTCGGCCACATAGAGCTCGCCCAGCTGGGTCTCCGCGCTGGCCCGCGCCCGGTCGAGCGAGGCGTTGGCGTCGAGGGTGGGGAATTGCCGGGCTCCGGCGGCGTCGCGCGCCGCGCGCGCCACCGCCAGATTGGCAGTGGCGGCCTTGAGGTCGTAATTGCCGGCCACGGCCTTGTCGATCAGGGTGTTCAGGGTCGGATCGGCCAAGCCCTCCCACCAGCGTTCGGGCGGCGGATCGGCGCTGACCAGCGGCGCCTGGCCGCCCTTGAAGGGGCCGGTTTCCGGCAAAGCGGGTTGCTCGTAATCGGGCCCTACCGACCAGCAGCCGGCAAGCGCCAGCAAAGGCAGGAGAAGAAGCGCGCGCTTCATGGCGACACCTCCTTGGCCGGCTTGGGATGGGGTGGCGGCGATGACGGTTTTCGCATGCTGCCCAATTGGCGGCACACCACATAGAAGACCGGCGTGAACAGCAGGCCGAAGAAGGTAACGCCCAGCATGCCGAAGAACACGGCGGTACCCAGCGCCTGACGCATTTCGGCGCCGGCGCCCTTGGCGATCACCAGCGGCACCACGCCGAGAATGAAGGCGAAGGAGGTCATCATGATCGGCCGCAGACGGGTGTGGGCCGCTTTTTCCGCCGCATGCCACCTGTCGTCACCCTCCTCCTCCGCCTGTTTGGCGAATTCGACGATCAGGATGGCGTTCTTGGCGGCCAGGCCGACCAGGACGACCAGGCCGATCTGGGTCAGGATGTTGTTGTCCATGCCGCGCAGCAGCACGCCGGTGATGGCGGCCACCAGGCACATGGGCACGATCAGGATGACCGCCAGCGGCAGCATCCAGCTTTCATACTGGGCGGCCAGCAGCAGGAAGACGAACACCACCGCCAGGCCGAAGGCGACCGGCGCGGTATTGCCGGCGATGATCTGCTGGTAGGTCAGCTCGGTCCAGTCATAGGCGAAGCCGTCGGGTAGATGTTCCTTGGCCAGGGCGTCGATGGCGGCGATCGCCTGGCCGGTCGAATAGCCCGGCGCCGGCGAACCCTGAAGTTCGGCGGCGGTATAGAGGTTGTAGCGCGGCACGCGATAGGCCGCGGTGATGTCGCGGAAATTGGCGATGGCGCCGATCGGCGTCATCTTGCCGGAATCCGAGCGGGTCTTGAGGTTGGCGATCGAGCGCGGATTTTCGCGGAACTGTCCATCGGCCTGGGCGGTGACGCGATAGGTGCGGCCCAGCAGGTTGAAGTCGTTGATGAACTGCGACCCAAGATAGACGTTCAGAGCGGAGAACAGGCGCGCCGGGGGCACGCCCAGCATCTGCGCCTTGACGCGGTCGATGTCGGCGTAGATCTGCGGCGTGCCGGTATTATAGAGGGTGAAGACGCGGGACAGGCCCGGCGTCTTGTTGGCCGTCGCTACCAGTTCCATCGTCGCCGCCTGCAGCGCGGCCAGGCCGCGGGCCCGGCGATCCTCGACATAGAGCTTGAAGCCGCCCGACGTGCCGACGCCCGGCACCGCCGGCGGCATGATCAGGAAGACGTTGGCGCCGTCGATCGACCCCATCTTCTTCTGGAGCTCGCCGAGCAGGCCATGCGTGGTAAGGCCGAGCTTGTCGCGGTCGGCGAAGGGCGCCAGCGACATGAACACAGCGCCGGCATTCGGAGCCAGGGTGCGCGTCGCGCCGTCGAGGCCGGCGAAGGCGACGGTATGCGCGACACCGTGCGTGGCCAGTCCGATCTCCTGCACCTTGCGGACCACCGCATCGGTCCGCTCGAGCGAGGAGCCGGGCGGAAGCTGGACGACGGTGATGAAATAGCCCTGATCCTGCTCGGGAATGAAACCCACCGGAGCCTTGGCGAATTCGAACCCGCCCACGACGGTAAGCCCGGCATAGACCAGCAGCACCAAAGCGGTCTGGCGGACCAGCCTGGCGGTCAGCGCGCCATAGCGTTTCGACAGCCAGTCGAAGCCCTTGTTGAACAACGAGAAGAAGCGTCCGACCGGACCTCGCATGGCATGCGGATGATCGTCCTTGGGCTTGAGCAGCAGGGCGGCCAGCGCCGGGCTGAGGGTCTGCGACACCAGCATCGAGATCAGGGTGGCGGCGGCGATGGTGATGCCGAACTGACGGTAGAACTGGCCGGAAATGCCGGTCAGGAACGCCGTCGGCAGGAACACCGCGGTCAGCACCAGGGCGATGGCGATCAGCGCCTCGCCCACTTCGTCCATGGTGCGGTGCGCGGCATCCTTCGGACTGAGCCCCTCTTCGAGATTGCGTTCGCAATTCTCGACCACGACGATGGCGTCGTCGACCACGATGCCGATCGCCAGCACCAGTCCGAACAGCGAGAGATTGTTGAGCGAGAAACCGGCTGCCGCCATCACGGCGAAAGTGCCGACCAGCGAGATCGGAATGGCCACCACCGGAATCAGGGCGGCGCGCCAGGATTGCAGGAAGACGATGACCACGATCACCACCAGGACGATCGCTTCGAAGATGGTCTGGTACACTTCGTGGACCGAATCGGCGATGAACTGGGTCGGGTTATAGGCCACCGTATAGGCGACGCCGGCCGGGAAGCTCTTGGCGAGGCCCTCCATGGTCTGCAGCACCTGGGCGGCGGTCTGCAGCGCGTTCGAACCGGGGCGCTGATAGATCAGGATCGCCACGGCGCGCTTATTGTCGAGATAGGAATTGAGGCTGTAATCCTGCGC
>JAJPHO010000012.1 GCA_021325215.1 Alphaproteobacteria bacterium
ACCGCCAGGGGACGCGCCACCGCCACATCGCGCGGGGTCCGTTCCTGCATCAGCAATTCCGTCGCCTGGATGATCGGCTCGGCATGGAAGCGAGCCCGGCTCACCCCGTTCAGCAGAGCATCGGCGAGAGCGACCACACTCATCCCCTGATGATGCGCCATGAAGCTCCGCACGACCGCGACCTGCTCGCCCTGCGGAACACGGGCCGGCGTGAAATCTAGCGCCTCGTAAAAGCCGTAGCGCCCTCCGCCGCCCTTTTCGTCCAGATGCGCGAAATTGCGCAGCGCGGCCAACGGATCGACCATGGCGGCCAGGGCGGTCGCGTAAGGAGCGACCACCAGATTGTCCCCCTGCCCCCGTTTCAGCCCGAGTCCGGGAACGCCGAAATTGGAATATTGATAGGTCAGCTCCAGATCCCGGACATTATAGGCGGATTCGGAAATGCCCCAGGGAACGCCGAGTTCCTTGCCATAGGCGATCTGGCGCTTAACCACCAGCCGGCTGGTCTGCTCGATGAGGCTTCCCGCCGGCGCGCGCATGACCAGCGACGGCATCAGATATTCGAACATCGAGCCCGACCAGGATACCAAACCGGCACCGTGGGCGACCGGCGTCACCGACCGCCCGAGCCGGAACCAATGGCGCGCCGGAATGTCGCCCTTGGCGATCGCCACGAAACTGGCGAGCCGCGCCTCGGACGCGAGAAGATCGTAGCAATTATGGTCCTGCACCGCCTCGGGCACACGATATCCGATGGACAGCAGCTTGCGCTCGGGATCGAACAGAAAACCGAATTCCATCGCCAGCGCCATCGCCCGCGAGGTCTGTTCCAGAACGATGAGGCGCGCCATCGTTTCGCCGTCCTCGGCCGGCCTGCCGAGGTCGCGGCGATGGCTTGCGATGGCGGCGCGTGTCGCCGTCACCCAGAACAGCATGTCGGCGCAAAACTCGTCGCCGCGTTCCCTGGCCAGAGTATGGGCGAGGTCGGTCAGCGTCTCGGCCCGCCGAGCGAGCCGGACGAACCGATCCGGCTCGGTTTCGTCGCCGGTCGCGTCTCTGTCGATCTCGGCCGCGAGCATGGCCAGACCGTCGTCGAACTGCCGCCAGGTGACGATCTGGGTAAGGCGGCCGTCATTCAGCCGGTCCGCCTCGCCCCTTGCCAGCGCCAGACAATCGGCGACGCCCGCCACCCGGCCGCCCTCGGTCTGGGGCAGGATGCGCCAGTCCCGGCAAGCATTGGCGAGCGCGATCAGATGTCCGGCCAGATTGCCGCTGTCGACGGTCGAGATGTAGGCGGGCTCGAGCGGCCGCAAATCCGCCGTGCCGTACCAATTGTAAAAATGGCCGCGCAGGCGCGGCAGACCGCTCATCGTCGACAGAGTCGCCTCGATCCGGCCGATCGCTTCATCGCTTCCGATCCAGCCGAAATCGCGCGCAGCCGCGACCGACAGCAGATAGAGGCCGAGATTGGTCGGCGAGGTGCGGCGCGCCAGCGCCGGCTGGGGGGTTTCCTGAAAATTGTCGGGCGGCAGCCAGTGATCGTCCGCCGTCACGAAAGTTTCGAAGAAGCGCCAGGTCCGCCGGGCGATCAGCCGCAGGGCGCGTACGGTCTCGGGCGACAGGACGATTGAGGCGGTGGGAGGGAGGCTGGCCCATCGAGCGATGCAAGGCGATGCCAGCCACAGCAGCGAGAACAGCGCCGCCAGCGGCCAGGCGGTCTGTCCGCCCAGCAAAGCGATGGCCAGCCCGGCGGCGCCGACGACAACCGCCCCGGCCATATGCCGGTAGAAGCGGACCAGATCGAGCCGCGGACCGACCGTGGTCTGCGCCGCGGTCACCCATTCCAGCAGATGCCGGCGGCTCACGCACAGGCGATAGAGGGTTCGCCCGACGGCGTCGCCCATCAGCACCGCCTGATGGGCAAGAAAGGCGATCCGCAGAAAGGATTGCTTCAAGGCGAGAAGGCAATCCGCGCCGAGCGCCCTGAAATGGCTGTCATAGGATATTTCGGCGCGGCGCGGCACCAAGGCCCCGGCCACCGGCAGCAAAGTCGGCACGACGATCGTCGACAGCAGAAAGATCATCCAGACCAGCGCATCCCGGAGCGGCAGGGCTCCGGCGACCAGCAGCGCGGTGACCAGCACCGGCGCGGAAAGGCTGCGCCGCAGATTGTCGATCATCTTCCAGCGGCCGATGGCGGGAATTTCATCTTTCCCCGGCCGGTTTCCGGGAGACGGGCCGCAGCCGAGAATCCACGGAAGCAATTGCCAATCGCCGCGGACCCAGCGGTGATGGCGCTTTGCGTCGATGTCGTAGCGGGCGGGAAATTCCTCGACGATTTCGATGTCGGAAATCAGCGCGGCCCGGGTGAAGACCCCTTCGAACAGATCGTGGCTGAGCAAGGCCGAGTCCGGGACGCGGCCGGCCAGCGCCGCTTCGAAAGCATCGATGTCATAGATTCCCTTGCCGGCATAGCTGCCCTCGCCGAACAGATCCTGATAGATGTCGGACACGGCGGAGGCATAGGGGTCGATTCCGCTCAGGCTGGAGAAACTGCGCTGGAACAGCGACCCCTCGCTGCCGGTGGGCAAGGAAGGGACGACCCGCGGCTGCATGACCGCATGGCCCTCGACCACCCGGCCGGCCGCCCCGTCGAAACGGGGATTGTTGAGCGGATGCGCCATCTTTCCGATCAGCCGGCGGACGGTATCGCGGGGGACGCGGCTGTCGGCATCGAGGGTGACGACATAGCGGACATCCCACGGCACGGCGGGGGCGGTTCCATCGATGGGCAAAAAAGTGGTATCGGCGGCGCCGCGCGCCAGCCGGTTCAATTCATGGAGCTTGCCGCGCTTGCGTTCCCAACCGAGCCAGCGCCCTTCTCCGGCATTCCACACGCGGCGGCGGTGAAGCAACAGAAAGCGCGGCCCCGCGGGGCCGGGAGCATAGCGGCGATTGAGCCGCGCGACCCCCTCCGCGACGGCGGCCAGCAACGCCTCGTCGCGGTCCGTGCGTTCGGTGTCGGCATCGACCCAATCGGTGAGCAAGGCGAAATAAAGCTCATCTCCCGGATTGGCGAGATGATGCACCTCCAGGCGCGCGACCTGGTCCTCGATCGACTCGAAAGAAGCCAGCAGGGTCGGCACCGCGACGATGGTGCGCAAGAAGGCCGGCACCCCGTCCTCCAGGGACAAGGCCGGCAGCAGCGCCGCGCCGAACCCCGCCAGAACGGCGCGGTTCACCAGCGCCACCGCGAGATCGATGGCCGGAATGGAGGCCAGCAACGCGAACGCCGCCAGCCAGCTCCCGCTCGCTCCGCCGCGGGCGAGAATGAGCAGCGGGACGGCGAGAAGCCCGGCCGCGGTCAGGGAGATCGCGCCGCCATAACCGCCGATGCCGGCCCGGTGATTGAGACGCCGCAGCAGGGCCACGGCCGACGGCCGATAGCCGATGGCCCGTTCGAAGGCGCGCCGTCCTCCGGCCAGCAGGTGATAGCCGGAATCATCCTGTCTTCCGTCCTGCTCGGCGCCGCCCGCGGCCTCCATGCACCGCCGCGCCACGGAAATCTCCGGCAAAGCCGAGCCGCGCGCCAATTCCTCGATCGCGCTGCGATAGAGATTGCGGGTGGGAAAATCCATCGCGGCGAAGCCACTGCCTGCGGCCAATATCGTATCGACCAGGCTCATGCGCTCGACCAGCTCGGTCCAATCGACATCGGTGACGAGACGCATGCTGGTGATGATGTTCCTGACCGTGACGATCGACGCTCCCTGACGCTGATGTTCGTCATGCACCACTATGTCGGTCGTCGTCCCCTGCGAAGCCATGCGCCGATCGAGCCAGGTCAGCGCCGGCGTCACGCGAGGGTCCTGGTCACGGAGCCGATGCGCCAATTGCACCGCGAACGCCCTGGAAAGCGGCCCCGTCTCATGGAATGCCAGCAAGGCGGCGGCCTCGCCGGCGGTGACGCCCTCCCCGGCCAGAAACCGGTCGGCGAGGGCGTCGGCCGACTGGCGGGCGGCGCGATTGCGCACGATTCCCTCGGCCAGACGCCGCAAATTCTCGATCAGGACGATGCGCAGCGTGATGGCGAGGGCCCACAGCTCTCCGATGGTCAGCGGCTGGCAGTCCTGATAGGCGCCGACATAGCGGCACAGCACCTCGGAATCGATACGGCTGTCGGTGTGCGCGACGATGTCCCAGGCCACCGCGAACACCCTCGGATAGCCCTCGAACAGGCCGCCCGCGAGCTTGGGCAATTGCCGGTAATAACCTGGACGGAGATCGGTCCGGACATCATGGATCTGCCGTTCGACCAGATAGTAATTGTCGAGCAGCCACTCCGCCGCCGGCGTGATTTCCCTTCCTTCCTCGATCGCCTTGGCGACCAGTTTGTGGGATTGCAGCAGTATCGCCGCGTTTTCGCTCAAGCGGCCGGCCAGCGATCGGCCTTTGACCGGGCTCGCCGAGACCGTCTGGCCAAGCGCCAGATTTTTCGCCTGCTCCTCGATACGCTCGACGCTGAGCAATTCTTCGCGAATAGGGGCGGAATCATCCCACAGGGACTGCGCGCGAGGCTGTGCCATGCCTCGACCCTAATCCGCGCCTATCCCAGGGGGCAGGGTCGGAAAATACCGATTGCGGGTTTTCCCGAGCGGGAACGGAACCTACCCATAGTCCATAAAGGGACGTTCCTCGCTGGACGAGTGTGATAAGGTGCGCCTGCGCAAGTTTTTGGCGTCCCTCTCTGAGACATCTCTATCATGTCCGCAACCCGCTCACGCCGGGCTCCCAGTGCCAAAGTGAGTACGGGCCGGCTTTCAGCCGACGCTTTCCCGATCGTCGGAATAGGTGCCTCCGCGGGCGGCCTGGACGCCTGCCAGAAACTGCTCAACGCGATGCCCAGGGAAGGCTCCGGCATGGCGTTCATTTTGATCCAGCATCTCGATCCGACCCACGAGAGCATGATGGCGGATCTGCTCGCCCCCCACACTTCGATGGCCGTCCTGCAAGCCGTCGACGGAATGGCGATCGAAAAAGACCATCTCTATGTCATCCCGCCCGGCGCCGATCTTTCGATCAGCGGCGGAAGGATAAACCTGTCGCCCCCCAAAGCGCGGCGCGGCGCACGCTTTCCCTTCGATCATCTGCTGATGTCCCTGGCCGAGGAATGCGGTGAAAACGCCTTCTGCGTGATCCTTTCAGGGACCGGCACCGACGGCAACCTGGGGCTGGGAGCGGTGCGGAAAAATGGCGGCCTCGTCATAGCGCAAACACCCGAGGAGGCCGACTATGACGGCATGCCGCGCAGCGCCATCGAAACCGGCAACGTCAATCTGGTGCTCAACGTCGCGAAAATTCCCGAAGCGCTGATCGCCGGCCGGCGGCGTCTGGCTGAGACGCCCGAGCAAGACGGCACCCCGGCGAGCGCAGAGGCCCAGGCCATCCTGCCCGCCATCGTGGATTTGCTGCGGGCGCAAACGCCCCACGATTTCCGGCACTACAAACACGGCACCCTGCAACGCCGCATCGAGCGGCGCATGGCGATGGCGGCGATCGGAAGCGACAGGATGGACCACTATCTCGACGTTCTGCGCGACGATAAGGATGAAGCGGCCCAGTTGGCCAAAGACCTGCTGATCCATGTCACCAGCTTCTTTCGCGATCCCAAAGTGTTCGCCTTTCTTGCCGATCACATCATCCCCGAGCTGGTGCGCAATCACGATCACGATCACCCGTTGAGGCTGTGGGTCGCCGGCTGCAGCACAGGGGAGGAAACCTATTCCTTGGCGATGATGCTCCACGAGGAAATCGCCGCGCAGAAACGCCATGTAAAGCTTCAGCTGTTCGCTTCCGATGTGGATGCCGATGCACTCGCCATCGCGCGGGACGGATTTTACCCCGACGCCATCGAAGCCGATGTTTCGGCCGAACGGCTGGAGCGTTTTTTTTCCCGCGAAGATCGCGGCTATCGCATCCGGTCCGACATCCGCGCCGGCATTGTCTTCGCCGTCCATGATCTGCTTACCGACCCGCCCTTTTCCCGCATCGATATGATCTCCTGCCGGAATTTGCTGATCTATTTGCGCCCCGAGGCGCAGGCCAAGGTCATTGCGCTGTTCCATTTCGCGCTGCGCGATGGCGGCATTCTGCTGCTCGGCAGCGCCGAGACCGTGGGCAATGCCGAGGGCCGCTTCAAAATCATCTCGCGCACGGAAAAGGCCTACCGCCATATCGGGCGGAGCCGGCCGGGAGAGCTTGGATTTCCCGTCAATCTCCCCGATCTCTCACGGCATCCCTTGCGCACCCCCTCTCAGCCGGTAGCCCGCGAGGCTTCGCTGGCCGGGCTGTGCCTGCGCCTGTTGACCGATGTCTACGCGCCGGCGGCCGTCCTGATCAATCGCGGCCTGGAATGCCTGTATTCGTCGGGACCGACGGAACGCTATCTGCGCATCCCCGGGGGCTCCCCAACCTATGACCTGTTGGCGATGGCACGCCCGGAAATCCGGGCCACGCTGAAATCGGCCATTCAATCGGCCTGGCAGGACGGCCGGCGGACGATCGTCGATGCGGGGCAGATCCTGGATCAGGGCGTCGCCGTATCGCTTCGCTTCGACCTGCATCCCCTGGTCAGCCAGAACGAAGAGCTGATGCTGATCTGCTTTCTCAATCCGCCCGGCCCTGAAGTCGAGCAAGATCGTTCGGCCCCTCCCCCCGAGGGATCGCGCGAAGCCGAAACCGAACGGGCGCTGGCCGCCGCCAGGGCCGAGCTTAAAAACGCATTGCGCGCCACTGAAACAACGGCTGAGGAATATAGGCTCCTCCACGAGGAGGCCTTGTCGCTCAATGAGGAATATCAATCGACCAACGAAGAATTGATGACCTCGAAGGAAGAACTGCAATCGCTCAATGAGGAATTGACCGCCCTGAACGCCCAGCTTCAGGAAACTCTCGAAAAGCAGCGCACCACCACGAATGATTTGCAAAATG
>JAJPHO010000075.1 GCA_021325215.1 Alphaproteobacteria bacterium
ACCGTCGAGGAAGGCTCGATCGGCGGCTTCTCCAGCCAGGTGCTGCACTTCATGGCCCATGACGGGCTGCTGGAGAACGGCCTCAAGGTCCGTCCGATGGTCCTGCCGGACCGCTATCAGGACCACGATGCGCCGGGCAAGCAGTATGACGACGCCAAGCTCAACGCCGCCCAGATCGTCGCCGAAGTCCTCGCCGCCATGGGCGTCGAGGAAAAGGCCAGAGCGGTTATCGCTTAACGTCATCCCCGCGCAGGCGGGCACCCAGAATTAAGGCCGTAGGACCGGAAGGTTCTGCGGCCTTTTTTCATCCCATTCATCTGTGTACGCCGTAGGCACGCCAGGAATGGGATCGGCCTTCGGCCTAGATATCGTAGTTGAGAATGACCCGCGCCGCGTTACCACCGGCCAGCGAGGCCAGCGTCGTGCCATCGAGGATGGCGGCGGTGGCGTCGCGCACCTGGCTCATCAGGCGGCGCACCTGGCAGACCGCCTCGTCCTCGCAATCGATGCAGGGGCGATAGGCGGTGACGCTGGCGCAGGCGATGGCGGCCAGCGGGCCGTCGAGGATGCGCATGATCTGGCCGACCGAGATCTTGGCGGCAGGACGCGCCAGCGAATAGCCGCCGCCCTTGCCCTTCTTGCTGTGGACCAGGCCGCTATTCTTCAGTTCAAGCAGGATGGTATCGAGGAACTTCTTGGGGATCTGCTGCGCCTCGGCGATGGCGGCGCCTTGAATTCCACCCGCGCCCTGCAGTTCCGCGAGATGAATCATCGCCTTCAGGCCGTATTTGCCCCGGGCCGACAACATGGCGCACCAACTCCTTGCCACCTAATCCATAGGAATGGTGGAAAGAGTGGCGGGGAGGCTATCCCCTGTCAATGATGGAGATCAGGCGGCTTTGGCGCGGCTTTCGCAGGCGCAGTCGCAGCCCAGCTTGTCGCACATCGTATCGATGCAGCAGCCGCATTGCGGCGCGGTGCCGAAATGGGCGAACACCTCGTCATGGGTGCGCGCGCCCTGGGCTTCGGCTTCCTTGAGGTCCTTGTCGGTGATCGAGTTGCAGATGCAGATATACGACATGTACGTCCTTCCGAAGGTCCCCCTTCAACGCCTGCCGACACTAGCAAAATGCGCAATTGCAAATCAATCGCAAAATGACCGATTGAACCGCAACGCTGCTACGCGCAGAGTACGGGCTTGAATTTCGTGAGGAGGATCAGCGGGATGAAGGGCAATAAAAAAGTCGTCGAGACGCTGAACAAGCTCCTCACCGACGAGCTCAGCGCCGCCGATCAATATTTCATCCATTCGCGCATGTATGAGAATTGGGGCCTGATGGCGCTCTATCACCGCATCGAGCATGAGCGGGTCGAGGAGCTGGAACAAGCCTCGCACCTGATCCGCCGCATCCTGTTTCTCGAAGGCGTGCCCGACGTACAGAGCCGCGCCGCGCTGAAGATCGGCACCACCGTGCCCGAGATGCTGAAAAGCGACCTCGATTACGAGCTGTCGGTGGTGAAGAAGCTGAAGGACGCCATCGCGCTGTGTGAGAAGGAAGGCGATTACGAGACCCGCCGCATCCTCACCGGCCTGCTCTACGACACCGAGGAAGACCACACCCACTGGCTGGAGCAGCAATTGCGCCTGATCCAGATGGTCGGGCTCGAGAACTACCAGCAATCCGCCATGGGCGGCGAAGGCGAAGGAGAATCGGCATGAAAGGCGACAAGGCGCTCAACGCCCAGCTGAACAAGGTGCTGCGTCACCAGCTGACCGGCATCAACCAGCATTTCCTGCATGCCCGCATGGCCAAGAACTGGGGCTTCCGCGAGCTGGGCAAGCATGTCTACGAGGATTCCATCGACCTCATGAAAGAGGCCGACAAGCTGATCGAGCGCATCCTGTTCCTCGAAGGCCTGCCCAATCTGCAGGATCTCGGCAAGCTGCTGATCGGCGAGGACGTCCCCGAGCTGCTGAAGAACAGCTTGTCCTCGGAAACCTCGGCGCGCGCCGATCTGGTCGCCACCATCGCCAAGCTGGAAGACGCCAAGGACTATGTCAGCCGCGACCTTCTGGAAGACTTCCTCGAAGAGACCGAGGAGCGCATCGATTTCTACGAGACCCAGATCGAGCTGATCGGCAAGGTCGGGCTGCCGAACTATCTGCAGTCGGCGGTGGGGGAGCTGTCTGAGGAGTAAGCGCCATTCATAGGCCGTCATGGGGCTTTGCGCTGTTTCTTCACCACGAAGACACGAAGACACGAAGAACCAAAAGCGCCGCAGGCAATCATTCCGCTCTCCCAAGATTATTCGGGAAGAAGGATGACTGCCTGCGGCGCTTTTTTCTTTCCTTCGTGTCTTCGTGTCTTCGTGGTGAAATAAAGCAGCCGTACCGACCGACCGTTTCCGGTCAATTCTCAAAAGCCAACCCCTCCCTGAACCGCAGATAATCGGCGGCGACCTGTTTGGGCGCCTCCATCTGCGGGACATGGCCGATTTCCTTCATCACCACCGGCTCCGCTTTCGGCACAAGCGCGGCGAAGCGTTCCATCACCGACAATGGCACGACACTGTCGTGACCGCCCCACACCAGCAGCGTGGGCGCGGTGATCTGCGGCAGGTGCGGCTCCAGCCGGTAATCCTCGCCCCGTTCCAGCAGCTGATCGAAGATCTTCGAATGCAGATCGAATTTCGACGCCGACAGCCGCGAGCCGGCCCAGCGCAGCGCCAACGGTAAAGGCGGCGCGCGATAGAAGATGCGCTCCATCACCGCGTCGAACTCGGCGATCGTGCGTGCCAGCAGCAGATAGCGGCCCTCTTCCTGGCGCGCCTTGACCGCCGCGGTATCCAGCATCTCGCCGGTGCCGGCGGCGGCCAGCAGCCACAGGCTCCGCACCCGGTCGGGATGCTTGGCGGCATAGGCGGCGGCGATCCAGCCGCCCATCGAATTGCCGCCGAGATGGAAGGTCTTGAGCCCATGATAATCGACGAAGCGTTCGACCCAGGCGACCTGGGCGTCGATGCCGTAATCGCCGTCGGGCGCCAGGCCGCTTTCGCCGAAACCGGGCAGATCGGGGATCAGCACGCGATAGCGGCGCACCAGCTGGGCCGCCACCATGTCGAAGGTCGAGCGGCTGGCGCCCAGGCCATGCAGCAGAACCAGCGGCTCTCCCCTGCCCCCGTCGGAATAGACGATGCGGGTGCCGCCGAGGTCGGCCACTTCCTCGCGCAGGCCGAACAGACGACGGCTGAGACGCAGCAGGAAGAGGCCGAACCGGATCATCATTTGAAGAGTGCCGCGTTCGCTTTGCGGAGTTCCGCCTTGACCACCTTGCCCATCGCGTTGCGCGGCAGATCTTCGACGAAAATCAGCTTTTTCGGCACTTTGTAGCCGGCCAGCTGGCCTTTCAGCGTCGCGACGATCTCGGCCTCGGAGGGATGCCCCTTGTCCGGCAGGGTGCGGATCACCGCCACCACGCCTTCGCCGAAATCGGGATGCGGCACGCCGATCACCGCCGATTCGCCGACGCCCGGCAGGGTGTCGATCACCGCCTCGATTTCCTTCGGATACACATTGTAGCCGCCGGAAATGATCATGTCGGAGGCGCGCCCGACGATCACCACATAGCCGTCCTTGTCGATCCGGGCGACGTCGCCGGTGATGAAGAAGCCGTCGGGGCGGAAGGCCGCCGCGGTCTTCTCGGGATTGTTCCAATAACCCTTCAGCACATTGTCGCCGCGCACCTCGATGATGCCGGTCTCGCCTTGCGGCACCGCGCAGCCATCATCGTCGGCGACGCGCAGCTCGACGCCCGGCAGCGGGAAGCCCACCGTGCCCAGGCGGCGCTCGCCGTCCAGCGGGTTCGAAGTGTTCATGCCGGTCTCGGTCATGCCGTAGCGTTCGAGGATGTGATGGCCGGTGCGCCGATGGAAGGCGCTGAAAGTCTCGGCCAGCAGCGGGGCCGAGCCGGACACGAACAGGCGGACCTTCGCCACCTTGTCCTTCGTCAGGGCCGGGCTGGCCAGCAAGCGCGTGTAATAGGTCGGCACACCCATGAAGACGGTCGCCCGCTCCATCGCCGCCAACGCCTTGTCGGCGTCAAAGGCCGGATGAAACAGCATCTTGGCCCGCGACAGCAGCGCGCAGCCGAAGGCGACGAACAGGCCGTGCACATGGAAGATCGGCAAGGTGTGCAGCAGCACGTCGTCTTCGCTGAAACCCCAGGCCTGGACCAGGGTCTCGGCATTGGCGATCAGGCTGCGATGGGTCAGCATCGCGCCCTTCGAGCGCCCGGTCGTGCCCGAGGTGTAGAGCATCGCCGCCACATCGTCGGCCTTGGTCTCGGCGATGCCGGTCAGCGGCGCCACAGACTGGGCTTGGTCGGTCAGCGTGCCATGGCCATCGGCGTCGAGGGTCAGCACAATCTTGCAGCCGGCCTTGGCGGCCAGAACGGTCATCTCCTCCAGCGCCTTGCGCGTGGAAACCACCAAGGCGGGCTTGGCGTCGGACAGGAAATAATCCAGCTCCGACGCGGTATAGCCCGAATTGAGCGGCATATAGATCACGCCGGCGCGCAGGCAGCCTAAGTAAAGGAACAGGGCTTCGGGCGACTTGTCGACCTGTACGGTGACGCGCTCGCCCGCCTTTACGCCCAGCTTGGCCAGCAGGGCGGCGACGCGGCCGCTCTGCTCCTCGATCTCGGCATAGGTGACCGCGCGGCCTTTATCGGTCTCCAGGCAGGTGCGTGAGAGGTCCGAAGGAAAGGCGGCGCGGAAAGCGGCGTAGAGGTTGTTCAATTGAGCAGCTCCACGCCCATCGCCGTGGCCTCGCCGCCGCCGATGCACAGGGAAGCGACGCCGCGCTTCAGGCCGTTCTTACGCAAGGCGGCCAGCAGGGTCACCAGGATGCGGGCACCCGAGGCGCCGATCGGATGGCCCAAGGCGCAGGCGCCGCCATGCACATTAACCTTGTCGGCGGGCAGGTCGAGGTCGCGCATCGCCGCCATCGCCACCACGGCGAAGGCTTCGTTGACCTCGAACAGGTCGACCGACTTCGCGTCCCAGTCCAGCTTGGCGAACAGCTTCCTCATGGCGCCGACCGGCGCGGTCGGGAACAGGCCGGGCTTGTCGGCGAAACCGGCATGGCCGGCGATCAGAGCCAGCGGAACGAGGCCGCGCTTCTCGGCCTGCGAGCGGCGCATCATCACCAGAGCGGCGGCGCCGTCGGAGATCGAGCTGGAATTGGCCGCGGTCACCGTGCCGCCGTCGCGGAAGGCCGGCTTCAGGGTCGGGATCTTGTCGGGATTGGCCTTGCCGGGCTGCTCGTCGATCTCGATCAGCGCTTCGCCTTTACCCGCCTTGACCGTCACCGGGACGATCTCGGAGGCGAAGCTGCCATCGGCGATGGCGGCCTTGGCGCGGGACAACGAGGTCAGCGCCCACTGGTCCTGCTGTTCGCGGGTGAATTGATAGGACTGGGCGCAATCCTCGGCGAAGGTGCCCATCAGGCGGCCCTTGTCGTAGGCGTCTTCCAGACCGTCGAGGAACATATGATCGATGATCTTGCCATGGCCCAGGCGGTAACCGCCGCGCGCCTTGTCGAGCAGATAGGGAGCGTTGCTCATGCTCTCCATGCCGCCGGCGACGATCACCTCGGCGCTGCCGGCCAGCAGCAAATCATGGGCCAGCATGGCCGCCTTCATGCCCGAGCCGCACATCTTGTTGACCGTCGTACACTCGACGCCGAGCGGCAGGCCGGCGCCCAGAGCCGCCTGGCGGGCCGGAGCCTGCCCCTGCCCGGCCGGCAGCACGCAGCCCATGATGGCTTCCTCGACCGCCTCGGCGGACAGGCCCGAGCGCTTCAGCGCGGCCTCGATGGCGGCGGCGCCGAGTTTGGGGGCGGCGACATCCTTGAAATCGCCTTGCAGGCCGGCCATCGGCGTGCGGGCGGCACCGACGATGACGATAGGATCGGCGGACGACATAGAACTACTCCCTGTTTATCTGGTTGGGCCAGAGAATAGCCGCCTATTCCTCCTTCGTCTTCCCCCCCTTGCGATGGGGCTTGGGAGAACCGGGCTTGCCGCCGAACGGCTTGTTGAACGGCTTGCCGTGAGCCGGCTTGCCGAAGGCGGCCTTGTCGGCGAACTTCTTCTTGTGGCGCTGGGCCGGCCCCGTGGGAGGCGCCTCGTTCAGGGGCTCGATGCGCACTTCGGGCTTTTCGACCTGGGCGACGGCGGCCTGGAAGCGCTTGGCCACCGTCTCGAAGACCTCGAACTTGGTGTCGCGGTCGAAGATGCGGATGGCGCCGATATCGGATTTGGTGATCTTGCCCATGCGGCAGATCATCGGCAGCAGCCAGCGCGGATCGGCGT
>JAJPHO010000122.1 GCA_021325215.1 Alphaproteobacteria bacterium
ACACCCCACCCTTCGGAGGCGGCATTGCAGATCAAAGAAGCCCTTACTTTCGACGACGTGCTTCTGGTGCCTGCCGAATCCAGTGTGCTGCCGGCACAGGCCAACACGTCCACCAAGTTGACCCGCTCGATCGAGCTTGGCATTCCACTGATTTCGGCGGCCATGGACACCGTCACGGAAAGCCGTTTGGCCATCGCCCTGGCCCAGACCGGCGGTCTTGGCATCATCCACAAGAATTTCGACATCGCGGCCCAGGCCGAGGAAGTCCGGCGCGTGAAGCGCTATGAGAGCGGCATGGTGGTCAATCCCGTCACCATCCATCCGGACCAGACCCTGGCCGAAGCGCGCGCCGTGATGTCCTATCACCGCATCTCCGGTATTCCGGTGGTCGAGCGCGGAAACGGCAAGCTGGTCGGCATCCTGACCAACCGCGACATCCGCTTCGCCAACAATGGCGAGCAGCCGGTCGCCGAGCTGATGACCAAGGAAAACCTGGTCACGGTCCGCGAAGGCGTGCCCGCCGAGGAAGCCCGCCGTCTGCTGCATCAATACCGCATCGAGAAGCTGCTGGTGGTCGACGAGGCCTTCCGCTGCATCGGCCTGATCACCGTCAAGGACATGGAAAAGGCCCAGGCCTATCCGATGGCCTGCAAGGACGAGAAGGGCCGCCTGCGCGTCGGCGCCGCGACCGGCGTCGGCAAGGACGGTCTGGAACGCGCCGAGGCGCTGATCGATGCCGGGGTCGACCTCGTGGTGGTCGATACCGCCCACGGTCATTCGCGCGGCGTCATCGACGCCGTCGCCGAGATCAAGAAGCGCTCGAATTATCCGCAGGTCATGGCCGGCAACATCGCCACCGGCGAAGCGGCCCGCGCCCTGATCGATGCCGGCGCCGACGCCGTCAAGGTCGGCATCGGCCCGGGCACCATCTGCACCACCCGCATCGTCGCCGGCGTCGGCGTGCCGCAGCTGTCGGCCGTCATGGACGTCGCCGAAGTCGCGGCCAAGCAGGGCGTGCCCCTGATCGCCGATGGCGGCATCAAATTTTCGGGCGACATCGTCAAGGCGATCGCCGCCGGCGCTTCGGCGGTGATGATCGGCAGCCTGTTCGCCGGCACCGAGGAGAGCCCCGGCGAGGTGTTCCTCTATCAGGGCCGTTCCTACAAATCCTATCGCGGCATGGGCAGCCTCGGCGCCATGGCGCGCGGCTCGGCCGACCGTTACTTCCAGGCCGAGGTGAACGACAACCTCAAGCTGGTCCCGGAAGGCATCGAAGGCCGCGTCGCCTATAAGGGCCCGGTCGAGGCGGTGATCCATCAGCTGGTCGGCGGCCTGCGGGCCGGCATGGGCTATACCGGCAACCGCACCATCGCCGATCTGCAGACCAAGGCCGAGTTCCGCCGCATCACCTCGGCGGGCTGGCGCGAGAGCCATGTCCACGACGTGGCGATCACCCGCGAGGCGCCCAACTATCGGAACGAAGGGTGACCCCTTCCGCCCAGGTCGCCGCCGCCATCGAATTGCTGGCCGCCATCGCCTCCGATGGCCGGCCGGCCGATTCGGTCGCGAGCTACTACTTCAAGACGCGCCGCTATATCGGCTCGAAGGACCGCCGCGCCATCTCCAACCGTGTCTGGGGCGTTTTGCGTCGCCGCGCCCGGCTTGGGTGGTGGCTGGCCCAGCTTGAGGTCGAGGATTTCCCGCGTGAGCGGGTCCTGGCCGATCTGGTGCTGACCGAAAAGCTGGGTGAGCAGGATCTCAAGCATCTGTTCTCGGGCGAGAAGAATTCGCCGGAGAAACTGACTGCCGAAGACCGTAAGCTGATCGAGCATCTGTCCAGCAAGGACATCTTCAATCACGGCATGCCGGCCTGGGTGCGCGCCGAATTCCCAGAATGGATCGAGTCGCGCCTGACCGACCTGTTCGGCGAAGCGCTGGGCCGCGAGATGGGCGTGATGCGCGAGGAGGCTCCCGTCGATCTGCGCGTCAACACGCTGAACACCGACCGCGAGACGGCGCTGGGCGCGCTGGCCAAGGAAGGCTTCAAATCCGAGCCGACGCCCTATTCGCCGATCGGCCTGCGCCTGCCGGCGCGCATTTCGCTGACCGCGCAGGACCTGTTCAAGCAGGGCCTGGTCGAGGTGCAGGACGAAGGCTCGCAGCTGGTCGCCCTGCTGACCGGCGCCCAGCCGGGCCAGGCGGTGATGGATTTCTGTGCCGGCGCCGGCGGCAAGACGCTGGCCCTGGCCGCCACCATGAAGAACAAGGGCCGCCTGGTCGCCTGCGACACCCACGCCGCCCGTTCCGAGCGCGCCGTGCAGCGTCTGCGCCGCGCCGGGGTGCATAACGTCACCCGCCATGTTCTCGAAGGCGAGGGCGACAAATGGCTGAAGCGGCAGAAGGGCACGTTCGACCGCGTTCTGGTCGACGCGCCTTGTTCCGGCAGCGGCACCTGGCGGCGCAATCCCGACGCCAAATGGCGCCTGAGCGAACAGGGCCTGCTGGAGCTGGTCGCCCTGCAGGGCAAGATCCTCACCCAGGCTTCGGCGCTGGTGAAGCCGGGCGGACGGCTGGTCTATGCGACCTGCTCGCTGCTGCCCGAGGAGAATGAGCGTCAGGTCGAGGCCTTCCTGGCCGCCAACCCGGATTTCGCGGTGATCCCGATTGCCGACGCCTGGAGCGAGACGGTGGGAACCGAATGTCCGGTGCCCGGCCCCTATCTGCGGCTGTCGCCGGCCATGCACAATACCGACGGTTTCTTCGCGGCGGTGATGCAGCGAGTTTAGCGACAAAAAATTATCGTTTTACAGAAATAAATTTCCTCATATCATCCGGAGATCGTTCTGGATGAGGTGAGGTCATGTCGTCTTCGTTCCGTCTCAGTCTTCTTTCCGCTGCGGCTTTGTTCACGCTGGTCGCCTGCTCAAGCAGCGAACCGCCCAGCATGGTCGGCAGTTTCACCGTGCCGGCGAACGTGCCGCCGACCACGATCCCGCTGATCATCGAGGGCGATCAGATCCTGCTGGAGGTCGAGGCGGTGGGCCCGAAGGGCAGCCGCAAACTGCTGGCCAACCTCAATATGGGTGGCCCGGACTCGGGCTGGATGGAGCATGTCTATGATGAGGTCGGCTTCGTTCGCCACACGCCGGTGCGCTTCAATCTCGGCGGGATTCCCGTCGAGGTCACGCCCGGCCATTCGTCGGCGCTCCCGGACAAGGCCTATCCCGACCGGCAGATCGGTTTCTTCTTCTTCCCGCAGAAAGTCGAAGGCCAGATTAAGTGCGGCGTCCTGCAGAATTTCGACATTTCGCTCGATTATGTGCAGAAGACCCTGACCCTGGGGGCGCCCGGCACCTTGCCGCATGACGGCGTGGCCGTGCCGATCAAGGTCAAGCCCGAGACGGGCATGGCCACGGTCGATTTCGTCGTCGACGGCAAGGCCTATCCGATGGTGATCGATGTCGGCGGGCCCTATACCTGGATACGTCCGCGTACGGCGGCCGAATGGCTCAAGGCCCATCCCGACTGGCGGCGCGCCCAGGGCGCGGTCAGCCTGATCAATTATGGCATGACCGAGTACAAGGCCGAGCGGAACGGCACGGTGATGCGGCTCGACAAGGCGGCGATCGGGCCGATGCCGATCGAGAATGTCGGAATCTTCGGGACGGGCAACGGGATCTGGCCGTTCAATGTCGCGGACACCGAGGATTTCTACGACATGTGGCAGAAGGGCGCGGCGGAACCCGTGGTCGCCTGGCTGGGCGCCAATGTGCTGAAACATTACCGCATCACCATCGACTACAAGGCGCAGATGTCGTGGTGGAAGAAGCTCAGCGACATCGATCCGCATGAACTGGACTCGGTCGGCGTCGAACTCGCCTATGAGAATGGCGTCTACACCATCGTCCGCATCGTCGAGAAGGACGGCAAGCCGACGGCGGGCGGGGTGGAAAGCGGCGATAAGCTGGTCGCGGTCGACGACAAGCGGATCGATGGCTGGTCGCGCAGCCAGGTGCTCGCCTCGCTGCAGGGTAAGCCGGGCGACCGGCATAGCGTCACCGTCGAGCGTGGCGGTAAGAGCCAGACCTTTTTCCTGCCCGTGGAGGCTTTTTGATGCGTAATCCTCTTCTGACTGCCGCGATCGGCCTGTTCGCGCTGGCGGCCCATGCGGATGACGACATTCCCAGCATGGAGGGCAAGTTCACCATTCCGGGCAAGGTCGCGCCGACCGTCGTTCCCCTGGTCATAGAAGGCGACCAGATCTATTTCGAGGCCGAAATGGAGGGCCCGAAGGGCAGCCGCAAAGTCCTCAGCAATCTCAATATGGGCCACGGCTTCTCGGCTTTCATGATGCGGGTCTTCGGCGATGTCGGTTTCGTTCCACATAGCCCGATCCATCTGCGTATCGGCGGTGTTCCGATCGAGGCGGCACCCGATGTCACCGCCCCGATTCCGGACGTCGATCCGCCCGGCCGTCAGCTGTTCGACACCTTCTTCGCCACCCACAAAGTGGAGGGGATGATCGAGTCCGGGGTGCTGCAGAATTTCGACATCGCCCTCGATTATTCGCAGAAGACCCTGACCCTGGCCTCGCCCGGCACCTTGCCGCATGACGGCGTCGCGGTGCCGATCCGCCTCAAGCCGGAAACGGGTGTGGTCAGCGTCGACGTCACGGTCGACGGCAAGGTCTATCCGATGGTGATCGATACGGGCGGTCCCTTCACCTGGGTGCGTCCCGGCACGGCGGAAGCCTGGCTCAAGGATCATCCCGAACGCAATCGCGGCACGGGCGCCGTCGGGGAAGCCAATTATTGGATGAAGGATACCCCGGCCGAGCAGGAGGGAACCATCATCCGTCTGCCCGAAGCGAAAATCGGCCCGATGAGCGTGGCCAATTTCGCCGTGCTCGGCACCGATCCGAGGATGGGAGGGGTTTACGGCATGGATAAGACCGAAGCCATGTATGAAAACTGGCAGAAGAACAACACGCCGGGCGGGGAAGTGGCCTGGCTGGGCGCCAATGTGCTGAAGCATTACCGCGTCACCATCGATTACAAGGCGCATATGTCGTGGTGGAAGAAGATCGACGACATCGATCCGCACGAGCTCGATCAGGTCGGGCTGAGCTTCATCTATGACAAGGGCGTCTACAGCGTCGGCCGCGTTGCCACCAAGGACGGCAAACCCACGGTTTCGGGTGTCGAAAAGGGCGACAAGGTGGTGGCGGTCGACGATGTTGCGGCCACCGGCTGGTCGCGCGACCAGCTGCTCGCGGCACTGCGCGGCAAGCCGGGCGACATCCATCGGGTGACGTTCGACCGGGGCGGCAAGACCCTGACGCTCTCCTTGCCGGTGACGGCTTTCTGATCATCCCGCCACCAGCCTTCTGCCTCTGTCATGGCCGAAGGCTGGTGGCGAAAAGCCGAATTGTGGGGCGCGCGCACCGCCGATACCCTCCGGCGCATGAACAGCTTTCTTCTCATTTCGGGTGCTGGTTTCCTGGCCGGTGTGATGAACGCGCTGGCCGGGGGTGGGTCATTCGTCTCCTTGCCGGCGCTGGTCGCGGTTGGCGTGCCTTCGGTTCAGGCGAACGCGTCGAGCACTGTCGCCCTGCTGCCCGGGGCGGCGGTCAGCGCCTGGGCCTATCGCGACGGGCTGGGGCCGGTGGGCGAGGCTTCGCTGAAATCCCTGCTGATCGTGACCTTGCTGGGCAGTGCAGTTGGTGCCCTGTTGCTGCTGTGGACGCCGACCCGGGTTTTCGACTTCGTGCTGCCCTGGCTGCTGCTGCTGGCGATCCTGGCCTTGACCTTCGGACGGCGGCTGGGCGAAGCCTTGCGCCGCCGCTGGCGAATCCGGCCGTCGGCGGTGCTGGGCGTGCAGTTCGGCCTGGGGATCTATAGCGGCTATTTCGGCGGCGCGGTCGGCATCATGATGATGGCGGTCTGGGGGCTGCTGGATAATCGCGAGCTGAAAACCCTCAACGCCCCGCGCACATTGCTGGTCACCCTGGCGAATTGTCTGGCGGCGGCAGCCTTCGCGACCGCCGGAGCGGTCCATTGGCCCGAAACGATCATCATGCTGGCCGCCTCGGCGGCGGGCGGCTATTGCGGCGCCCAGGTCGGCCGCCGCGCGCCGTCGCATATCGTGCGCGCCGGCACGCTGACCCTGACGGCCGGCATTACGCTGGCCTTCTTCGTGCGGAGCTATTTGGGAACCGGCTATTAACCGGCCAGATCTCCCGGATGCAGGCCGTCGGCGAGGTCGTACCATGACCCCACCGCGGCGACGGTGGCGGTCTTGCGGTCGAGGCCCAGGCCGTCGCGCAGCTTGTAGGTCGCCTCGATGCCGGTGCAGTGCGCCCCCAGCAGGTGGCGCACGCCCATCGGTTTCAGCTCCGAGACGGTCCAGGCGATGGTCTTGTCGTCGGCGCGGAACAGATGCAGCCCGCCGATGATGGCCTCGAACGGCGCTTCCCGCACGATCTTCCGGGCATATTGAGTGATGTTGACCACACCGGCATGGCCGCAGCCGGTCAGCATCACCAATCCCTTGTCGGTGTCGAAGATCAGCGCGCAATCCTCCTGCACGATGTCCTCGCTGCCATCGGCCATCTGGCGATAGCCCGACCAGTTATGTTCATTGTTGGGACGCGGCACCGGGCCGGTCAGCCAGACGCCGGGAAAAAGTTCGGTCGGTTTGTCGTGTTCGACCCATTTGCCGCCCAGCGATTCATACGCGGCGCGGATCGGCAGGGCACCGTTCTCGTCCTTGCCCTGCTTGTTGACGCGGGGAATGAAGATGCCCTGGCCGACATGGGCGACCGACAGGGCCTTGGGATCGGTCTTCATCAGTTCGGTGCGCAGGGTGACGATCCCGCCGGAATGGTCGCCGTGATTGTGCGACAGCACCATCTCGTCGATGCCGCCCAGATCGATCTTCAGCGCGCGGGCATTCTTCAGCACAGTATCGGGATGGGCGCCGCTGTCGAACAGCATCCGCTTGCCGTCCACCTCGACCAGGGCGGCGAAGCCCCATTCGCCGAAGGTCTCGTAATCTTCGGCCAGCATGGTCGACAGGACCGTGATTTTCAGCGCTTTGACCTTAGGCGCCGCGGATGCGGCCAGGACGGGCAGGGTGGCGGCGGATAGGAACGCGCAGGCGGACAGCCTGGTGAAAGCGCGGCGGGACAGCATCTTCAGACCTCCCTCAAGGTTGGCACAGGCCTTGCAATTTTCATCCCGACGACCGCCGACAGGTGGCGGTCATGCACGGGTATGGAATATGCAGATATCCAGCACTATAGCCCCTTTGGGGCAGACACCAGATAATTGGGTGCTCGACCGTCCGGTCCAGCAGGTGCCCGATGCCGGGCAAAACCTGCCGGAGCCGGCACAGCCTGCCCAGTACGAATTTTCCGACCTGGTCAGCACGCCGCGCGCCAGCCTGACCGCCTCGGCCACGGCGGTGGCGACACAGTCGGTCGACAGCTTCGCCGCGCAGATCGACAGCTCGCAGGCGATCTCGGCCTATCAGAGCCTGATGAATTCCAAAGGGCTTTACGGCTACCAGTCCATGCTGGGCGCGCCGTTGATGGGTTAAAACCTGGCGATCACGTCCAGGAAGACCGCACCGTATCGGTCGAGTTTCGCCGCGCCGACACCAGACAGCGCGGCGAACTCGCCGAGCGTGCGGGGTTTGACGCCAGCCATTTCCAGCAGGGTGGCGTCGTTGAAGATGACGTAAGGCGGCACGCCTTGCGCCTTGGCGAGCTGCGTACGCTGCTCACGCAGGGCCTGAAACAGCGGATCGCCGGCCGCCGCCGATGAGGCCGCGCTTTTGCTCCGGCTGCGGGACGTCCGCTTGCCTTCGGGGTCGTGGCGCAATTGCAGGCGCTGTTCGCCGCGCAGGACCAGCCGGGATTCCTCGGTCAGCTGCAGGCCGCCATGTCCGGCCAGATCGACGCGCACCAGCCCGGCGGCGGTGAGCTGGCGGAAGATCGAGCGCCAGCCATTCTTGTCGAATTCCTTGCCGATGCCGAACACCGACAATCTGTCATGGCCGAAACCGGTGATGCGCTCGTTCTCGCTGCCGGTCAGCACGTCGATCAGATAGGCGGCGCCGAACCGCTGGCCGGTGCGGTAGACGCAGCTCAGCGCCTTTTGCGCCGCCTCGGTGCCGTCGAAGCTCTGCACCGGCTCCAGGCAGGTGTCGCAATTGCCGCAGGGCTCGCAGGTATCGTGGAAATAATCCAGCAGCACCTGGCGCCGGCAACGGGTGGTCTCGCAGAAGCCCAGCAGCGAATCGAGCTTGCGGTGATCGAGGCGCTTCTTCTCGGCGCTGCCGTCGCCTTCCTCGATCATCTGGCGCGGCCGGGCGGCGTCCTGCGCGCCATACAGCATCCAGGCCTCGGAGGGCAGGCCGTCGCGGCCGGCGCGGCCGGTTTCCTGGTAATAGGCCTCGATGCTCTTGGGCAGATCGAGATGGCAGACGAAGCGTACATCGGGCTTGTCGATGCCCATGCCGAAGGCGATGGTCGCCACCATGACGATGGCGTCGTCTTTCAGGAACCGGTCCTGATTGCGCTCGCGCACACCGCGATCGAGCCCGGCGTGATAGGGCAGGGCGTCGATACCGTTCTGGCGCAGCATCTCGGCGGTGTCTTCGACATTGGCGCGCGACATGCGGTAGACGATGCCGGCCTGACCCGCATGCTCCTCCTTGATGAAACGCACCAATTGCTGCGGCGCCGAGCCGCCCTTCAGCGCCACCCGATAGCGGATATTGGGCCGGTCGAAGCTGCTGATGAACTGACGGCCGTCGCCGAGGTTTAGTTTGGTGACGATCTCCTGCCGGGTCGGGCCGTCGGCGGTGGCGGTCAACGCCACGCGCGGCACGTGCGGGAAACGCTCATGCAGGGTGGCCAGCTGCAGATATTCCGGACGGAAATCGTGGCCCCACTGGCTGACGCAATGGGCTTCGTCGATGGCGAACAGCGAGATCCTGCAGCGTTCGATCTGGGTCAGAAAACCGTCGGTGACCAGCCGTTCCGGCGCGACATAGACGATCGAGAGTTCGCCCGAGCGCATCTGCCGTTCGATCTCGACCTGGTCGGAATAGGGCACCGAGGAATTGAGGCAGGCGGCCTTGACGCCCAGCTGGGTCAGCGCCTGCACCTGGTCGCGCATCAAGGCGATCAGCGGAGAAACGACGATCGCGACACCGTCTCGACACAATGCCGGGATTTGATAGCACAGCGACTTTCCGCCGCCGGTCGGCATCAGCACCATGGCGTCGCCGCCCGCGACGATATGGTCGATGATCTCGGCCTGCGCTCCACGGAACTGTTCGTAGCCGAAGATGGTGCGCAAGATGTCGAGAGGTGCGGGCATGACGCTGTTTCTAGACGGGAAATTCCGGCCCGGCAACTCCCCTCGCAAATTGCCGCGCGCTTCGTCCCGGCCTATGGTTACGCACAAGTCCAAAGCAGGTGGAAATTGATGAGCAGGTTCAAAGTTCTGGTGGCGTCCTTCGCTCTCGCGCTGCTGCTGGTCGCGGTCTATGCAGGCCCCAGCCGGATCGATCAGGGCTGGTTGCGCGCCTGGATCGCCCCTGAGCTGGAACGAGCCCTGCGCCAGGGCGCCACGATCGACGGCGCCATCGATTTCGCCCTGCTGCCGCGCCCGATGGTCAAGGTGCGCCAGGTCAGGATCGCCCGCGACGGCAAGCTGAGCGCCGACATCCCCGAGATCGAGGCCAATCTCAAAGTATGGCCGCTGCTGTTCGGCAAGCTGGAGCCCGATTCGCTGGTTCTCTCTCATCCCGATATCCATCTCGAAGCCGCGCCGTCGCCGACGCAGCAGGCCGCTGCCGTTCCGGCGCCGGGCACTCCCTCGGCCTCGGCCATGCAATCCAAGCCGGGGCTGGCGGCTCCGCGCGCCGATGTCCGGTTGGTGATCGAGAAGGGCGCCCTGACCATCCCCGGACCCGGCGGTCAGCCGCTGCGGCTCGATCCGGTCGATTTGCAGGTGACCACCACAGACGATTCCCTGTCGGTCAGCGGCCGGGTCGAGATGGCGCAGGCCGGTATCAAGGTCGATGGCGACGCTCATTGGCTGGATGGCGCGCTGCAGACCACCGCTCTGACCCTGCATGTCGATGGCGGCGCCGTGCTGCATTGGACCGGCCAGGGCGACCCGCTGTCCGCCGACCATCCGCTGACCGGCAAGCTGACCGCCCATCTCGACGACCCCGCCACCTTGTTGGGCGACATGCCGGCGGTGCCGGTCGGGCTGGCCGGCGACGTTACGATAAAGCCCGGCCAAATCGAGGCGAATAATCTGCTGCTGTCGATCGGTGATGCCGAATTGCGCGGCGAGGGGCATCTCGATGAAGGCGACACGCCGCGCGCGACGCTCGCCTTGCATGCCGCGATGCTCGATCTGCGCAAAAGCGCCCCGGCGCCGTCTCCGGCCGCCGCGAAAGCCGCTGCGGCTCCCCAGGTGCCGCCGCCGCCCGCTTTGACCCCGGCGGCCAAGCCGGCCAAAGCGCCTGGCAAGCTGTTGATGCCCTTGCTGCACCAGGCCTCGGTCGAATTCTCCCTGTCGGCGGATCAGATCCTCTGGCGCGGCCAGGCCCTGCAGGATGCCAAGATCACCCTGACGGCAGCCAATGGCGAGATCGCCCTCAACCAGGTGACGGTCACCCTGCCGGGCGCCAGCCAGCTCTCGGTGGTCGGCAGCGTTACGGAAGAGGCTCGGTTCGAGGGCTCATTCGAGGCCAAGAGCGACGATCTGCGCGCCTTGCTGCGCTGGGCATCCCTGGAGCCTGCCAATGTGCCGGCCGACCGCCTGCGCTCGGCCCGTCTGGCCGGCCAGATCAGCGGCGATCTGACGCAGATCGCCCTGGATGGCGTGCGGGTGAAAGTGGATTCCAGCCAGATCGATGTGTCCGCAGCCATCCGGCCCGGCCCGCGACCGGCTTTCGGCGTCACCTTCGCCATCGACCAGCTCAATGGCGACGCCTATTGGCCCGCCAATCCGCCCGCGGCGCCGGTGAAGCCCGTCGACACCGCGCCGGCGGTGCAGGCCGATCTGCCCGCTCAGCCGACGGCCCCATCGGTCACCCAGGATTTCGGGGTCGATGCCGAGATTCACGGCAAGATCGCGCATCTGTCCTGGCGCGGACAAACCGTCCAGGACCTCGCCCTCGACATCGGCTTGTCGCACGATGGGGTTCTGGTGCGCACACTGTCCGCCGCCGATCTGGCGGGTGCCCAGATGACCTTCTCCGGGCAGCTGACGCGGGGGGCGGACGGGATGCATGTCGATCACGGCAAGCTGGCCCTGCATAGTCATGACATCGCCCATACCGCGCATCTGCTGGGGGCCGAGGTGCCTTTCGAAGGCCAGGCCGATCTCAGCGCGGATATGAGCGGACCGCTGACGGCGCCGGCGCTGACCGTGACCGCGCCGCTGCTCAATTTCGGCAAGAGCTGGATCGATCATGTCTCGGTCGATCTGTCGCTGCCGCCCGGCAAGCTGATGCTCGATCATCTGACTGCCGGACTCTATGGCGGACAGCTGACCGGGCAGGCATCGCTGGCCCGCGACGGCGGCGCCTCGTCGCTGCATCTCTCCCTGGCGGGGGCGCAGGCGAAGAAGGCGCTGCTGGAGACCGCCGACATCGGCCTGGCCGACGGCGAATTGTCCGGCGAGACCAGCCTGACCACCACCGGGAAAGGCGCCGCCGAGATCAAGGCGAACCTGGCCGGCACCCTGTCGCTGGCGGTCAGGAACGGCCAGATCAAGGGCTTCGACCTCAAGGCGGCCAATGACCGGCTCAAGGGCAAGGAAGGAATCGGCGGATTGCTGGCGCTGCTGTCGGCGGGGCTGACCGGTGGCGAGACCCATTTCTCCAGCCTGACCGCCACCGCCAAGGCCGATCATGGGGTGATCGTCAGCAACGATCTGTCGATGATCGCCGAGGGGGGCGACGCCAAGGGCGCGGCGACCATAAATCTGCCGGCCGACACCATCGATTCCCATGTCGATTTCCGCTTCGCCAACGCCCATGACGCGCCGCCGCTGACCATGCGCTTGACCGGGGCGCTGCAATCGCCGCATCGTTATCTCGACGTCAAGCCGCTTCAGCAATGGCTGTCCGATCATGGTGTGAAGACGGGTAAACCCAAGGATGTGCTGAAGGGGCTGCTGCAGGGGCTGGTCAAATGATCCGAAGCGCGCTGCTGGCTGGACTATTGCTGCTGTCGGTTCCCCTGATCGGGCGGGCCGACGACAGCCTGTTCCAGGATCTTGGCGGGCGCGACAAGATCTCGGCCTTCACCGGGGATTTGGCGGATCGGATCAAGAAAGATCCGCGCATCGCCCATTTCTTCGATGAGACCGACATGGATCGCCTCCGCAGTCGGCTGACCGACATGTTCTGCCATTTGAGCGGCGAGAAGCGGCGCTATCGGGGCGCCAATATGTACCGCGCCCATGAAGGGTTGGGCATCACCGACGCCGCCTTCGATGCGGTGGTCGAGGATCTGGAAGAGGCGATGGACGATTATCAGGTGCCCTGGAGCGTCCAGGCACGATTCCTGGGCGTTCTGGCTCCGCTCAAGCGGGAGATCGTCGAGAAATAAGGTACCGCAGCACATGGAGCCGGAGCGCGCTGGAGAGATTCTCCTCGCGTCCGGCATCCACTTCCGAGATCAGCGCGGCCAGGGCCAGGCCGCGCGTCTCGGCGATTTCCTTCAGCACATCCCAGAATTCCTGCTCCAGCGAGACGCTGGTGGCATGTCCGGCGATGACCAAAGAATGTTTACGCATCAGTGCTGCAGGGCCGCGAAGAAGTCGTTGCCCTTGTCGTCGACGATGATGAAGGCCGGGAAGTCGACGACCTCGATGCGCCAGATCGCTTCCATGCCGAGTTCCGGATATTCGAGAACCTCGACCTTCTTGATATGGTTCTGCGCCAGACCGGCCGCAGCACCCCCGACCGAGCCGAGATAGAAGCCGCCATGGGCCTTGCAGGCATCCGTGACGGCCTTCGAGCGGTTGCCCTTGGCCAGCATCACCATCGAGCCGCCGGCCGCCTGGAACTGCTCGACGTAAGAATCCATGCGTCCCGCCGTAGTCGGGCCGAACGAACCGGAGGGCAGGCCTTCCGGGGTCTTGGCCGGGCCGGCGTAATAGACCGGATGGTTCTTGAAATAGTCGGGCAGGCCCTGGCCGGAATCGAGGCGTTCCTTCAGCTTTGCGTGGGCGATATCGCGCGCCACGATCACCGGGCCGGTCAGCGCCACGCGCGTCTTGATCGGGTATTGGCTCAGCGTGTTGCGGATCTCGCTCATCGGGCGGGTCAGGTCGATCTTCACCACTTCGCCGGCGTCGTCGGCGGTGACGGTCGGCAGATATTGGGCGGGGTCGCGCTCGAGCGTCTCGAGGAAGATTCCGTCCTTGGTGATCTTGCCCTTGGCCTGGCGGTCGGCCGAGCAGGACACGCCGATGCCGACCGGGCACGAGGCGCCATGGCGGGGCAGGCGGATCACGCGGACGTCGTGGCAGAAATACTTGCCGCCGAACTGAGCGCCGATGCCCATATGGCGGGTCATTTCCAGGATCTGCGCCTCCATTTCGAGGTCGCGATAGGCATGGCCGAACTTGCCGCCCGAGGTCGGCAGATGGTCGAGATATTTGGCCGAGGCCATCTTGACCGTCTTCAGGGTCATCTCGGCCGAGGTGCCGCCGATGGCGATCGCCAGGTGATAGGGCGGACAGGCCGAAGTGCCCAAAGTGCGGATCTGGGTATCGAAGAATTTGGTGATGCTGGCCGGGTTCAGCAGCGCCTTGGTCTGCTGATAGAGGAAGGTCTTGTTGGCCGACCCACCGCCCTTGGCCATGAACAGGAATTTGTAGGCGTCGCCATCGGTGGCGTAGAGGTCGATCTGGGCCGGCAGATTGTTGCCGGTATTGACCTCTTCGAACATCGACACCGGCGAGACCTGGCTATAGCGCAGATTGAGGTCGGTGTAGGCCGCGGCCACGCCCTGCGACAGGGCGCTTTCGTCGCCGCCGCCGGTCCAGACGCGTTGGCCTTTCTTGCCCATGATGATGGCCGTGCCGGTGTCCTGGCACATGGGCAGCACCATGTCGGCGGCGATCACCGCGTTCTTCAGCAGGTCGAGCGCCACGAAGCGGTCATTGGGCGAGGCCTCCGGATCGTCGAGAATCGAGCGCAGCTGCTTCAGATGGCCGGGGCGCAGCAGATGCGAAATCTGGCGGAACGCCTCGCGGGTCAGCAGCGACAGGCCGTCACGCTCGACCGTCAGCACGGACTGGCCGTGGAAGGTCTCGACGCCGACATGGTCGCCGGTCAGTTTCGTATAGGGCGTATCATCGTCGCCCAGCGGGAAGATCTCGGCAAAGGGGGTGGCGTCGAAGCTCATCTCAGCACCTGAAAAAGAGAGTCAGCAGGAAAGAATTATTTTTTACGGAAGGCATCGAGAGCCACCACGCGGCCGGTTTCTTCGGCGGGCGGCGCCGTGCTTTCGGCTGCGGGCGGGGCTGCGGCTTCTTCCGCCTCGGCTTCCTCGAACTCCGCTGCGGGCGGCAGTTCGATCGAGGCGTCGGTGGGGATCTGGATGCCGAACTTGGCGAATGGATCGGCGAAGGCCGAGATCGCCGCGAACGGGATATGCAGCCGCTCGGAGATGCGGTTGAAGGACAGGGTCACTTCGAACCAGTCCTCGGTGATTTCCAGGCCCCAATATTGATGCTGCAGCACGATGGTCATTTCGTCGGGGAAACGGGCGCGCAAAGCGGGGCTGATATCGACCGTCGGATGGCGGGTGCGGAAGGTGATGTAGAAATGATGCCCGCCAGGCAGGCCGTTCTCACAGGCCTGCAGCGCCTTGCGCGCGATGCCGCGCAGGGCTTCGGCCCACATCTCGTCATAATGAATGATCGTCTTGCCCATCGGCGTCGTCGGGTCCTTGATATATCCGGCCGCACCTGAGAAATGGGAACCGGCGGGGAGGAGTGGGGGGCATTCTGTTGCCCGGGGCCCCCCTAACCGCGCTTGCCTATTTAGGCAGCGAGAGCAACGAAGTTATCGTTGGCATCTTTAAGTTTAGCCCGATAACGGCGGATACCATGCCGGGAACAAACCTAATCTTTACTACGCACGTCGATCCTGTTTCGCCCCCGTAACGAGCCTTTTGGTTAAGGCTGGAAATGGTGGAGGCGCCGGGTACCGCCCCCGGGTCCGTAACGCTTATTCCATTAGGTGTTTAGCGCCATAGCCAGTTGCCTGGCAGGAATGAATATAAGGTATTCGCCCGCGCCGCGCCACCCCGCCATTGCCATAGCGGGTATGACGCGCTAGGTAAAAGGCTCGTTTTTGTGTGAGGGCCGACATGCCGCCGAAGAAGAATCCGCTGAATCTGAACCCCCTGCAGCTCAAGACGCTGACCCTGTTCCAGGAGCTGGCGCGTTATCCCGAGCTGGCCACCCGCAACGAGGCGGGCGACGCCTTCCTGTCGCAGATCCCGCATCCGCACGGCAATCATTTCCATATCGGCCGCAAGACGGTCTCCTCCAGCGATGCCACGGGCCTGTCGAACCAGGCCGCCTGGGTCGCGCTGGAGCGCAAGGGCTTGATCCGCTCGGGCTTCCCGGATTCCGTGGTGGTCACCAAGGATGGGCTGGACTACGACACCGGGCTCGCCGACCAGATCCTGCACGGGTCCGACCATTGAACTCGATCCTCGTCTATGTCGGCCTCGACCTGGTCGGCGACGGGGTGATGAAGCTGCCCTTCCTGTCGGCCTTGCGCCGCCTCTATCCCGAGGCGCGCGTCACCTGGCTGGCGGGACAGGGCAAGACCGTCTATACGGGCTTGCTGGCGCCGTTGCTGACCGGCCTCGTGGATGAAGTGATTCAGGAGGCCGGCATCGGCCTCTCGGCCTGGGAACTGATCGCCCGTCCGCTCGATGGCCGCCGCTTCGATCTGGTGATCGACACCCAGCGCCGGGTGGTGACCAGCCTGATCCTCAAGCGCATTCCGCATGGCAAGTTCATCTCGGCATCGGCCGGCTGGGCCTTGTCCGACGCGGTGCCGGCCAGCGGCAAGGCCAAGCGGCCCTCTATGATCGGCCAGATGTTCGCGCTGCTCGAAGCGGCGTCGGGGCAGCCTGTCGCGGTGCCGCCGCCGGTGCGTCTGGCGCCGGACCTGCTGGCCGAGGCCGAGCGCCGCCTGGCGGCCGGGCCGCGCTATGTCGGCCTGGCGCCGGGCGCGGGCGGCAAGCACAAATGCTGGCCGCTGGGAAATTATCTCGATATCGGCGTCAAGCTGGCCGCCGAAGGTTTCGTGCCGGTGTTCCTGATCGGACCGGCCGAGCGCGACTGGGAAACCGGCATCCGCGCCGCGTTGCCGACCGCGCTGCTGCCGCTGACGGACGCAGATGGGCCGCCGGTGACGATGGCATTGGGAACGCGGCTCGCCGCCGCCATCGCCAATGATAGCGGCACCGGCCATATGCTGGCCGCGGCAGGCGTGCCGCTGCTGTCGCTGTTCGGGCCGACCTCGCCCGACAAATTCGCCCCCGCCGCCGAGCGCCTGAAGGTTATCCGGGCGCAGGATTTCGGCGGCGAGGAGATGTCCGCCATCCCGGCCGAACCGGTGATGGCGGGTCTCAGGGAGCTGCTGGTTACTTCGTCTCGTTCTTGAACACTTCGCCGCCCTTCATGACGAAGGCGACGTGTTCGAGAACGGTGACGTCGGACAGCGGGTCACCCGCGACGCCGATGATGTCGCCGAACTTGCCGGACTGGATCTGGCCGACATTGGCTTCCTGATCCAGCGCCTTGGCGGCGGTGACCGTCGCGGCCTGGATCGCCTGCAGCGGCGTCATGCCATAGCGCACCATCACGGCGAACTGCTTGGCGTTGTCGCCATGCGGATAGACGCCCGCATCGGTACCGAAGATCATCTTGGCGCCGGCCTTGACCGCCTTGCGGAAGTTTTCGCGCTGCGCATCGCCCAACTCGCGGTCCTTGCGGATGTTCTCTTCCAGCTCGCCATTCTTCAGGCCCTCGGCCTGGGTGTAATCGGTGTTGTAGATGTCCATCGACAGATAGGCGCCCTTTTCCTTGGCGAGCTTGATGCCTTCGTCGTCGATCAGGCTGGAATGCTCGATGGTGTCGACGCCGCCGCGGATGGCGTCGGCGATGCCGGCCGCGCCGTGGGCATGGGCGGCCACCTTCAGGCCTTCCATATGGGCTTCGGCGGTGATCGCCTTGATCTCTTCCAGATTGAGCTGCTGCGCGCCGGCGCTGGTGCCGTGGTCGAACACGCCGCCGGTGGCGCAGATCTTGATGACCTGGGCGCCGTATTTATGCGCCCAGCGCACCCTCTGGCGCAGCTCATCCGGGCTGTCGCCGACGGACGGCGAGGTCTGGTTCATCGAGGGCGGGAAATAGGTCTGGTCGCAATGGCCGCCGGTCGCCGACAGGGCATAGGTGGCGGTGGTGATGCGCGGTCCCTCGATGAAATGGCCGTCGATGGCCTGGCGCAGGCCGACATCGTCGAAATGCTCGGAACCGACATTGCGCACCGAGGTGAAGCCGGCCTGCAGGGTCAGCTTGGCGTTCTTGACGCCGACGATCGGCCAGAAGCTGTCGGTGTATAAAAGGCTGTTATAGCCGCCGATGGTGGCCTCGCCGGTGAGGTGGACATGCATGTCGATCAGGCCGGGCAGCAGCGTCAGATTGGGCAGGTCGACGCGCTTGGCATCGGCGGGGACGGTGACGCTGCCGGCCGTGCCAACGGCGGTGATGCGCTCGTCCTGAATCACCACCACCGGATGGTCGATGATTTTGCCGCTCTGGACGTCGATCAGCCTGGCCGCGCTGACCGCGACGGTTTCCGCACTCGCCGCAAAACCCGCCGCCATCAGCGCCGCGCACAGCCCGAACCGCATATCGTTCCTCATGATCTTTGGTTATCCTTATTCACAAATCAGTCCTAGTGTGGCGATTCTTAAGTTCCTACATCCTTGATGCAGGCGATTTTAGGAACTTAAGAATCTTCCCGGCCACACTGGATGGTTGATAAAGCTAGTGTCCTGATCGGTCGCGAAGTTCGTATGTCGTCTGATCCTGGCATTACGAACTTCGCGACCGGGACACTAGAATGGTGCGGCATTTGATGAGCGTGCACAACGAGATACCCGTTGTCGAATCCGAGCGCCTGCGCTTGCGCGGCCACCGGATCGAGGATTTCGCGGATTGCCTTTCCATGTGGAGCGACCCGGCGGTGACGCGCTTCATCGGCGGCAAGCCGCTTACCGGTGAGGAGACCTGGGCGCGGCTGCTGCGCTATAGCGGCCACTGGACCTGGCTCGGCTTCGGCTATTGGGTGGTCGAGGAGAAGGAGAGCGGCCGCTTCGTCGGCGAGGTCGGCTTCGCCGATTTCCGGCGCCAGATCGAGCCGTCTTTCGAGGGCATTCCGGAAATCGGCTGGGTGCTGGCCCCCCGGGCGCAGGGCAGGGGCTACGCGACCGAAGCGGTCAGTGCCGCCCTGGCCTGGGGTGAGGGGCATTTCAACGGGGCGACCACCGGCTGCCTGATCAACCCCGACAATCTGGCCTCGATCCGCGTCGCCGACAAAACCGGCTTCAAGGAATTCTGCCGGACGTTCTACAAGGACCATCCGGCGACGATTTACCGGCGGTGAACCAAGATGCCGGCTGGCGCGGGTGAGATCATTGCGCCGGCTGGCGCACGAGACACTGCTCGAATTTGCCGTCCGGCATGATGTAGGTCTCCATCCGCAGCTTCTTGCCGCCGGCTTCGATGGCGAATACGCGATGCACCATGCCGCCGCGATCCTCGCGGGAGGCCTGCGTGAAAGAGGTCGGTTCGCCGAGCGGGCCGAGGGAGGAGCCGAAATCGCCGAGCACGGCGGGGGTGAACCAGCCTTCCAGATTTTCGGTCAGGCTCGTCTTGTCGACGGTGCTCTTCTGCAGTCCGGCGAACAGCGCCTTGGCGCGGGCGAGGGCGGGTTCCGCGTCGGCATCGACCGCACTGGCGAACAGCAATTCTTCGATCTTGCTTTCGATCCGGCGGTAGGCCAGGCCCTCGCCATTGGTCAGCACGGTGATCGAGGCCTTGTCGTCGGGGAAATCGACATTGATGCTGAGGAAGCCGGCAGCACCCCCTGTGTGGGCCCAGCGGCGATGGCCGTTATCCATCTGTGACACGCCGAGGCCGAAGCCGTAATGCGTGCCGGAGCCGTCGGACAGCACCGCCTCGGTGGTCAGCGCCTTGCGCGACGCCGGCTTGAGGATCTTGCCGTCCATCAGGGCGATGTCCCAGCGGGCCAGGTCGGAGGCGCTCATCGCCAGTTCGCCGGCCGCCCACAGCCAATATCTGCCTTCCGGCGGCTCTTCGCGGATCGGGCCCAGCCCATAGCGGGTATAGGGCCGCGGATCGGCGGCATCCCACGGGCCGTCGATGTCGACAGCGGTTTTCATGCCGAGCTTGTCGAACACCCGCTCTTTGAGGAACTCGAACAGGGGCTTGCCGCTGACCTGCTCGACGATGACGCCCAGCACGACATAGCCGGTATTGCTGTATTGCCAGCGCGTGCCCGGTTCGAAATCGAGCGGCTTTTTGGCCCAGCCGTCGAGGATCGCCCGCGCCGTGGTGTCCTTCTCCATGAAAGGCGGCACGTAATCGTCGGCGTAGTAATCCTGATAGCCGGACGTGTGGGTGAGCAGTTGGCGGATCGTGACGTCCTTGGCCCGGGTGAGATCGGGCAGGAAGCGCGCCACCTTGTCGTCGAGCGACAGCTTATGCTCTTCGGCCAGCAGCAGGATGGCGGTCGCGGTCAATTGCTTGCTGTTCGAGGCGATCTTGTAGCGCATCGACGGCGTGGCTGGTGTGGCCGGGTCCAGCCGCGCCTGGCCGTATGCCTTGGCCAGGGCGATCCTGCCGTCCTTGACGATGGCGACCGAGGCGCTGGGCACGCCGGTGTCGGCCAGCGCCTTGGTGACGATCTCGTCGATGGATTTTTCGGTCGCCGCCGGCAGCCCCTCGGCAACAACCGGCGAGCAGAGGGCGAGTCCCAGCGTCAGGGCGATGAGATTTTTCATTCCAGGCGCCCAAGGGCGCGCGACAGCACCAGATAGAGCTTGCCGACTTCGGCGCTGGTGAAGGTGCCGGTCAGGACGTCGGCGCGGTCGGCGGCGCGGGCCTGGTTCAGCAGGGTCTCGAACTCGGCGATGTAGCGGTTCACATAATCGCGGAAATCGCCGTCATCCTCGTATTTCTCTCGGATCGCGGCGATCTGGGTGCGGTCGAGATTCTTGAGGATCTTGCGCAGGAAGACCGACTGGTCGCCCGAATGGAATTCGCGCCAGGTCTTGTCGTCGATGTCCGACTGGAACAGGCGCGAAATGTCGACCGACAGCGACTGCAGCTTCTCGACCATATAGGCGGCGGATTGCAGGAAATTGTCGACATTGACCGAGATCTTCTGCTTCTCCAGCGCGTCGGCCTGCTCCTCGGCCTCGCGCGAGGCGGCGACCAGGGCTTCCGCCTGCCGCACGAAGGTCTGCACCAGGGTCTCGGCATGCTGGCCGAGACGCTCGCCGGTCAGGCCGAGATCGGTCGATTTCTGCCGCAGCATCTCGAACACTTCTTCCAGCTGGGTGCCGGTCTGCTCGGTGGTGGTCGACAATTCCTGCGAATGGCGGCGCAGGCTCTCCCCGGCGCCGCGCACCTGGGCCGAGATGCGGTCGGCCGAGGCGCCGAGATCGCGGATGCCGGCCTTGAGCTGGTCGGCCGTCGCGACCGCATGGGCGGCGGTCTTGCCGGCCGCCTCTTCGAATTCGCGCGAGACCTGGCGCAGGGAATCGCCGGAAGCGCGGCTCTGCGCCTGGGCCTGCTGCAGCGTGTCGCCCAGCTCGACGGCGTTCTGGCGCAGCTGCTGGCCGAAGGCCTTGAGCAGCTCGGAGGAATCCTCGGCGATGCGGGTCAGCTCGCCGGCCTGGCCGGACAGCTGCTGCTTGACCTCGCCGATATCGTATTCGGCCCGTTCGGCGGCGGTGACGATGCCTTCGGCCTCGCGGCGCAGATCCTCGACCACGGCGCGGACGCGGGCGCCCGACGCTTCGCCGGCATTGCCCATCTGGGCGGATTTCTCGTTGAACAGGTCGGCCACCTGCTGCACGTCCTCGATGGCGCGCTGGGCAGCCTGGGTAACGTCCTGGCTGCGCAGGCGCAGCACCTCGCCCGAGGATTGCAGTTCGGCGCCGACGCGCGACGCCAGGGCAACCAGGTCATTGACGTTTTGGCGCAGGATGTCGGTGATGCCCTTGACCCGCGTCATGATCTGTTCGGAGGTCGAATGCAGGTGGCGCGATTGCTGGCCGAGCGAGGCTTCAGACAGCTTGGACTGGGTCGAGACCAGATTGGCGATGTCGGCCAGTTCCTCGGCCTGCTTGCGCAAACTGACGCGGATCGATTCCGCTTGTCCGGCGGCGCGCTCGGAGCCGCGGCCCAGCTCTTCGATATGCTGGCGCAGCGCCTCGATCAGCTCTCGCGCGCGTACCGTCATCTGGTCCGAAGCCGCGGCCAAAGCGCGGCTCTGGCCCGAGAAATTCTCGCCCACTTCGCGGATGCGGCCGATGGCGCGCTCGGAGGCGGCTTCGACGTCATCGCGGCGGGTCAGGAACACTTCGCCCACCGTGCCCATCTGCTGGCTGGCGTCGTCCGCGGCCGAGCGCAGCGATTCAGCGTGGCGGCCCATCAGGTCGGACAGCTCGCGGAAGCGGCTCATCGCCTGGTCCGACGCGGTCGACAGCTCGCGGGTCTGCACGCCCAGCCCTTCCTCGACGATCTTGACGCGCGACAGGACGCGCTCAGTGATCTGGTCGAGGCCGGCAGCCTGGGCTTCCAACGAGGCGGTGATGCGGCCGGTCTGCTCGGCTAGGCGCTCGGAGGCGGTGGCGAGGTCGGCGTTCTGGCGGGTGAACAGGGCGTCGAGCGCTTCGGAGCGGCGATTGATTTCGGCGGTCACCTCTTCGGCGCGCCCGGCGGCCTTGTCCGAGGTGGCGACGATCAGTTCGCCCTGGACGGCGACGGTCCGCACCATGTCGTCGATGCGGGCGCCGGCCGTCGCGACGGCGCGGCCCAGGCCGTCGGCCGAATGCTGCAGATGCAGCCCGACCTCTTCGGCGCGCATGGTGACGCGCTTGGCGGTGCCGTCGAGCGATTCGATCTCGCTCTGCATGGTGGTGGTGAAATCCTGGGCGCGGCCGGCGGCATCCTCGGCGGCCAGGCTCAGGGCGGCGGTGGCGTCACGCAACTCGGACACGCGCTCGACCGTGCCGACCGAGTGGCGGCCCAGGGTCTGGATTTCGGTCTGCAGGCTGTCGATCACGCGCTGGCTGTCGCCGCCGAACCGTTCGGCGACCTTTTCCAGGGCCTCGGTGTGGCGGGTCAGCAAGGCGCCGACCTGCTCGGCCTTGGCCATCGCCTGGTCGGAGGCGGCGGCGAGATCGGCCGCCTGGCGGCGCAGCGTGGCGGTGACGGTGGCCAGGCGGGCCTCGGAATCGTCGGCGGGATAGACCAGCAGGTCGAGATGGCGGCGCAGCTGGGCGGCTTCGATGCGCAGCAGCGAGCCGCGGTCCAGGAAGGCGACGATCAGCCACAGGATGGCCAGCGGCAGGAAGGCCGCGCCGGCGACGCCGCCGAACTCGGCCGGCTGCAATTCAAACAGATTGCCCCAGCCGACGGCCTTCTGGACGTAGGTGAAGCAGATGCCGAACCACACGACCGACAGCAGGACCGCGACACCGTAGATGACGCGGATGCGCCAGCCGATGGCCTGGACGTTGCGTTCGTCGGGCCAGGGGAAGCTTTGCGGCGCCGGGGTGCCGGCGCGGTTGGGTTCCGGACGCGCCGGCACGTCAGCCTGCTCCTCCGGGTGAGTGGCAGTCAGCTGTTCGTCAGCCATGTCATGCGGTCCCGTACATATTTCCCCGTTGCGACGTTGCCACAAAGGCTGAGGAAATCAAGGCTTAGAAAAGACAAGTCGATGACAGGGAGTTAGGGGAGGGAGGCCGACGCCAGGCGCCGGCCTCCAGCGGACCGAACGGAGGAGAGGGGGGAGTGGTCGGTCCGCCTACGACATCGCGGGAGACGATGGCGATCCGGCCACTCTAATGAAATGCAACTAAAAGAGGAATTACATTCTAGTTAATTCGCTTTATGGCGTGGATTTCCACAAATGGGCGAATTCCTCCAGCTGGGCGCGCTCCACATCGGAGACTGCCCACAGGACCATGCCGTTCTGCACCCAATGAACGGTGGTGAAGCCGCTCTTCTCCTCGGTGACGGGATCGCGGTCGGCGGTGTCCTTGGCCGGCCAGACCAGCAGGTTGATCGGATGGGTGCCGCGGCGATAGACCATCGCCGCCACCGGACGGCCGTCCAGCACGTCGAGCCGTCCGCCGGTCAGCGGAAATTGCTGAACGGCCAGGTCCTTGACCGGCGGAGCGAAGTCGAGCTTGCCTTCGAACCATGGCTTGACCGTGTGACGGTCGGTCGAGATCACATCTTCCAGATGGCCGGCCTGCAGCGAGCGGACATGGGCGTCCACCACCAATTCGAGCGGGTCCGGCGCGGCGGGACGGAACACCGCGAAGGCGAGGCTGGCGGCCAGCGCCATGCCGGCGGCGAAGCTTGCGCCGCCACGCCAGCGCGAGAGCCTCGCGACCTTGGCCGGCACGGGCGCCTGCGGCACAGCCGCTGCCGAGCGCTCGGCCAGGAAGCGGCGCAAACTGTCGGGGGCGCGTTCGCGCAGATCGCTTTCCCGCAGGCGGTCGCGCAGCATCATGAGATCCGCATAGGCGGCCTGGCATTCGGGGCAGTCGGCGCGGTGCAGGATCAGGTCGGCGGCACGGCCGGCATCCAGCTCGCCATCGATGTCGGCCTGCACCAGCAGAGTCATCGGGCAGGTGGAACGATCGGTGCTCATGCGTCCATCTCCTCGCGGCGGATGGCTTGCGCCAGCGTGCGGCGCGCCCGCCACAGCCGCGACATCACGGTGCCGATCGGCGCTCCGGTGACTTGGGCGATCTCTTTGTAAGACAGTTCCTCGAACTCCCGTAAAATAAGGGCTTCGCGCAATTCGACCTCCAGCGATCCGATCAGGCGGGCCAGGTCGGCGCGGCCGCGGCGGCGGATCAGCGAGGCTTCGGGATCGTCGGCCGGGTCGCGCAGGGTTTCCTCGTCCGGTTCGACCGGCGCGGGAAAACCGCGGTTGAGCGACATCGACGCATAGGCGGTGTTGCGGACGATCTGCAAAAACCAGCCGCGCGCATTGGTGCCGCGGAAACCGGGAAAATAGGTCAATGCCCGCACAAGAGCCTCCTGCACCACATCTTCGGCGTCGCCGCGCCCGCGGGTCAGCCACCGCGCCAGGCTGTAACCGGCGTCGAGATGGGGCAGCACGACTGCTTCGAATGATTGGTGCAGGGCTGGTCCCGTCACGCCTGTCTCCTGGCTGTTGAGTGGATGATTAGACCGGTGTCCGATTTATTCCCGATCAGAGAAAAAGATTTTTTTGAATAAAACCGGGATATCTCTGATCTCCCCTCCCGTTAGCAATCCTTACGGGAGATTGAAAATGAAGGATCATGATATCAGCCGCCGCGGGACTTTGTCCTGCCTGGCCTGGGGCGGGGCCGGCATCCTGTGGACCATGGCCGGCGGCGTGCCGATCGCGTCCGCGCTCGGCGCGGGCACCGACAAGATGAGCAAGGCGGGCGCGTTCAGCTTCGTGCAGATCAGCGATACCCATATCGGTTTCAACAAGGAAGCGAACCCCGACACCCTGGCCACGGCGAAGCTCGCCATCGAGCGCATCAATACCCAGGCCCCCGACGCGGCGCTGGTGCTGCATACCGGCGACATCACCCATCTGTCGCGCCCGGCCGAGTTCGACACCGCCGCCGAGCTGCTCAAGGGCCTCAAACCCACCGAGCTGCATCTGGTGCCGGGCGAACATGACGTGCTGGATACCAAGCGTTCGGCCTATCTCGAGCGCTATGGCGCGGTCTCGCAGAGCAAGGGCTATTACAGCTTCGACCATCAGGGCGTGCATTTCATCGCCCTGATCAATGTCATGGAGTTCCAGGCCGGTGGGCAGGGGCGCCTGGGTCCGGAGCAGCTCGAATGGCTGGAGGACGATCTCAAGGGCCGCTCGGCCAGCCAGCCGATCGTCATCTTCACCCATATTCCGCTGTGGTCGCTCTATGAGGCCTGGGGCTGGAGCACCCAGGACTGGCCGCAGGCTCTGTCCTATCTCAAGCGCTTCGGCTCGGTGACGGTGCTGAACGGCCATATTCACCAGGTGGTGCAGAAGGTCGAAGGCAGGGTCAGCCACTATTCCGCCGCCGCGACCTCCTATCCGCAGCCGGCGCCCGGCCATGCCGACGGTCCCGGGCCGCTGACCGTTCCCGCCGAGCAGCTGCGGTCGGTCCTGGGAATCCGGCGCATCGAGAGCCGGCCGCTCCAGGATCTCACGGTCAAGGATGGTGCCCTGGCATGAGATATTTTCTTTTCCTGGCGGCTCTGCTGCTGTCTCCGCTGGCGGTCTCCGTCGCGCAGCCGGCCGCCCCGACGGTCGAGGTGTCGATCGAGCATTTCGCCTTCACCCCGCAGAACATCACGGTAAAGGTCGGCACCAAGGTGAATTGGGTCAACAAGGACATCGAGCCCCACACCGTGGTCAGCAACGACCAGAAGTTCCAGTCGGAGGCGCTCGACACCAATGAGAGCTTCTCGATGACTTTCGACCAGCCGGGGACCTATGGCTATTTCTGTTCCATACACCCGCATATGACGGGGACGGTGACGGTCATTCCCTAGATCAGGCCGTCACGCTGGGCACGAACATGTAGCCTTCGCTGCGGATGGTGCGGATCAACTCCGCGCCATCCGCGCTGTCGCCCAGTTTGCGGCGCAGGCGGCTGATCTGCACGTCGATGGCGCGGTCATAGAACTCGCTGTCCTGGCCGCGTGCGAAATCGAGCAGCTGGTCGCGGGTCAGCACCCGGCGCGGATGATCGACGAAGGCGCGCAGCAGGCGGAATTCCCCATCCGACAGAGTGATCAGCTTGCCCGACGGATCGTGCAGGGTGCGCGCCGGCACGTCGAAACTCCAGCCGGCGAAGCGGACCATGCCCGGTGCCGAGGCCGGCATGGCATCACCGGCCTCCGCCGTGGTCCGGGCATTGCGGCGCAGCACCGTGCGGATGCGGGCCAGCAATTCGCGCGGATTGCAGGGTTTCGACAAATAATCCTCGGCGCCCATCTCCAGCCCGACGATGCGGTCGATGTCGGTTCCCACCGCCGACAGCATGATCACCGGCGGCCCGTCATCCTTCTGCAGGCGGCGCAGGGCGGACAGCCCGTCCTCATGCGGCATCATCACGTCGAGAACGATCACGTCATAACGGTTCTGGTCGAGCATCCGGCGCATCTCGAGCGGGTCTTTCGCCGTGTCGGTGCGAAAGCCGTGCTTGTCGAGAAAGGACGAGATGAGCGACCGGAGGCCGGGATCATCATCGACGATCAGGATGCGGGTGGCGAGGTCCATGCGGAGAATTGTGGCGGTCATCCCTGATTGTTACCAGACCAAAATGCCCTGGATTTTTCAGCTTTGTTGCCGAGTTGCTACAAAGCCGACACAGGCCGCAATTCGCCGGCAACGGGCGTCGCCCATAGTGCCGCCATGTCATTCGTCCGGAGATCGATCATGCGGCCTCTCGCCCGCTTCCGCCTGCGCCTCACCACTCTGCTGGTGATGCTGCCGCGCACCGCGCTGGCGCAGAACCCCTATTCCGGCGGAGCCGATCTCGCGGTGGGGCTGATTCTGGCTTGCATCGCCCTGCTTTCCAGCCGGCGGCTGGCCAGATCCGTGTCCGGGGTGGTTATGGCTAGGCTGGCCATAACCGTCCCGGGCGGCAGCGCGCGGTCGGGCGCGTTGCAAGCCGCGGCGGGAAGGGTGCCCCACGCTCGCCCCGCCGCGGCTTCGGCTGTATCACGCGCGGTATCGGCCGGCACTGACGGGCGAAAGGCCGGGAATCTGGCCGCCCGCCGCCGATCCTGATATGAGTCGGGGGCCATGGGACTCTCTAACCGCCCGGGGGCTTTGCGCGGCCCGCCTCTCGTCCTGCAGATCCTGCTGCTTCTGCTGGGAGGGCTGGTGGTCGCCCAGGCGGTGACCCTGGCGCTGACCCTGATCCTGCCGCCGGCTCCGGCGCAGCAGCATCAATTGAACGCGGTGGCGGCGGCCTTGCGCGGGCAGCCGATCGAAGAGAACCGGTCGGACCGCTTGGTCCGTAAGCTGCAGGCCGATCCGCCCGACATCAGCGGACCGAGCTGGCTGGTGTCCGACCATTCCCAGCGCGAATTGGCGACCTTGCTGGATGCCGATGTCGCCAATGTGCGTCTCGCCTTCTATACGCCGCTGCCTTTCGCCGGAACGGCGGCGCCGCGTCCGGCCCGCATCAGCAGCCGCGGCGTCGAGCGGTCCCCTTATCTGCAATTGGCCTCGTACGATCCCGGCCAAGGCAGGACGCGCCAGCAGGGCGCGACCTCGGCCCCGGGCGCGACGCTGACGCCGGCCCAGCCGCTGACCGGCACGGCGCAGGCGGTGCCATCGACCGGCGTCACGACGATTACCCAGGGCAACAACGGTCTTATCGTTCAGCAAGCTCCCATCGGCACCCTCCCGGGCGGAGGAAGCTATTCGGGCGGGGCGACGCTCACCCCGATCGGCCCGATCACGCCCGGCGGGCCGGTTACCACCGTCGGGCCGCTCACTCCCGGCGGCACGCTGTCCTCGACTGGAACGCTGGCGCCGAGCGGTTCCTTCAGCCGTCCGTCGTTGGGCAGCGGCACGGTGCCCTGGGCGATCGAATCGCCCGGCCGGGGCGCGGGCACGGGCTCTTTGTTCGGTCCGTCCCTGGGCGACCGCGGCAGCGATACGCGGGCTGGACCGCCGGCGCGCGAAGCTCCGGACACGATGGGGCCGCCCGCTTCGGCCAGGCCCGAGATCGTGGAAGCGCCGGTGCCCGTTCCGATGGTGAAGCCCAAAGCCGCCGCGCCGGCCCAGGTCCGGAACCCGGCCGCGCCTCCCGCCCAGGCGGACCGCAAGGCGGCGCCGGTGACGCCGGTCCGCACCCCCCAGCGCGGCCTGTTCGGCCTGGCGCCGGCGCCCTTCGTCGAAGGCGATTTCGTCGCCGCCTGGCGGATGCCGAACGGCCAATGGTCCATTGTCCAGCCGGCGCCCGAGCCGTTTCCCAACAGCTGGCAGCGCCGCGTGCTGATCTGGTTCGCCGTCTCCTTCGCCCTGACCGCGCCGTTCGGCTGGCTGTTCGCGCGGCGCATCGTCAAGCCGCTGTCGGGCTTCGTCGAGGCGGCCGAACTGCTGGGCCGCGATCCTTCGGCGGTGGTGCGCGGCCTCGACGGTCCGGCGGAAGTCGGCCGCGCCGCGCGCGCTTTCAACCGCATGCAGAGCCGGCTGAAAAGCTTCGTCGACGATCGCACCGCCATGGTCGGCGCCATCAGTCACGATCTCCGCACGCCGCTGACCCGGCTGCGCTTCCGTATCGAGGATGTCGACAGCGAGGCGATGCGCGAAGGGATGATCGGCGAGGTCGAGGAGATGGAGCAGATGATCACCTCGGTGCTCGCCTTCATCCGCGACGCTTCGACCCCCGGCGTGCGCGAGCGGCTGGATCTGCGGACCATCCTCGACGAAGTGGTGCGCAACATCACGATGGTCGGTGGCGATGTCCGGGTCGAAGCGGCGCAGCCCGCGCCGGTCGAGGTCGATATTCTCGGCATCCGCCGGCTGGTCACCAATCTGGTCGAGAATGCGGTGAAATATGGCGAGCGGGCCCGTATCCGCCTGCGCATCGACCAGGATTGCGCCATCGCCGAAGTCGCCGATGACGGTCCCGGCGTGCCGGAGGAGGAGTTGGAGCGGGTGTTCGAGCCCTTCTATCGGGCCACCAACGCCGCCGGCAAACAGGGCAATGGGCTCGGTCTGGCGGTCTGCCGCTCGATCGCCCGCGCCCATGGCGGCGATGTGCGTCTTCTGCGCGGCGAGGGCGGCTTCATCGCCCAGCTGCGGATTCCTCTTTACGACGCCGCCTGATAGCGGTTGGCGCAGACCTCGGCAAAGCGCGCGCCATAGACGTGAAGCGACAAGGCGGGGCCGTCTCCGTCCGCGCCGACCTGATGGATGTCTCCCTCGGCCGGCAGGCACCAGGCGCAGGACCCCCGGGCCAATCGTTTGCTGCCCTCGGCGACCGGACGGCCATTCTCCAGCCTGTATGACGTTTCGCGCAGCGTCCCCGCGGCGACGCCGATCACGCCCCAGCCGGTATGATCATGAATCGGTGTGCGCTGGCCGGGGGCCCAGACGAAGCAGCCGATCGAGAAGCTGCCGTCGCCGGCTTCATGCAGCAGCGAGCGCCGATAGCCGGCCGGGTCCGGGCGCAGCACCTGTTCGGGCAACAGATGGACCTGCGCCAAAAAGTCCGGCAGCAAGGCGGCGATGGAGAGGCACCGCGAGGTGTCGTCCGCCGCCCGTCGCAGGAGAGCGGAAATGCTGTCCGACAAGGCAGGGATCATGCGTGCCTCCATTTGTCCATTTAGTCTATCAAAACAGTAAACTAATTGAGCCGCAAGGAAAATCGCCAAAGGGCTTATCGTCCAACGAAAACAAAGCGATGCGACTCGGACCGGGGCAGGGTATAGTCGTTAAATCCGTAACAGAGGTCCCGCATGGCCGCAGCTGGATTTCCGCCCGACGAGCGCGAGCGCCTGGAAGCGCTGCGCAGCTTCGAAATCCTCGATACTCAGGCAGAAGAAGCCTTCGACCGGTTCACCCGGATCGCCGCGGGGCTGATGGGGGCGCCGATCGCCCTGGTCAGCTTGGTCGACGAAGCGCGGCAATGGTTCAAATCCCGGCACGGGCTCGATGCCGCCGAGACGCCGCGCGATCTGGCCTTTTGCGCCCATGCCATCCTGAAGGACGAGATCCTGGTGGTCGACGACGCCACCAAGGACCCCCGTTTTCTCGATAATCCGCTGGTGACCGGCGCGCCCGACATCCGTTTCTATGCCGGCGCTCCGCTGAAGACGCGCGACGATTTCAGCATCGGCACGCTGTGCGTCATCGACCAGCAGCCGCGGGCAGGGCTCACCGATGCTCAGCGCCATTTGCTGTCCGACCTGGCCGACGCGGTGGTCAACCAGCTCTATCTGCACAAGACGACATTGGACCTGCACCGCGCGCAGCTGGCCCAGGCGCAGCTCGGCGCCATCATCGAATATTGCGGCGACGCGGTGATCGGCCATTCCATCGACGGCACCATCACCAGCTGGAATTCCGGCGCCCAATGCCTGTTCGGCTATGCGCCCGACGAGGTGGCGGGCCAGCCGGCCACCCTGCTGCTGCCCAGATCCCTGGCCGACGAATGGCGCGCCATGGTCGACCGCATCACGCATGGCGAGGCGATCGAACAGTTCGAGACCGTGCGCCTGGCCAAGGATGGAACACCGGTCGAGGTCTCGGTCTCCTTGTCGCCGATCCGCGACAGGACCGGTGCGCTGACCGGCTTTTCCGCCATCGCCCGCGACATCAGCCAGCGCCGCCAGATCGAAAAGGCCAAGGCCGAGTTCGTCTCTACCGTCAGCCATGAACTGCGCACGCCGCTGACCTCGATCAAGGGCTCGCTCGGACTGGTGCAGTCCGGCGTGTTCGGCGAGCTGCCCGACGTGTTCAAACCGATGGTCGACATCGCCTACAACAACAGCGACCGTCTGGTTCGGCTGATCAACGATCTGCTGGATATCGAGAAGATGGACGCCGGCAAGATGGAGTTTCACCTGGCGCCGGTCGATCTGCCGGCCCTGCTGCGCCAGTCGGTCCGCGAGAATACCGGCTACGCCGCCACCCACAAAGTCCGCTTCGAGGCGATCGAACCGATGCCCGCGGTCACCCTGACGGCGGATAAGGACCGGCTGCTGCAGGTGATGGCCAATCTGCTGTCCAATGCCGCGAAATTCTCGCCGCCGGAGGGCGCCGTCGACGTGCGGCTGGAACGGGGCGACGGCACGGTGCGGGTGTCGGTTACCGACCATGGGCCGGGCATCCCGGAAAGCTTTCAGTCGAAGATCTTCCAGAAATTCTCCCAGGCGGATACGCCGGAAACCTTGCAAAAGGGCGGTACAGGGCTTGGGCTCAGCATCTGCCGGGCCATCGTCGAACGACATGGCGGATCGATCGATTTCAAGACGGAACAGGGTGTGGGCACGAGTTTCTATTTTGATCTGCCGGAGGGCCAAGGGTGAAGAAGCTGGAGCGCATTCTCCATGTCGAGGACGCCGACGACATCCGCAAGATCGTCGAGGTGATCCTGGTGCGGATGGGCAATTACACCGTGCTGCAATGCGCGTCGGGGCAGGAGGCCGAGGAAAAAGCCGCCGGTTTCGCCCCGGATCTGATCCTGCTCGACGTGATCATGCCCGGCCAGGACGGGCCGGAGACGCTGAAGGGGCTGCGCGCCCAGGATGGGCTGCGCGATACGCCGGTGGTGTTCATGACCGCCAAGGTGCAACCCGGCGAGATCGAGATGTTGAAGGGATTGGGCGCCATCGACGTGCTGGCCAAACCCTTCGACCCTGCCAGCCTGTGCGGCCAGATCGAGGCGATCTGGGCCAAGGCCGGAAATACGGGCTGATGGACCGTATCGAGGCGATGACGGTCTTCATCGCCGCCCTCGACGAAGGCAGTCTGGCCGGAGCCGGGCGCCGTCTCGGCAAGTCGCCGGCGGCGGTCAGCCGGGCCATCGCTTTCCTGGAAAATCATGTCGGAACGGAGCTGCTGCACCGGACCACCCGCACCCTCAAGCTGAGCGAGGCGGGCGAGCGCTATGCCGCCGCCTGCCGCCGGGTGCTGGCCGATCTGCTGGAGGCTGACCTGTCGGCCGCCGGCGAGAAGGCCGCGCCGCGCGGAACCCTGACCATCACCGCGCCGCCGATCAGCGGCGAGGAAATTCTGCGCCCGGTGGTGGATGCCTATATCGAGGCGTTCCCGACCGTGTCGGTCAATCTCCTGCTGCTGGACCGTCACGTCAATCTGGTCGAGGAAGGTTTCGACGTCGCGCTGCGGGTCGGCGAGCTGCCGGACTCCGCGCTGGTGGCGGTCAAGGTCGGCGAGGGCGTGAAGCGGGTGGTGGTGGCGTCGCCGCGCTATCTGGCGACCAACCCGGAAATCCGCGAGCCGGCGGATCTGGCCAGCCATCGCATCGTCAGCCTGATCAGCCACGGGACCGAATCCTGGGTCTTCCCACCGGTCAAAGCGGGCGCCGTCGCCCGCTCGGTGCAATTCAAGCCGCGCCTGCAGGTCAACAGCGTGCGCGCGGCATTGGCGTCGGCGGTGGAGGGGCGGGGGGTGACCCGGCTCTATACCTATCATGTGGCCGAGCGGGTGCGGGACGGATCGCTGAAGATCATTTTGCGGGATTGCGAACCGGCGGCGATGCCGGTCCATCTGATCGTTCCGCAGGGGCGCCTGTCGGTGCCCAAGGTGCGCAGCTTCGTGGATTTCGCCGCGCCCCGCCTGCGCGCCGCTTTCGCCCGTCTGTCGGCGGAAGCGGTCGCGCTGGCGGATGAAAGCTAGGCTTTCTTCGCTGCTTTTTGTCGCCGGTATTCCGGCACGGGCAAGCCACCCCAGCCCCAATTGTCCAATTCGACCTCTTCGATGACCACGAAGGTCGAGTCCAGCGGCTTGTTCAGCACCTTGAGCATCAGCTCGCTGGCGCCGGCGATCAGGGCCGCCTTCTCTTCGGCGGTCGCCCGGTCACGGCCGGGGCCGGACCCTTCGCGGGTGATCTGGATGGTAACGACGGGCATCGTGGCCTCCCTGATTAGTGACCGGCGCTCTGGCCGCCGTCGACATGCAGGATCTCGCCGGTCACGAAGCCGGCGGTCTCGAGATAGAGCACCGCGTCGGTGATGTCCTTCATCTCGCCCATATGGCCGACCGGATGCAGGTTGCCGAGGAATTCGTGGGTTTCCGGGCTGTGCATCGGGGTCTTGATGATGCCGGGGGCGACCGCGTTGAAGCGGATGCCGCGCTTGGCATATTCGATCGCCAGGGCCTTGGTGACCGAGTTCAGGCCACCCTTGGTCAGGTTGGCGAGGCCGGTCGGGACGGCCGAGGTGGCGTTGTCGACCAGGCTGGTGGTGATGCTGACCACATGGCCGTGGCCGGTCTTCAGCATCTCGGCGATGGCGCGCTGGGTGATGTGGAAGAAACCGGCCAGGTTGGTCGAAACCTTGGCGTTGAAATCTTCCTCGCTATAGTCGTGGAACGGCTTGGCGATGAAGATGCCGGCATTGTTGACCAGGGTGTCGACGCGGCCGAAACGCTGCAGAGCGGTCTGGATCACCTTCTCCGCCGTGGCGGCCTTGCCGATGTCGCCGGCCACCGCGATCACGTCCGGGTCGGAACCCTGCTCGATCGAACGCGAGGTGGCGACCACGCGGTAATCGCGATCGCGATAAGCCTTGACCAGAGCGGCGCCAATACCCTGCGACGCGCCGGTGATGATGGCGACTTTCTTGTCCTTGCTCATGATGACTTCCTTCGGAGATAAGACCGGCTCGTTGCCGGCGTTGTGAAGGTAGGATCATTCGCGCTTCGACAGAATTGCCGCTATACGACCGACACTGTTCCCCTATGCGCAATAATAAAGCGAAAAAGCGACGGATTCAGCCGCTTCAGCCGTTTCAGGACGAGAGCCCTCTTCAGCATTTTCGAAAGTCCCCGGCGTGACCTCGTCCTCCTCCCCGCAATCCCCGATCGGCAAAAACCTGACCGATCAGACCTGGAAACAAGGGAAGGCGGTCAATTACGCGCTGGGGACGGCTTTCGTCGATCCGAACCATGAGACGCTGACCTATACGGCGACCCTGGATGACGGGTCTGCCCTGCCGTCCTGGCTGCATTTCAATGCCAAGACCCATGTCTTCACCGGCACGCCGCCGGCAGGCGACAATTTCACCGTGCAGGTGACGGCCACCGACACCGACGGCATGTCGGCCTCGGAGAGCTTCAACGTCACCCTGATCGATGCGCCGACCGCCACGGCCGGCGCGATACCGGCGCAGACCTTTGTCCAGGGGCAGAGCGTGGACATCATGCTGCCGGATGGAACCTTCAATGATCCGCAGGGGGAAACCCTGACCTACTCGGCCCGCACCTCCCGGGGCGCGCTGCCCTCCTGGCTGCATATCGACAAAAGCTCGGGCGAGCTGACCGGGACGGTTCCGGCGTCCGTCGTCGACATGACCATCGTCGAGGTGGCGACCGACAGCAGCGGATTGTCCGCCTCGATCAGCTTCTCCGTGACCGCCATCCGCGGCCCGGTTCTCAGCCATCACGAGACGAACCAGCTCGTTCTGCAGGGCAAAAATCTGCATCTGTCGCTGGCCAGCGAATTCACCTCTCCGCAGCACCAGACTCTGACCTACACCGTTACCCAGTCGGACGGATCGGCGCTGCCCGCATGGCTGAGCTTCAGCTCCAATGGCGATATTCTCAGCGGAACCGGCCCCTCCAGTCCCGGCCAGACCGCAATTCTGGTGACCGTGACCGATCCCAACGGCCTGTCCAGCACCGACCATTTCACCATCACCAATGTCGCGGCTCCGCTGCTGACCGATCAGACGGCGGACCAAACCATGCTGGCCGGCGGGAAAAACAGCTTTTCGCTGGCGTCCGACACCTTCACCGATCCGAACGGCCAGCACCTGACCTACACCGCCACCTTGGCCAGCGGAGCGGCGCTGCCGAGCTGGCTGCATTTCAGCTCGGCGACCGAGACCTTCACCGGTACGCCCAAGATAGGCAATCTGAGCCTGGCCGCCATCGAGGCCCTGTCGCCTCAGCAATTTGCGGCCGAGGCGCCGAAGGCGCTGGCCATCGAAGTGACGGCGCACGATGCCAGCGGGCTCACCGCGCACGAGACTTTTACGCTGAGCTTCACCAACGTTCCGCTGGTCGGCGTGTCGTCATAGCGGCGGCGTGCGTCCGCGGGTGGCATGCCCGATCAGGGACAGCAGGAACAGCACCAGGAAAATGACGAAGATGATCTTGGCGATCCCCGCCGAGGCGGCGGCGATGCCGGCAAAGCCGAGCAGCCCCGCGACGAGGGCGACGACCAGGAAAACGAGGGCCCATCTGAGCATCGTTTGTCTCCTTTGTGGATAGACTGGAAACCTTTGGACGAACCGGGAGGTTCCTGGATCATGGAAATGACACCGCCCCGGCAGTGGGCGGAGAACACCATCTTCACGGTCGGGCATTCGACGCTGCCGCTGGCGGATTTCATCGCGCTGCTCGAAGGCTATGAGATCGCCTGCCTCGCCGACATCCGCACGGTGCCGCGCTCGCGGCACAATCCGCAGTTCAATGCCGACGCGCTGGGCAAGCCGCTGCGCGAGCATAAGATCTATTACACCGGCTTGCCGGCGCTGGGGGGCCTGCGGCACCCGCGCCCGGATTCGCCCAATGGCGGATGGCGGAACGACAGCTTCCGCGGCTATGCCGATTATATGCAGACGTCCGGCTTCGCGCGGGGGATCGAGGACCTGATCGCCCTCAGCCTCGGCCGCCGCACCGCGATCATGTGCGCGGAAGCCGTGCCGTGGAGCTGCCATCGTTCATTGGTGGCCGATGCGCTCAGCGTGCGGGGTGTTCCCGTCGTCGAGATCCTCTCCGCCGACAGCTGGCGCGATCATAAACTGACCGACTTCGCCCGCGCCGAAGGAACGAAGATCACCTACCCGCCGGAGCAGGGGTCTTTGTTCTGAAGTCGCTATTCGAGGGGAATGGTGCCCAGGGCCGGAATCGAACCAGCGACACTGCGATTTTCAGTCGCATGCTCTACCAACTGAGCTACCTGGGCTTACGTCGAACGACGTGAGGACGCCGCTTATAGACAAATTCCCCAGGCCTGTCATCAGGGTTTTTTCAATTATTTTTCGCGCGGTCTCCGACCACCGCGAAGGTGATGCCCTGAGGATCGGATGCGTGGATGATCCAGGCGCCGCCGGGAACCTCCATCGGGCCGGTCAGCAGCTTGCCGCCGGCCTTGCCGATCTTTTCGATGGTGGCGTCGACATCGTCGACCCAGATGTAAAACAGCCAGTGCGGGGAGGCGGCCTGGCCGTCGGTCAGCATGCCGCCGCGCGGCATTTCGTCGCCCCACACCTGATAGATCTCTTCCGGCCCCATCGGCATGGGCATGCGGTCGAATTCCTTCCAGCCGAACTGGCTGCCGTAGAAATCGAAAGCCTTGGCGCGGTTGCTGCTGTGCAGCTCGCGCCACCAGCTGTTGCCCTGTATGCCGTGGTCGGGAACCGTCGGCTTGGGGAAGTCGTCGGCATAGTCGAGCAGCCCGAACGGCGCGCCGGTGGGATCGATCAGGATCGAAAAGCGTCCGACGCCGGGGATCGGCGCGATCGGCACGATCGGGGTGGCGCCTGCCGCCGTGACCTTGGCGAAGGTGGCCTCGATATCGTCGGTGCAGATATAGCCGAGCCAGGCGGCCGGCATTCCATCCTGCTGGCCCATCACGCCGGCGATGTCGGTGCCGCCGATGCTCATCAGGCTGTAATCGATGCCGGGCACTCCGCCGTCGCGGGAGGTCCAGCCCAGCACCTCGGCGAAGAATTTCCGGGCTGCCGGAGCATCGGGAGTGGTGAGTTCGTACCAGACGAATTTGCCAGCCAGCGAGGAGGCCATGTATTCTCTCCCGGATGCTTTTCTTGACGCCAACCGTTGATATCAACATAATTATTTCATGTCAATCGACGATACTGTGACATTCAAAGACACGATCCGTGTTCGGGATTGCTGTCTCTGCCTGCATGTTCAGCGCGCCGCGCGCAGCCTGGCGCGCCTGTTCGACGATGCCTTGCGTCCGCACGGGCTGACCAATGGCCAATTCTCGCTGCTGATGTCGCTGAACCGGCCCGAGCCGCCGCAGATGCGCGCCGTGGCCGATCTGCTGGCGATGGACCGCACCACCCTGACGGCGGCGCTGAAGCCGCTGGAACGGCAGGGGCTGCTGGTCGTCGCGGTCGATCCCGCCGACCGCCGTGGCCGTCGGCTCAGCCTGACCGATGCCGGCCGGGCCAAGCTCGCCGCCGCCATGCCGGTGTGGGAGAAGACCCACGCCGAAATCGAGGCATTGCTGCCCGAAGGCGATCCCGAACGCTTGCGCCGGGATCTGCTGGCACTGTCCTAATATTCGTCTTCTTCGGAATGGGGGGAGCCGCTGCCGGCGACGGGAATGATCTCCTCGCCCGGCACGACATAGGTTCCGTTCAGCCAGCGTCCGAGATCGATATAGGAGCACTGGCTGGAACAGGCCGGTTTGTATTTCGGATGGGAAGGCTTGCCGCAGATCGGGCATTTGCCGGGGGTGGTGCTCATGATTTTCTGTCCGTGATGATGAAGCCCGTTTCTCCGTCCCGCGCGTCCAGCGCCAGCGGACGGCCGAGCCGGGCCTGCGTCTCGGCGATCAGATCGGGCCTGCTCTGCAGATAGTGGATCAGGGCGGGCGCCGCAACCAGCGCCAGGGCTCGGTGCGGCGCCGCTTCGGCCTCGGCCAGGACCGCCTGCAAGGCTTCCAGCGCCAGACTGGCGGCGCTCCGCTGCGGCTGAGGCGCGGAAAGGAAGTAATCCGACAGGCTGGGCAGGCGGCGGGTGCGCACCAGCTCGATCATGCGCATCCGGGTCAGGCCCAGCACGTCGGTGGCGATCGGGTCGTCGGCCAGCGCGCTCTTCAGCAGAGCGACCAGTTCCTGCAGGTCGCCGCCGGCGATGGGATCGACGATGATCTGCCCGGCGATATTGCGCAGGCGCAGCTGGCGGGCGATCTCGCGCATCGCGGAGCGGTTGGTCTCGTCGCGATTGGCGCCGCTGGCATCGATGTCGATCAGGGTGGCGGCGGCGGATTCGTCGATGATCAGGCGGGCGCCGCCGGGCAGCGGCACGATTCGGGCGAGGGCGAGGTCCAGCGCATCGGCGGCGCCGCTGTCGCGCCAGATGCCGCGCTTCAGCTGGGCACCGGGAAAGGCCTTGCGCGCTTCGGGCAGCAAAGAGGGCTCATCCACCAGAAGCTCGCTCACACCGGGATAGTCGGTCAGCAGCCGCGCGAGCCGGCTGGGCGCGATCAGCCGCGCCGGTGCTTTCATCCGGGCGGTGTCCGGCGGGAGTTCCCGCGTGATGCGGTTGGTCAGGACGGCTCCCTTGCCGCCGCGCGCCTCGGCGGTGACCTGGACCGGCAGCGCCTGGCCTTCATGCCAGTCGCCGGGACGCGGCAGATAGCCGGGCAAGGCGGCACCGATCTCGACGAAGGTCGCGCCGCCGCCGGGCGGCTTGGCCAGCACCCGGCCCAGCAGGATGTCGCCCACGGCGGGATCGCCGCGGTCGATGGCAAAGCCCAGCACCGTGTCGCCGGCCAGCAGCGCGATGCGCCGCTCGCCCGGGCCGCCGGCCAAAATCAGCCGGTCAGGGCTTGCCATATCCGAGCCCGCGCAGCATGGCCCAGCATTCATGGAGCGGCAGGCCGACCACATTGGAATAGGAACCACCCAGCCAGCGCACGAAGGTCGCCGCCTTGCCCTGGATGGCATAGCCGCCCGCTTTGCCGCGCCATTCGCCGCCCTCGATATAGGCCTGGAATTCGGCGGCATCGATGCGGCCGAACAGCACCTGGGTGGTCACCAGCTTTTCCGAGCGGCGCCCATCGGGGGCGATCAGGCAGACGCCGCCCAGCACCCGATGGCGGCGGCCCGACAGCAGTTCGAGGCAGCGCTTGGCGTCCTGCTCGGTCTCGGCCTTGGGCAGGATGCGCCGGCCGCAGGCGACCACCGTATCGGCGGCCAGCACATAAGCGCCGGGATGACGGGCGGCCACCGTTTCGGCCTTGGCGCGGGCGAGGCGCTCGGCATGGGGCGAGGGCAGCTCGCCGCGCAAAGGGGTCTCGTCGATATCGGCGGCATCGACGAGATCGGGCGTGATGCCGATCTGGGCGAGCAAATCGAGGCGGCGCGGGCTGGCGGAAGCAAGGATCAGGCGATGGGTCATGCCGCGCCTTATAAATCAATCGATTGCGACGGTCAGCGGGAATCGTTGCAGAATGCGCCGTTGCAGCTGGTCGCGCACCGTGCGGTATGCCTCGAGCACCGCGTCCCTCGAGCCATCGATCAGCGAGGGATCGAGGGTCGGCCAGAACATCACGTCGCAGCTCATGCTGCGGGTCATCTCGACCGCATGGTGCTGGGCCTCGGGCGACAGCGAGATGATCAGGTCGAAGAAACTGTCTTCCAGATCCTCGAAGCGCGACGGCTTGTGGGTGGAGATGTCGATGCCGATCTCGTCCATCACCTGCACGGCGAAGGGGTCCAGTTCGCCCTTGCGGACGCCGACCGACTGCACCCAGACATGGCGCCCATGATAATGCTTCATCAGGCCCGCCGCCATCGGTGAGCGCAGCGCATTGTGCGTACAGGCGAAGAGGACGGCCGAGGGGATGTCCAAGGACTGCCTCAGCCGCGGATATGCAGGATACAGACCAAAGTGAACAGGCGCCGCGCCGTCTCGTGATCGATGGCGATCTTGCCGTCGAGCCGTTCGCGCAGCAGCGCCGAGCCCTCGTTGTGCAGGCCGCGCCGGCCGACATCGATGGCTTCGATCTGCGAGGGCGTCGCGCGGGTGATGGCGCTGTAATAGCTTTCGCAGATCAGGAAATAGTCCTTGATGATGGTGCGGAAGGGCGTCATCGGCAGCGTGACCTCGGTCAGCCGCTTGCCGGACTGGTCGCTGATGTCGAGCAGCAGCCGGCTCTCCTCCAGCCGGATGACCAGCGAAAAGGGGCCGGCCAGATCGCCGGCCGGGCAGAAATAATTCTCCTCCAGCAGATCATAGATGGCGATGGCGCGCTCATGCTCGACCTCCGGCTTGCGCCGGACCAGGGTCTTCTCATCCAATCGGATGTCGACCAGCCTCTGCGTCTTCGCGTCTTCCGCCAACATTCAGCCTTTCGCCAGCACCTCGAGCCGCGAGCGCACGGACAAGGCATGCGCGCCCAGGCCCTCGGCTTCCGCCAGGGTCACCGCCAGCCCGCCGATCTTCTGCAGCGCGCCGACGTCGCAGCCTAGCAGGCTGGTGCGCTTCATGAAATCCAGCACGCCGAGCCCCGACGAGAATCGCGCGCTGCGGGCGGTGGGCAGCACATGGTTGGGGCCGCCGACATAATCGCCGATGGCTTCCGGCGTCAGGCGGCCGAGGAAGATGGCGCCGGCATGGCGCACCTTGGCGGCCATCGCGTCCGGGTCGCCCACCGCCAGTTCCAGATGCTCGGGCGCGATGCGGTCGATCAGCGGCAGGGCGTCGTCGAGGCTGGGCACCACGATTACCGCGCCGTGCGCCTTCCAGCTGGCGGCGGCGATCTCGGCGCGCGGCAGCGAGGCGAGATGCATCTCGACGGCGCGGCACACCTGGTCGCCGAAGCGCGCATCGTCGGTGATCAGGATCGACTGGGCGGCGGTGTCGTGCTCGGCCTGGCTGAGCAGGTCGGCGGCGATCCACGACGGGTCGTTGGCGGCGTCGGCCACCACCAGGATCTCGGACGGGCCGGCGATCATGTCGATGCCCACCGTGCCGAACACCTGGCGCTTGGCGGCGGCGACATAGGCGTTGCCGGGGCCGACGATCTTGTCGACCGGCTTGATGGTCTCGGTGCCGAAGGCCAGGGCGGCGACGGCCTGGGCGCCGCCGACACGGTAGATCTCGTCGATACCGGCGATGCGGGCGGCGGCAAGGACCAGGGGATTCAGGCGTCCGTCGGGGGTCGGCACCACCATCACCACGCGCTCGACGCCGGCCACCTTGGCGGGGATGGCGTTCATCAGCACGGAGGAGGGATAGGCCGCGGTGCCGCCCGGCACATAGAGGCCGACGGCGGACAAGGCGTTCCAGCGCAGGCCGAGGCGCACGCCTTCCTCGTCGGTGTAGGAGATGTCTTCCGGGCGCTGGCGGTGATGGAAATCGGCGATGCGGCGCGCCGCTTCGGCCAGGGCGCTGAGTTGGGCGGCCGGCACGTCGGTCATCGCGCGGTCGACCTCGGCGGCGGTGATGGCCAGGCCGCCGCGCGCCACCGGATGGCGGTCGAAGCGGTGGGTATAATCGATCAGCGCGTCGTCGCCGCGCCGGCGCACATCGGCGATGATGGCGGCGACGGCGTCGTTGACGTCCTGCGCCGTCTCGCGCTTGTCGTCGAGCAGCAGATTGAAGGCCGCTTCGAAATGGGCATCGGTCGAATTCAGTTTACGCGCCATAGGCACCCTCCCGGAAACGCTCGATCCAGCCGGCCAGCTCTTCGGGCCGGGTTTTGAGCGCCGTTCTGTTCACGATCAGCCGCGACGAAATCTCGGCGACCCGCTCGACTTCGACCAGGCCGTTGGCCTTGAGCGTCGAACCGGTCGAGACCAGGTCGACGATCAGGCGGCACAGGCCCAATCCCGGCGCCAGTTCCATGGCGCCGTTGAGTTTCACGCATTCCGCCTGCACGCCCCGCTGGGCGAAATGCTTGGCGGTGATGGTGGGATATTTGGTGGCGACGCGGATATGGCTCCAGCGCGAGGGATCGTCCTCGCCCGCCAGGTCCGCCGGCTCCGCGACCGCCAGATGGCATTTGCCGATGCCGAGATCGAGCGGCGCATAGATCTCGGGATAATCGAATTCCATCAGCACGTCATTGCCGGCGATGCCGATCTCGGCGGCGCCGAAGGCGACGAAGGTGGCGACGTCGAAGGCGCGCACGCGGATGATGTCGATATGCGGATGGTTGGTGGAAAAGCGGAGCGCGCGCGACTTCGGATTGTCGAAATCCGGTTCGGGTTCGATGCCGGCCGCGCGTACCAGCGGCATCGCCTCGTCCAGAATGCGGCCCTTGGGCAGGGCCAGCACCAATTTTTCCGCTCTGTTCACCGTAACCTCGTCCAACCGGGAACCTTGTCTCGGGGTTGGTTATACGGGGCTGGGCAAAGTGAGGCTAGGTCTTCTTCTTGAATGCCTCGCCTGCAAAAGGCGTGGAACTGAGCGGGGCGGCATTGCCTCCGGTCTTGAGCGTAGCGGCGTATTCCTTGCGCCAGGTATCGTCGGTCTCGCCCGACTTCTTGCGGGCTTTTGCTTTGGCGACGGCATCCTGGATCATCTTGTCGGTGGCGCTGAGTTTGGCGACCGGCGGTGTCGGGTTGGGCTTCTTGCGCTTGGCCATGGGATCTCCGCTGGCAGGGACGCTCCAGCATGCGCATGCCATAGCTATCGCGAAACGATCCGCTCGGACCAGGAGGTACGCCAGGGTGACGTCGCGTATTTGCTTCGCGCTTGCTGCAATGGCCGGCATGGCCGGGCCGACGACCGCTTCAATTTTGTGCCCGAGCGGGATAAGCAGCTGACGGTTCGGCAGGCGAAGCCGATGCGGCGGTGAAGTTGCTCGGGGCGATCGTGCGGCGCAGCCGCATGAAGGGCGTTTCGACCAGGCGATAAAGCAGCCAGCCGCCGGCCAGGCTGGCCAGGAACATGATTGCGACCGTGCGCGGCGAGTCCGGGTCCCAATCGGTTGGCAGTTCCCGGTGCAGGATCACGATGATCGGTTTGTGGATCAGATAAAAGGCGTAGGACCACAAGGCCAGCGGCGTGGCGCCGGGGATGCGCAGCCGGTCGAACGCCGAACCCGGGCTCAGGGCCGCCATCACCAGCAGGCCGAACGACACCGCCACCAGCGAATAGCCGAACACCGTGGCGGTGAAGCCATAACCATAGCCTTTGTAGAAATTGCCTTCCCAGAACAGCCAGCCGACGGCGATGACGGCGGCGATTCCCGCAGCCAGCCAGACATTGCCGCGCGCGGTCAGTTTTTCCCAGGCGGCGGGATGGAAGTTCTTGGCGAAGGCGATGGCGACGCCCGGCAGGAATTCGTCGAAGCGGCTGATCGAGCCGTAATAGATCCGCCCGTAATAAGGCACGCGGCTATAGGATGCGTCGCCATTCACCAGCCCATACTGCAGCCAGTAATACCAGCGCGCCGCGATGCCGATCGCCAGCAGAGCGCCGAATGCCGCCCACGCCGCCGCGCGCGGCTTGCCGGTCCGGACGAACAGCAGGCAGAGCAGCGGCACCAGCAGATAGAATTGCTCTTCGACGCACAGCGACCAGGCATGCGAGAAAGCGGTGCCGGGCGTCAGCAGGATGTTCTGGGTGAAGGTGAGGAAGCGCCAGAGGGGCGGCGGCGGGTTCCCGCCCATGAAGGTGGGAAACAGGAAGAACAGCGCCAGCACCACCCAGTAATTCGGCAGGGTGCGCAGCAGGCGGCGCTTATAGAAGGCGGGCAGGGAGAGCGTCCGGCCTTTGGCGATGCCGGACAGGATCTGGTCGCCGATCAGAAAGCCGCTCAGCACGAAGAAGAGATCGACTCCGGCCCAGCCCAAGACGCTGATGAAGCCGAAAGTCGGGTTCTCGCTGACGAAGCCGTAATAGTGATTGGCGAACACCAGAAGGATCGCTGCCGATCGCAGCGTATCCAGTCCGTTCCGGCGTTCGCCGCTCAGGGCATTACTCCGCCGCTGCGTCGCCGGCGATGCGTTCGATATTGGCGCCGCAGGCGGCCAGCTTGGCCTCCAGCCGTTCATAGCCGCGGTCGAGGTGATAGACGCGGTTGATGATCGTCTCGCCCTCGGCCGCCAGGGCGGCCAGCACCAGCGAGGAGGAGGCGCGCAGATCGGTGGCCATCACCGGCGCACCCGACAGACGGGGGACGCCGCGGATGATCGCCGAGGCGCCGTGGACATTGACGCGGGCGCCCATGCGCGCCAGTTCCGGCACATGCATGAAGCGGTTCTCGAAGATGGTCTCGGTGACCATCGAGGCGCCGTCGGCGGTGGCCAGCAGAGCCATCAGCTGGGCCTGCATGTCGGTGGGGAAGCCGGGGTACGGCTCGGTCATGATGTCGACGCCGACCAGATGGGCGCCGTCGGCATCGACCAGCACGCCGCGGTCGGTGTCGGAGATCTTGGCGCCGCATTCGACCAGCACCTTCTCGACCGATTCCATCAGGTCGCGCCGCGCCCCGACCAACTCAACCGTGCCGCGGGTGATGGCGGCGGCGACTGCGTAGGTGCCGGTCTCGATGCGGTCGGGCAGCACGGAGTAATCGGCGCCATGCAGACGCTCGACGCCCTGGATGCGCAGGGTGCCGGTGCCGATGCCCTCGATCTTGGCGCCCATCGCCACCAGGCAATGGGCCAGGTCGCAGACTTCCGGCTCGCGCGCGGCATTGGCGACGATGGTTTCGCCGTCGGCCAGGGCGGCGGCCATCAGGATGTTCTCGGTGCCGCCGACGGTGACCTGCGGGAACACGATATGCGCGCCCTTCAGGCGCTTGCCCGGCACGGTGGCGACGATATAGCCGCCCTCGACCTCGATCTGGGCGCCCATCTGTTCCAGCGCCTTGAGATGCAGATCGACCGGTCGGGTGCCGATGGCGCAGCCGCCGGGCAGCGACACCTTGGCTTCGCCGCAGCGGGCCAGCAACGGGCCCAGCACCAGCACCGAGGCGCGCATCTTGCGCACCAGATCATAGGGCGCGGTGGTGTTGGTGATGGTCTTGGCGTTCAGCTCGAGCACGCGCCCCGTATGGCCGCCATTCGGCGCCTGGCCGTTCAGCACCATCTCGACGCCGTGCTGGGCCAGCAGATGCGCCATGGTGGTGATGTCGGCCAGATGCGGCAGATTGGCCAGATTGAGGGTTTCGTCGGTCAGCAGGCAGGCCGGCATGAGGGCCAGGGCGGCATTCTTGGCGCCGCCAATGACGATCGAGCCCTTGAGCTGGGCGCCGCCGATGATTCTGATTTTGTCCATGATGCTCTTTGCTTAGAGGCGGGGAAGGGTGACGCCGGTCTGCGACTGATATTTGCCCGAGCGGTCGCGGTACGAGACCTAGCACGGCTTGTCGCCCTTCAGGAAGATGAACTGGCAGGCGCCTTCATTAGCGTAGATCTTGGCCGGCAGCGGCGTGGTGTTCGAGAATTCCAGCGTCACATGGCCTTCCCATTCGGGCTCCAGCGGGGTGACGTTGACGATGATGCCGCAGCGGGCATAGGTCGATTTGCCGAGGCAGATCACCAGCGTGTCGCGCGGGATGCGGAAATATTCCACCGTGCGCGCCAGGGCGAAGCTGTTGGGCGGGATGACGCAGACGTCGGTCTCGCGGTCGACGAAGCT
>JAJPHO010000071.1 GCA_021325215.1 Alphaproteobacteria bacterium
ACCGAATCGGTGCGCGGTTCGCGCGTCGGCGAGCTGGTGGCGCGCTGCATCGTCGAGACCGGCACCAGTTCCTTCTACACGGCCCTGTCCGAGGCCACCGACGAGCCGGTGCTGAAGCAGCTGTCCCACCGCATCGCGTCGGACGAGTTCCGCCACTACCGCACCTTCTTCGACGGCCTCGACCGCTATCAGGAGAAGGAGCCGATCACGCTTTTCGGCCGTCTCAAGGTGGTGATCAGCCGGGTGCGCGAAACCGACGACGACGAGCTGTCCTTCGCCTATCACTGCGCCAACGAACCGGCCGGGACGCCCTATGACCGCGAACGCTGCAACCGCGAATATGCCGCCCTCGCCTATGGCCATTACCGGCAGCACCACGCCGAGCAGGTGGTCAACATGGCCTTCCGCGCCAGCGGCCTGAAGCCGCGCGGCTGGCTGGCCAATCAGGTCAGCAAATGGGCCTGGAGAAAGATGCGCAGCCTGGCGGAACGCGCCGCGGCCTGATTAATTATAGGTTCCGATCTGCAGATTGCGGATCAGCACGCCGCGCGTCGCAGCACCCGCGCCCGACGTAAATCCGGCGATGATGCCGTCGAAGGACGAAAGCCCCCGGTGGGACGAAGTCCAATTGACCGAGCCGGGATCCGGCGTGCAGTAATTCACAGCGTAGATATAGGTGCCGGCGTAGCTCTTGGCCAAGGGCAAGCCGGACAACGACGCCGTGGCGGTCGCGCCGATTCCCCCCCCACCCGTGAACACTACGGTGGGCGCGCTGGTATAATTGGCCCCCACGTTGGTGACCGTCACCAAGGTCACTGCGCCGCCGGATACCGTCGCGGTCGCCTTGGCCAACGTTCCGCCGCCGCCGATCAGGGAAACGGTGGGTGCCGAGGTATAGCCGGTCCCACCATTGGTCACCGAGACCGAATAGACCCGCGATCCGGCCATCAGCAGGTTCTGGCTCATATCGTTGCAGGCTTGTCCGCCCAGCGCGGCGGAATCGCAATCCATATAGGCCGCGACATGCATATAGCTGGCGCCTTGCGTGCCCTGATTGCCGCATGAGCCGCAGGCCGAATCGCAGTAACGCTGAATCTCGACACGCACGGAATGATAGGAAACCCCTGAATTGTTCTGTGTGTCGGCGATCGGACCATTGCTGGTGATGATATTGGTGCCGGCGATGGTGTCGTAGCTGCATCCGCCTGCGGTCGGCGTGCTCCTCGTGGCCAAGGCGCCCCCTGTGCTCCCGCCGCCGGCAAGAAACCCGCCATCATGCAGCGAAGCATTGCTGCCGGTCGCCGAATCACAGCTCGAGCTGATGGTGTAGGCGGTGTTGTTCGTCCCGGCCGGACTGCCCGCCCCCGATGTCGAATAATGGTAGGTGTCGTCATGCTGGAGGCTGTCGACGATCAGCGCCGCGAGATATTCGGGTACGCAGCTATTGCCGTCGCAGCCGGTATTGTCGTCATGCCGGATGTTGCCGGCGAAACTTTGCGTGCCGGGATAGGCCTGGGGCATGGCGATCCCGGTTCCGGTGGTATAGGCCCCGCTGCCCTGCACGGTGCTCACGGCGGTCAGCGCCGAACTGATCTGGGCCGGTGTATAGGAGGCCGCCGCGCTGCTGCCGAAGAAGCCCCAATCGTCGTGATAGCCATAATCCGAATAGAACGGGTCGGTCGGATGGTGATAGGTGCGGAATTCGATGCCGAATTTCGGCAGCACGATCGGCGGCGGCAGGGAGACCGCGGTCGAACTGGATTGATATCCCGTCCCGCCGGCGGCGACCTGTATCGCGTTGACCGATACGTTGGCGCCGGCGGTGCCGGCAAAGCACGAACTGGTGCAGGCCGATGTGGGCGGATCGATGCCGATGCTGGGGATCGCCGTAAAGCTGCCGCTGTAACCGGTTTTGCCGTTCGTGGTGTCGGCGACCACGCCGAAGACACCCATATTGGTGACATGAGCCGTGGCGGTGATGCAGGACACCGTGCAGGCCGTCGGTGCCGATATGGTGACCGAGGGAACAAGAGTATAGCCCGATCCATAATAACTTAGCGTCAGGGAAGTAATGGTGCCGGTAGTGCCGATGGTCGCCGTAGCCAGTGCCGCGGTGACCGTGCCCGTTTCATTCGGGGCCGGGACGATGGTGACGGTCACCGGTGTGGTCGAGCTGAATCCGATCGCGGTGATGGTTCCGTTGGTGACGATGGCACTTACCGTGGCGGGAACATGCGTCGAATCCTTTACCGGAGCCCAGTTTCCCTTGTCATAGCTGCTGCTGTAACCCGATCCGCCATTGGTGATGGAAATCCCGGTAATGCGACCCTGATTATCTGTATTTGCCTGTGCCGTGGCGGCGACGCAATTGCTGGTGCAATTGAGCGGTGCAGGCAAAGTGAAGATTACAGTCGTGTTGGTGGGATAATTCGCCCCATTGTCGGCCAATTGGACGTCCGACACCGCCCCGCCATTGATGTTGCCGATGGTTGCATAGGCGATGCCGCCGCCGGCGATGGTGACGACGACGTTGCTGACATAATTATGGCCGCTGTTGGTGACGGTGACCCCGGTGACGGAACCGCCACTGACGGTGGCGGTCGCCGTCGCGCCCTGCCCGCCGCTATTGCCCGTGGCGACGCCCGCGATATAGACGCTCGGCGTGCCCGTATATCCGGTGCCGCCGAACTGCGACGACCCGCCGCTGCCCGAGGACGTCGAATATCCCGCGCCGGGATTGTCGATGGCGAGGCCGAACACCTGCATCGAATTGACCCGGGCAAAGCCGCAGGAACTGGCGCCCACCGTCTGAGTGCAGGTGTCTTGACTGATATAGAGCCCGGTAACGCTGCCGCCCGCGCTGTTGATGGTGGATGAAGCGCCGATGGCGTCGGCGCAGCCGGTGCTGCAACCGCTCTCGACGGCGCCCTCCAGCCATACCGACGGCGCCCGCACATAGCCGCTGCCGGGAGACGTCACGGTCAGCTTGGTCACCTGCCCGTTGGTCACGGTGGCCGTGCCGGCCGCATCGCCGCACCCGACGGTGCAGCCGGTCGCGGCGGCGGATTCGATGATGACGAAGGGCGTAGAGGGATAGCCCGCCCCTCCGGCCGGCGCGACAATGGCATTGGGAACCACGCTGGTGCCTTCGGCCGCGATGTAGCCATAGCCCGAATAGGTGGCGTTGATGCTATTGATCTTGGCCGACGAAACGAGAGCCGTGGCCTGGGTGCCGCTGCCGCTGCCGGTGTTGGTGATCTCGACCGGCGGAATATAAAGATATCCGGCCCCCGAAGCGGTGACGGAGACGCTGGTGACGGGCTTTGTCCCGGTGGTCGAGGCGGTGGCCCCGGCCGCCGCCGAGCCGGTATTGCCGCCGTCGGTGATCTGCTCGAACCCGAGATAGCTGCCTTCGTTCGTATTGCCGCCGCTGTTCTTGCCGCCGGGCGTCCCGCCGCACGGCGTACTGCCGACCAGATTGGTGGCCCCCGGCAGGAACGACATGGTGAAGCCGTCGCCGGCCGACGTGCCCGCCGTCGAAAACTCGAAATAGGCCCGCAGCGTATGGACGGTGAGAATCAACGGCTCGTTCAGCCAGCTGCAGGCCTGGGAATCATTGAACATGACCGGCGCCGAGGTGATGCTGGTGGTCGTGGTATTACTGCCCAGCACCAGCACCGACGTGGTGCCGGAAGTGTTCATCACCGCGTTCGAACTGACCCCGTTCGGATTGCTGATCTGCGACGATGTGGTCATCGTCATGTTCGACTGGAACACGCCGGCCGCATTCGCAGCACCAAACCCGAATCCGCCGCCACCGGGCCCTCCCGAGCCAGGCGGCGTCACCTTGCAATAGAGTTTCTGCGAGCCGTTCAAATCGGCGCAGACCTGCGTGCTGGTCTCGAACACCAGCCATTGCGCGCCGTTCGCGCCGCTGGACGCGTTTGGCGTGACGAAGGCCGTCGTCAAGCCCCCGCCGGAGATCGCCTGGATATTGGTCGCTTCGGCCTGGATCTGGGCGCTCGGAAGATTGGACGCCTTGCCCGCCTGCACCGCGTTGCCGGACCGATTGTAGCTGCCGCCGTCAGGGCCGAAGCTCATCAGGACATAAGCATAGGGGGTTGCGGCGGCACCGCCGATGGAAACCTGGACCGCGTCGGGCGACGTACTGGGAAAGCTCTTGTAGGGCGTTCCGGTGGTCAGCCCGGAAGAAACGGCGTAACCGATCATGTTGCCCCAGGCGTCCTGCGCGGCGCTCTGTGGAAGACCCAGCGTCTTCCAGGGCACTACACCCGCCGCCGGATTGGCCAGGGCGCAGTCCTCGACACCGAGATTGGCGGCGCTGGTGTCGGCGCCGTTGGCCGGACAGGGCAGACGGTAATTGCTGGTGCGCGAGGCAAATGTCCAAAGCGACTTCTGGATGACGGACGACATCTGCGCGCTGACGCTTTTCTGATGGGCATAGTCGGTGCGCGGCCCGAGATAGCGCAGGCCGAGGACCAGGCTGAACCCGAAAAGGAGAAAAGCCATGACGGCGATCAGCAGCGCCGAGCCGGCCTGACGTTCCGTCTGCCGGCGAGGAATATTCGACGTCGAACGCAGAGTTCCCCCCTACCGTCGCGGACCCACACCAGGACGGCGCAAGGATAGAGGAACCGGCCGGAACGGGCAAGAACCACCGCCCGAGCCCCGCTTTGCTTGCCAATATTGGCGCCGGCGCGGATAATGCTTCCGCTCAATTGGGGGGCATCGGGGAATATGTCGCAGCGAGGCTTCACGCTCATCGAAATGGCGATGGTCATGATCGTGGTCGGCCTGATGGTCGGCGGCGGCCTGTTCGCGCTTGCGCCGGTGATCGACAAGGCCCGCGTCAACCAGACCAATGCGACCCTCGACCAGGTGGAAAGCGCCCTGGAATTGTTCGTCATCCGCAACCAGCGGCTGCCTTGCCCGGCCGATGGGGCGCAGATCAATACCTCGGGAACTTACGGGGTCGAGAATTGCGGCCTCGCCACGGAGGCCAATGCGGTCATTCCGTGGAAGACCATGGGCCTGGATGAAAGCTATTCCATCGATGGCTGGGGAACCCGTTTGTCCTATTGGCCGTCCGGCACCCTCGGGATCGGATCGTCATTGACCGCGGCGCCCGACATGGAGCGCACCGGCGGCACGAATTATCCTTCGGGAACTTACCTCACCGTGACCGACGTGGTGAGCAAGCAAACGGTCACCTCGACGACATCGGGCGCGGATCGTGCGGCCTATGTGCTGGTCAGCCACGGCAAGAGCCAATTGTATGGATGGAGCAAGACCGGCAAGCAGGTACTTCCCGACAACAGCCTCAATCTGACGAACAAGCAGTGCAACAATAATCCGGCCGGCTGCGCCCTGGGCACCGGCACCTCCTTCGCCTCGGGAGGGCCCATCGGCCCCTACCCGCCGCAAACCAACACGCCCACCTATTTCGACGACCTCGTCCGCTGGCGCTCGCCCGCCATGATGATCCAGCTGTGCGGGACCGGCTCATGCGGCAACCCCTGACCTCCCGCCTGGGCGGCGTGGCATTGTGCGCCTTCGCCGCCTTTGTCTCCGCAGCGCAGGGCCAGGTGCTGCAAGGCCAGGAAGTCAAAGTCAGCTGCCTGCCCGAACTGGTCGCCGCCGAAGCCCGATACCATGTGCCGGCCGGCCTGCTGCTGTCTATGGCGCTGGTCGAGTCGGGGCGGCGCGACCCCGTCACCGGACTGGTCGCGCCCTGGCCGTGGACCATCCAGGTCGAAGGGCATGGGCATTTCTACGAATCCCCCGCGGATGCCTCCCGCGAGGCGATGACCTTCCTTCAGGCCGGCAACGGCTATGTCGATGTCGGCTGCCTGCAGGTCGATCTGTTCCATCATCCGGACGCTTTCCACACGCTGGAACAGGCGTTCGACCCCGTGACCAACATCGATTACGCAGCGAAATATCTGGCCGGCCTGGCTCATAGTCGCGGCTCCTGGCTGGAAGCGGTGGCGGCCTATAATGCCGGCGACCCGTCTGACGGCATCGCCTATCTTTCCAAGGTCCTCTATCTGTGGAAAGGGGTTCACCTGACCGCCCAGGCCGCGCAGTCGGCGCCGGACAACCCGCAGCGCGTCGGCTTCACCGTCAAGGAAACCCCGCAGCCGCTCGACCTCGCCGCGGCATTCTACGCGCAGCATGATTATCCGGCGGCTCTGGCGCTCTATAACGAGCAGCTTCACCATCATCCCGACGATGTCAGCGCCCTGATCGGCGCCGCCGCCGTGCTGGCGGCGCAAGGACATGCTGACGGCGCGCGGAACCGGCTGGAACTGGCCCTGACCATGGCGCCCGACAACCGCATGGCGCTGGAGGAATTGCTTCGGCAGATCGACGCGCTGCCGCCCGAACGGCAATTGACCGCGCTGCTGTCGGCCTATCACGCGACACCCGGCATAGCCGAATTGCCGGCTCGCATCGCCCTTCTGCAGGCCGGCACCGGCCAGATCGACGATGCCGTCGCCAACATGGCCGAAGCAGTCCGCCTGCAGCCGGGCGACCCGATCCACCAGCTGAATTATGCGCTGCTACTCGATCGCGACGGCTCGAAAGACGCCGCACGCAGCGCCTATAGAACTTTTCTGGAGATCTACCGGCCGGGCCGCTCGCCCACTTTGACGGTGCCTGTCGACCAGATCCGCCAGCGTCTGGCCTATCTCGACAAAACCTCCCCTTAGCCCCTAGAGGCCGCGATGGAAATCACCGAACTTCTCGCCTTCACCATGCAGAGCAAAGGGTCGGACCTGCACCTTTCGAGCGGGTCGCCGCCTTTGATCCGTATCTCCGGTGAATTGCGCCCGCTGAAGGTCGATCCGCTGAACGGCGACGAGGTCAAGGCGATGCTCTACGCCATCATGACCGAGGAGCAGCGGGCGGAATATGAGCAGGAGCGCGACCTCGATTTCGCCGTCTCCTATGGCGAATCGGCCCGCTTCCGCGTCAACGCCTTCAACGTCAATCGCGGCCCGGCCGCGGTGTTCCGCACCATTCCGACGGTGATCCCGTCGCTGGAAGACCTCAATGCCCCGGCGGTGTTCCGTCAGTTCTCGCAGATCGAGAAGGGCCTGGTGCTGGTGACCGGCCCGACCGGCTCGGGCAAATCGACCACGCTGGCGGCGATGCTCAACGAGATCAACCGCACCGAGAACAAGCACATCCTGACCATCGAGGACCCGGTCGAGTTCGTGCATAAATCCGACCGCTCGCTGATCAATCACCGCGAGGTCGGCAAACACACCAAATCCTTCGCCCGCGCCCTGAAGAGCGCCTTGCGCGAAGATCCGGACGTGATCCTGGTCGGCGAAATGCGCGACCATGAGACCATCGGCCTGGCTCTGACCGCCGCCGAGACCGGCCATCTGGTGATGGGCACGCTGCACACCAGCTCGGCCGCCAAGACGATCGATCGCATCGTCGACGTGTTCCCGGCCGGCGACAAGGAAATGGTCCGCTCGATGCTGGCCGGCTCGCTGCAGGCGGTGATCAGCCAGATTCTCCTGAAGAAGATCGGCGGCGGCCGCTGTGCCGCGCACGACATCCTGGTCGGCACCCCCGCGGTGCGCAATCTGATCCGCGAGAACAAGATCCCGCAGATCACCTCGATGATGCAGATGGGCTCACGCTACGGGATGATCACCATGGAGGATTCGGTCAAGGCGCTGGTCAATCAGGGCCTGGTCGATCCGTCCGAGATGGAGCGCTTCGCGGTGCCCGGCGACAAGCAGGGCCAGGCGCCCGGACCGGGACCTGCCGCCGCGCCGCCCCAGCACCAGCCGCAACAGCAGGCCGCGCAGCCTGCCCCGCCGGCCGCCGCGCGAGCACCCGAACCGCCGCCGCCGGAACCGCCCGCCGAGGCACCGAAATCGAACTCGCTGTTCAAGCGAAGCGGCGTATCGAGCCTGATGAAATAATCTGACCGCTTTGGGGGAAGCAGAATGAGCCAAATTCGCCAATGGCTGGCCGACATGGTCGCCCGCAAGGGTGCCGACATGTATCTCACCTACGGCTCGACGCCGATGATGCGGGGCGATGGCGGGCTGGAGCCGCTGTCCGACGCCAGGCTGGATGACGCCGCCCTTGCCGCCGCCATCGCAGACTTCACCACGCCGGAGCAGCGCGAAGAATTCGAAAAGGCGCGCGAATTCAACATGGCGCTCGATCTCGGCGCGACCGGGCGTTTCCGCGTCAATCTGCTGAAGCAGCGCCAGCACACGGCCGCCGTCATCCGCCAGATCACCACCACTATCCCGACCCTGGAACAGCTCAGGCTGCCCAAGCTGCTAGGCGAGCTGTGCTGCGAGAAACGCGGCCTGGTCATCGTGGTGGGCGGCACCGGTTCCGGCAAATCGACCTCGCTGGCGGCGATGATCGATTACCGCAACAAGAAGGAACCGGGTCACATCATCACGATCGAGGACCCGATCGAACATGTGCACGAACACAAGCAGTGCCTGATCACCCAGCGCGACGTCGGGGTGGATACCCATTCCTTCGACGCCGCCCTGAAGAACGCGCTGCGCCAGAAGCCCGATGCCATCCTGGTCGGTGAAATCCGCGACGCGCAGGTGATGGAGCACGCCATCAACATCGCCGAGACCGGCCATCTGGCGCTGGCGACCCTGCACGCCAACAATGCCAACCAGGCGCTGGAGCGCATCCTCAATTTCTTCGAGCGCGAGGCGCACCACCAGATCCTGCTCAACCTGTCGCTCAATCTGCGCGGTATCCTGTCGCAGCGCCTGGTGCGCACCAAGTCGGGCGGCCGCACCGCCGCCCTGGAAATCCTGCTGAATGAAGGCCTGATCAAGGATCTTGTCCGCAAGGGCGAGGTCAAGGAGATCAAGGCGATCATGGCCGAGAATGCCGAGCGCGGCATGCAGACCTTCGACCAGGCCCTGTTCACGCTGTGGAAGAATGGCGAAATCGACGAAGAGATCGCCATCGCCGAAGCCGACAGCCCCGGCGACCTCAAGATGCTGATGCAGCGCGAGAAGCTGGGCGGCGGCGAAGGGCTGAAGGGGATCGATACGTCGAAATTGTCGTTGGGATGAGAGCGGCCCGTTCAGGCCGCCTCGCCCGTGGTGCCCTCGATGGCGGCCAGGAAGGACCGCTCGAGATTGGTTCGCCCGGCCTTCGCGATCAGCCCCTGGGGAGTGCCGACGAAGATCAGCCGGCCGTCATGCATGACCGCGATACGGTCGCAGATTTCCTCGATGTCGGCCAGAATGTGCGAGGAAAAGAAGATGGTGTGACCGGCGCCGCGATAATCCAGCAACCGGTCCTTCAGCATGATGCGGGCGCGCGGGTCCAACCCGCTCATCGGCTCGTCCAGCACCAGCAGCGGCAGATCGATCAGCATGGTGCCCAGCAGGCCGAGTTTCTGGCCCATGCCCTTGGAATAGGTTCTGCCGCTGCGGTCCAGCGCCGCCGTGTCGAGATCCAGCCCGGCACACAGGGTGAGCGCCCGCTCGCGGTCCAGCTTGCGGCCGTAATAAGCGAGGGTGAGGGACAGGAATTCCCACCCCTTGAGCAGGGGCGACGGCTGAAATTTTTCCGGCAGATAGGCAAGCTTGGTGCGGCTTTCCGCCGGACCGCTGGGAACACCGAACAGGCTCGATTTGCCGGTCGGCTTGCCGAGCCCGAGAATGGCTTTGATCAGCGTGCTCTTTCCCGCCCCGTTGAGGCCGATGAGACCGAAAATCTCGCCGGGTTCCACCGAAAAATTGATGTCATGGATGACGGTCTTCTTGCCATAGCCGGCCGACAGGCCCTCGACCACCAGCGGTAAAACACTCACGGAACAATTCCCTCCACGATGTCGTTGGAGCGCGCAAGCCAGGTTTGATAGGGATGCAGCACGAAGCGGGCGGGCTTGCTGCCGCCGACCGTGATCTCGGCCGCGTCTTCGCTCACCGAAACGACGGAAAAATCCGGCGCCTGGCGGCCCGGGACGATCCGGTAGCCATTCGCCCAGACCGTCCACGCCCCGTCGCCATAATAGGCCAATCCGGAAACGTAGATGTTCGGAACATCCGGCGGCGGCGCGGCACTTTCCTCAGCGACGACCCCGGTGTTTTTCATACGGTTATAGTCCGCGATCGCCTTGGCGAGGGCCGCGGCATCCGCCTCGGGGAACAGCAGCGACTTGGCCGCCGGCGGCGTGGCGGGCGGCGGGTCCGCCCACAGCCGGAGCGGCAGCGAGCCCGCCAGGAACAGCGCCAGCAGCTTTGCGCCTGTGCGCGACATTATTGAGCCTCCTGGTCGAGCGGCCGCACGCCGATCCATTGCATATCGATCTTGGCCTTCAGCAACGAGATGGGTGTGCCGCGCCGGACCGCCCCCAGAACCACGGGATTGATCTCCTGGACACGCTCCAGGCTGGCTTCCGCCACGCGATAATGTCCATTCGCCTGGGCCAGCAGAGCTTCCCAGAACGACATGGCCTCGGTATCCAGCAGCCCGCCGCTTTCAAATACGACGCGGTCGATTTCCACCCGGTATTTCGGGCTGTGCTCGCGGTCCCCCGGCTCATCCGCCAGCCGGAATCGGAGATCGTTCAAATAATGCTGGGTAGCCTGGCCTTGGGCGAATTGGACGAAGCCCCGCCGGTCGAGCGTCGCCGCCAGACCCGACGAAATCGCCTCGTCATAGTGATGGCGCAGCTGCGGATAGGAATCCAATTGTTTGCGCAGATCGGCGTTCTGCCGCTTGGCCTCGGTCAGCTGCGCGCGCGCCTGGTCCACCGCCGCGACCCGTTCCGCCATCACGTCGTCGAGCACCAGATACCCCAGCACCAGCACGAAGAGATCGAAGGCGATGACTCCGCCCAGGACCTTGAGCCGCAGGGGAAAGCCACGCAGTTTCTTGAGCCAGACATTGAGCGAGTCCATGATTCAGCCTCTCTTCTGAATCAGATATTCGGCGGTCTGCATCGCCCCCGCCTGGCGGGCCCCCTCATTGGGGATATTCTCGATCACTTCCTTGCGCAGACTGTTCGTCGGCACTTTGACGGCGCTTACGGCATGGTCGGGAAACAGTTTTCCCAGACGGTCCTGCAGCTCCTTGGCCTGTTCGAGCGCACTGCGGCCGACCGACGGATTCGGGTCGAACTGAACCACCACCGAAAGCTCATACGCCAGATCGTCCGCCTTGACCGGCGCCGCACGGCCTCTCACCGGCTTGGGGGGTGCTGCAACGGCTGCCGCCGGCGCGGCGGCATCGCCGGTCGCCAGGGAGGGAATGCGGAAGACGGCCTTCTGAACCAATTCGCCCGGAGTCAGAGCGCCGGCGACCCGCTGCAACAACTCCTCGATATCCACGGCGCTCTTGGCGATCTTGTCGGCGGTATTGTCGACCAGCAGCACATCCTCGAGCGACACATCGAGCGAGGCAAGCTTGCTCTTGGTCACGTCGATAGCCTGCCGCTCGGTCGCCAGCTGCTGCACCAGCAGATCGGCGGTGGTGGTGGTGTCGAACGCATCCATGCTGAGCGAAACGAGGTCTGAAATGGCAAACAGGGACAACGCCACCGCGGTGGCGAGGCCGATCTTGAAAACGCGGTCGAACAACAGCCTGTCGCGCAGGGGTTCGGTCGACAGCACCATCATCGGCTTACGCTTGGCCGCCAGCCACCGCGCATGCAGGACGTCGGACAGGCCGCTATCCTCCGGCGCCACCTCGCCCAGGCCGAGCAGCAGACCGGCCTGATAGGGGGTATAGGCGGTCAGGGACGAAATGGGCAGATCGCGCTCCTCGACGGCGCGGCACACTTCCGGCTCGGCCAGGACGATCAGATCGAGCCGGTCCTGGTCGCTATATCCCAAACGCTTGACGTAACTGATCGAGGAGCGCAATTCGCGTTCGATCAGCTGCGCGATGGCCTGCGCCGAGAGTTCCGTCGGGGGCCGCTGGGCCAGTCGGGTGACCAGCATCCGGTCCTCGGTCTCGAAGATCTGACGAAAGCCGCTGGTCGCCTGCTGGGTGACCATCACGCGCCAGGCCTGTCCTCCATCCCCGAGGACGGGTGGCCCCAGTTCGATCGGAATGCCGGCCGATTCGAGCGGCATCAGACAGAAGCCGATAACCGGGTTGGTCAGGGATTCGAGAAACTCGATCCACAGGCGGATCGCCTCTGTCTCGGGCAACGAGGCGAACAGCACCTTACCCCCGGACTGAGGCAGTGAATCCTTGAGCCGGTCCTGCGGAAAAGCGATGTCGAGCCGGCGCTTGGTGACATTGGCGCGGTCGAACCGGCCGACCTTGGGCAACTGCTCCTCGCGGTACATCTGTTCGAGCACATCCGCCGCCACCGTCAGGCGGGCGCGCGGATCGCGGGCCAGATAACCGCGCAGCACCCCAAGCCCATCTTCCGTCTCGGGTCCGACGAATACCGCATCGACCACCTCTCCGGCCTGCAACTGGACCAGGGTCGCGCCCTCGTCGCCGATCGTCAGAACGAAGCTCGTGACCGATTCGATCAAGCCCAGCTTTCTGAGGCGGCCGGTGAGCGGACCGAACACCCGTTCGACCGGCCCCCTGAGACTCGCGCGCAGCCGGGCCGCGGCCTTAACCACCGCGGGATGAAGGGGTATTCGAGCGAAGAGAGGCTTACGACGTTTGGCCATGCCGCTATCCCGCAATCTTGCTGAGGCTGTTATAGATCGGCCCGATGACCGCGAGGATGATCCAAACCATCATTCCGCCCCCGAATACGGTAAGGATCGGCTGAATCATATCCACCAGCGCATCCACCGATTCATCGACGTCGCGGTCGTAGAAATCGGTGACGTTGTTCAGCGTCTCGCCAAGATTACCGCTTTCCTCGCCGATTTTGACCATACGAATGACCAGGCTGGGAAATTCGCCGGTATTTCTCAGTCCCGACGACAGCGGATTGCCGTCGGCAACGCCGGACCGCACGGTCGCCAGGGACTGCGACAGGCAGCGGTTGCCGACGACGCGGCTGGCGGTGTCCAGGCAGGTGAGGATCGGAACGCCGCTCTGAAACATGGTGGCGAAGAAATGGGCGAAGCGCGACAACGCGATCTTGCGGACCAGTTCGCCGAAGATCGGCAACCTCAACGTATAGAAATCCATCCGATAGGCGACCTTCTCCGAAGAGCGGGCGATCACCTTCAACCCCAGGAACAGCAGCACCGGGGCGACCACCAGGACATACCAATAGCCCTGAACGAATTCGGAGGTCGCGATCAGCGCGACCGTCATGATCGGCAGTTCCTGGCCTTCCGCCTTGAGAAAGGTGACCAGCTGCGGGACGACGAACAGCATCATCATCACGAACATGCCCAGCAGCACCAGCAGCATGAAAATCGGATAGCGCGTCGCCTTCTTGATCTTCTTGTCGACCGCGTCCGTCCATTTCAGATGCTTGACCAGCTGATGGAAGGATTCGGTCAGATTGCCGCTTTCCTCGCCCGCCACCATCAGCGACTGGAAGACCGTTCCGAATACGCGGGGATGACGGCCGAAGGCATCTGACAGCGACTGGCCCGACCCCACATCTTCGAAGATTTCGGCCAGCAGGTCGCGCAAACGGCGATGATCGGTGGAGTCTCGGACATCTGCCAGCCCTTCCATCAGGCTGACGCCGGCCGCCGATAATTGCTGCAGGTGCAGACACATCTGCACCAGCTCGCGGACCGCGATCCTGCGGCCGAACAAGGCGGACAGACCGCCTCTACCGCTATAAACCTTGGCCGAGATGAGCTCGAGATTGATCTGCTTCAGCCGCTGAAACAGATCCATATCGTTGTTGGCCGTCATCTGGCCGGCAACACGCCGGCCGGTCTGATTGAGAGCTTTGTAATTATAAAGCGGCACCGACAGGAACTCCGAGCGACTGCGCTATAGCCGGTCCGTGATGTCGACGGTCCGGCTCAGGCTGTCCAAAGTCAGATGCCCGGCGAGAATTTTGGCGAAGCCATCCTCAATGATCGGAACGAAGCCGAACTTGCGCGCCTCATCTTTCAAATGATTCAAGGATTTGCCGTCGAGGATGATCTCGTCGAGCTGACGGTTCATCGGCAGCAATTCATGGACCGCCATGCGCCCGCGATAGCCGGTGAAGCGACATTCGCCACACCCGACCGGCTGCCCGACTTCGGGCGGATGATTGGCGTCCAATCCCATGATGCGGCACTCCTCTTCATTGGCCGGTCGCTTGGTGGCGCAGGCATGGCAAAGGGTACGCGCCAATCGCTGGGCGATGATCCCGGTGATATTGCCCGCCAGCAGCTTGGGACTCAGCCCGAGATCGTGCAGGCGGGGAATGACGCCGACCGCGTCGTTGGTGTGCAGGGTGGTGAAGACCTGGTGACCGGTCATCGAGGCGCGCAGCGCCATCGTGGCGGTCGGCGTGTCGCGCACCTCGCCGATGAAGATGACGTCGGGGTCCTGGCGCATGATGGCGCGGACACCGTCCGAGAAATTCATCGCCGTACCGTCGCGCACCTGGCCCTGGCGCATCAGCTGAACCTCGTATTCGACCGGGTCCTCGAGGGTCATGATGTTGCGTTCGAGCGAGTTGATGTGGCTGAGCACCGCATAGAGGGTCGTCGTCTTGCCCGAGCCGGTCGGACCGGTGACGATGATGATGCCCTCGGGACGCCGGATCAGCTTTTTCAGCAGGGCGAAATTGCTCTCCGACAGGCCCAGCCTGTCGATGGTGATGACCGAGCGCGATTTGTCGAGCACGCGGATGACGATGTTTTCGCCATGGACCGTCGGCATGCAGGCGACGCGGAAATCGATCTTGTGGCTGCCGATGGCGAAGCCGAAGCGGCCGTCCTGGGGGTTCAGCTTATCGGCGATGTTCATGTCCGACATGATCTTGATGCGGTGCGAAATCGCCGGCCAATGATCCTTGTGGAAGGTACGGATCTGCTGCATCACGCCGTCGATGCGATAGCGCAGGCGCACAAAGGCGCCTTCCGGTTCGAAATGCAGATCCGAGGCGCCGGTCTTGACGCCATCCAGCATGATCGCATTGACCAGGCGCACCAGCGGATGGACATAGCCGTCGCCGGACATCGCCGAGGCGGAGACGTCGTGCTTGCCGGTCTCCAGCTCCTTCAAAATGCCGTCGATGGAGAATTCGTAGCCGTAGAACTGATCGATGGCCTGGAGGATTTCCGCTTCCGAGCTGATCAGCGGAATGATTTCCGAGCCGGGCGGCGCATATTTGCGGGTCTGATCGAGGGCCAGCACGTCATAGATGTCGGCCATCGCCAGGCGCAGCGACTTGCCTTCCATCGATACCGGCAGCACGCGATAGCGCAGCGCCACTTCCTTGGGGATGCGCTTCAGCAGCTCCGGTTCGACCACCGTGCCGCCGAGATCGAATTTCTCGTAGCCGGAACTGGAGGCCAGCACCGCCGACAGGGCCGATTCGGTGATGAAGCCGAGATCGACCAGCAAGGTGCCCAGCAGCTTGTTGGTGCGTTTGCGCTCATAGAGGGCGACCTGCAGCTGATCCTTGGAGATCAGGCCCATCTCGACCAGACGGTCGCCGATACGGGCGCCGGCGGGAGAAGCCGCGTTCGCATCGCCCGGATGCGCGCCCTGAGGCCCGCCGCCGGAGGGTTCCTTGCGGGGGGGAGGTGGTGGTGGCGGAGCGTCGCCTCCGCCACCGGAGCCGCCGCCATTGCCGCCTGAAGAGCCGCCGCCCCCGGAGCCGCCGCCCGCCAACGGCGGAGGAGGACTATCGGCCACAGGTTCGACCATACCCTGCTCGAGCGGCGGCGCCGCGGTTGCGGGCGCGGCCGGGATGGGTTCTTCAAGGGTCAGATTGGACGTGGGAACCGGCGCCGGGGCGGGCGTCTCGGCCTTCGCCTTGTCCTTGCCGACCTGATCGGAAAACTCGAATGCCATGGCTTCCCCAACACCGCGAACGGTGTTCCCCCACTACTCGGCAGCCCAGTCAAAACCACACCGAAAAAAAAGAGGCGGGGGTCTCCCCGCCTCGTTCTTCAACACTAGAGCGTGGGCTGACGCCTTACTGAATCACGAACATCAGATTGCAGTAATTGTTGGTCGGCGACCCAGTACCCACGGAATAAGCATTGGCGACGACGCAACTGGTCGTGCTCGATTGCGACTGAGCCAGGATCGAGCCGGTCTGCGGCAGGCCGTCGTCATATTTGCGGTCGAGATTCGAGGCATCCGCCTCGCGCAGGGCGAACTGGGTAGCCGGCGGAGCGCCGCTCGCTACAGCCTGCAGGCGCGCCATCACCGCGATGGTGGCTTGGCCACCCGGCGGCGTGGAGGAGAACGTCGCGATGAACAGATAGGTGCTGTTCATCTTGCCGGGATAGCTCAGGGCGGTATTGCCGGTGACGCCGTTGGTCAGCAGCGTGTTCGGCGGCAATTGGATACCCGACAGCAGGTTGGCCGCGTCCAGATGCGCCCAGGCGGTGACCGACTCGGTTCCGAGCTGGCTGGCGGTATCGATCAGGCTCAACTGGCCGGTCGCGGCGATGGCGCCGTTTCCGTCACCATCGGTGCCTTGCACATCGAGCGTATTCGCCGCGTTCGGATAATCGCCGGGCAGATAGCTGAACTGGTCCTGGAAGGTATAGACAGCCGACTTGACCGCATCGATCTGAGCGACCTGCGTCTTGAGGCGGGCATTGTTGACCACCTCCTGTCCCTTGAGGATGCCGCCGACGATCAGACCAATGATGGCCAAGACGATCGACATTTCAATCAGCGTGAAACCCTGCTGAGCGCTAGGTTTGCTTAAGTCACCCGCGCGGATGACCTTACGAATGGCCTGAATCATGAAGTGACCCCCTGAAGGAAGCGCATCCCCGCACCTCCAATCGAACCGGCATTATACTGACTCCGGGAACTGCAACCAAATTAAAATCTAATTGCGTTAAAATTTCCCTTCACGGCTGCTGATATTTGTCAAATCCCAGCTCGTGCATGCGCGTTTTGAAATTGCTGGCGACGCGGCGACGCCTTGCGATCATGTCCGGGCTTGCCGCCAGCGCCGCCGCCTTTTCCTTTTCCCCGGCCACGCGGTAAAGCGGCATTTCCAGCAACGGAATCCAGTCCGGAATATCCGCCGACTGCGGAAGGGTGCTGATGGAATCGGCGGTATTGCGGGCCAGGTCGGGGTCCTTGACCGTGCGCTGGATCTTGACGGCGGCCCAAACCAGCCAGGGCCATCTGCGGGCCGGGTCCGCGACACCGGCTTCGACGAAATATTGGGCCACCAGCTTTATCTTCGGAGGCCCCGCGACAGGATCGAGAATCGCGCCGAAATAGTTCGACCCCAGGGCATAGATGGACTGGGAGTTCAGGTCCAGGCCATCGATCAGCCTCATCCAATCGATGATCCGGCCATAATCATAATCCTTGAGCGGCCTCACGCGGCCGCCGCCATCCCCTACGCTCTGCAGCCAGCTGATTTCCGTGCGGAACAGGAATTGATCGTCACCCAGCGCGAGGGCTCTCATCGCCAGCGGGCTGAGCGGATAGGGCATCTCCTCGATAGCGGGACGCAAAGGCCGGAGCGCCAGGTTCGAACCGATCTGGACCAGCACCAGCAGCAGGAGGGCCCCCCAGAGCAGGACCGTCCCCATGCGTTTCGACCGCCCCGCTTTCATCGCGGTCAGTACCGCTTGACGTGCAGATCGCGAATGGTCGCGAGCAGCAGCACGGGAACGATGATGACGGTCTGCAGCCCCAATACGCCCAATCCCCAGCCGCCACCCGGCCCATAGACCAGCCAGCGCCCCTGGCCGAACAGGTCCAGCCTGGGCAGGAGCGACGTCAAGGCTTCGATCGTCCAGCGCGCCGCGTGATCGGTCACCGAATTCGACAGAGTGCCGGTGTGGCCCTCGGCGATGCCCCGGAAGAACGCGCCCAGCCGGCCGAGCAGATAGAGACCGGTGGCGGCCAGCACCGACGCGGTCGCGCTGCCCAGCGACAGGGCGCAGAACAAAGCGATGGCAACCACGATCAGACATTCGAGCACGAGGCTGGCCTGCCATTCGGCCAGCCCCAGGGCACCCGGAGCAAACCCGGCCAGAAGCAGCGGCCCGGCAACCAGGGACAGCAGCGCCGCGATGCCGGCATAGCCGGTGAAATAGGCCAGGACGAACGTCGCGCGCGAAATCGGCCGGGTAAGAATGGCCTCGATCTCGCGGGTTTCCTCCATGCGACGGACATGAAAGCTGATGAAGGTGATCAAGCCCATCACCATCACGCCGCGGAACCCCTCGCCCGCCATGGCCAAGCCCATAGCCTGCCCTTCGGCCAGCACCGACGACGCCATCAGCGACGCCCCGCCGAGGATGGCGAATTGAGCGACCAGAATGGCGGCGACCATGCGGTCGCGGATGGCCGTGATGAGGACGTAGCGGAAGGTGGCGACCAGAGCGTTCATGTGTCGGACCGGATCAGAAAGCCAGCGGCCTCGGATCATGCACATATTTGTTGTAGGTGTCCTTGTCGGCCCAATCGACCGTCTCGGGCCCACGCACCACCGTCGCCTTGAGGAACACCACCAGTTCGGTCAATTGCGTCTGGTCCGACGTCGATTTGAACAGATTGCCCAGGACCGGCACATCCGCGGCGCCCGGAACGCCGCTGTCGGACTTGTTGATGATCTCCTGCATCAACCCGCCCAGCACCACGACCGAGCCGGACGGCACCGTCACGATCGATTCCATTTCACGCACGTCGACGACCGGAACCGAAGCCGAAGTCACGGCGGTGGCGATGCTGGCCGGCGAACAGGCGCCGGTGATCGCACCGGAGCAGGCGCTGGCGATACTCAAAGCCACCGCGGGATCGGACACCGTGTCGCCCGGCCAGGAGGTGACGCTGGGACGCAGGCCCAAGGTGACCAGGCCATGCTCGGGGTCAATGGCGGGCTGCACCGTCATCACCAGGCCGATCGGCAGGGTCTGCAACTGGCTGTTGTAAGTGGCGGTCTGCGACGCAGGGCTGCCGAACGTCGCCGGAACCGAGGTGATCGTCGCCTGCATTTTGAAATAGACGTGGTTCTGGGCGACCTTGAGCGTCGCCGGCTGATTGTTCATCACGGTCAGGCGCGGGCTCGACAATGTCCGCACGTCGCCATACGCCTTGACCAGATTGATCATCGCGGCGAGATCGCCGCCGAAGGTGGTGAAACCCGCATTCATGCCGAAATTGCCGAACGGCTGGGGCAGATTCCCCGGCGTCGGCAGAGTGGGCAGCGAGGTCGACGCATTGGTGCTGGGCGTCAGCGTGCTGAAGCCGAAGCTTGTCCCGTTCAGGTTCTTGCGCAGGGCCTGCCAATCGACGCCGGTATTGTACTGATCGTTGAGGGTAACCTCGACGACCTTGGCTTCGATCAGGACCTGGGTGCCGACTTTCGACAGGACCTTGCCGAGATATTCCTGAATCAGCTTCTGCTGCTTTTCGGTACCGTAAACCGAGAGAAGGCCGGCCTGGCGGTTGATGCTGTAATGCGGGTTCTGCGAAGGCCCGGCTGGTGCCGCCGGTGCGGCGGCGACCGGGGCGGCATCGGCAGTAGCCGCGGCCGGGGTGGCGGTCGGATCGACCTGTCCGGTGGCAGCCTGGGCAGCCTGAAGAGCCTGATTGACGGTACCGGGCGGCGGTGCCGCCGGCGGAGGGGCGGGCGCCGCGGTCGGGCGAGGCGCGGGCTGGGGAGCAGGCGGCAACGCGGCGGAAAGGTCGGCTCCCGCAGCCGTCGCACCCGCCGGCGCGGAATTGACGAGAATGGTCTTGACGTTGTCCTCGACGTCTTTCCACGCATCGAGGGTGGACGATCCCTTGATGTCGGAGGTCGAGGAATTGATGCCTCCACCGCCGCCGCTGCTCTGGATCAGCGTGCTGAGACTGAGGCTGTTGGCGAAATCGGTGGTTAAGACGCGCGATGTGTTCAGCATATCCAGATGGTAGATCTGGTAATGCATCGTGTCGGGTTCGACCTTCAGGACATTGTCATGGAGGCTGTAGCGCAAATTGTCCTGGTCGCAGATTCGGGCGATCACCTCGCCGAACGGCCGGTCGCGGGCGGTTATGATCACCCCGCCGGTAACCGCCGGATCGAGGTCGATGTCGACACCGACCTTCCGGGCCAGCTCAAGCAGCACGTCGCGCACCGGAATGTTCGGGTCGGTTACCGAAATACTCACCAGGCGCTGACTCGCGCCCGGCGGCGGCGGCGCAGCGATGATCGGCTGCAGCGACGGAATGGGCGGCGGCGCGGCCTCGGCGGTATTCGGCACCGACGGCGTGCGCTCCATCAGCTTGTTGAAGTCGCGGCGCGACTGCGAATGCTCGATGTCTTTTTCGACGCAGCCGGCAAGCAGCACTGTGAGCGCCGCGAAACCAACCGCGCACCGCAGCTTCCGACTGCCCGCAATTCCCCCGAACGCCATGGCTTCCCTACCCCTTTACAGCCGCGCAGGATATCTCATTCGCGAAACGGCAACAACCGAACCGTTCAGCGGCCAAAACCCAGCAGAACCCCTGCCAACGCCAGGCATAGCGCCGGGCCGAACGGGAACACCGCCCCCTTCCCCACGCCGCGCCAGATCAAACCCAGCAGAATTCCGGCCAATCCGGCGATCACCAGATACCGCCCGAATTCCTGCAAGCCGAGATAAATTCCCGCGACACCCAGAAATTTGACGTCGCCCAGACCCAGCGCATCCTTTCCGCGGAACCGCCGGAAGGCCCAGCGCAGGGCCAGACTGACGGCAACGCCGAACACCGCGCCCAGTCCGGCATCGATCCAGTCCTGGTCGGTGACATAACGCCACGCCAACGCCACCGGCAGCAGGAACAGCAGCATGACGTCCGGGATGATACGTTCTTCCAGATCGGCCACCGTGATCACCACCAGGCCGAAACCGGTCAGAGCGAGCAGCACGGCGCGCAGGGGATCGCTGCCGCCGGCGATCCAGGCGCCGATGAAAATCAGCGCGGTGACCGCCTCGATCGCCGGATAGCGCCACGAGACCGGCGCGCCGCACTGGCGGCAGCGCCCCCGGTTCAGCATCCAGGACAGCAGCGGAACCAGGTCGCGCGCGCCCAGCGTCGCACCGCAGGATGAACAGCGCGACCGGTCGGCGGCGATCGGCAGGCCGCGCGGCAGGCGATAGGACAAGGCGCTGGCCAGGCTGCCGAAGATCAGCCCCAGCAGCGCGGCCGCTATGAGCGCGGCCGGCGCGTCGATCATTCGACCGGTCCGGTGGTGCTTGGATGCGGCGCGGCGGGGGGAGCGACCGGCGCCGGTGCTGGCACCGGCGGAGCCGCCGCCGCGGGAGGCGGCAGAGGAGCAGGTGCGGGTGACGGAGCCGGCGCGGGAGCGGCGGCGGGAACAGGCGCCGGGGTTGGCGCCTCTTGCGGCGCAGCCGTCGGAACGGGAGCCGGCGCGGGCGCGGATACGGGCTCGACGGGGGCCGGCGCGGCGGCAGCCGGAGCCGGCTGCACATGTCCCCGCATCAGATAGGCGCCGCCCGCTCCTGCCGCGATGGCGGTCAGCGCCAGGCCCGCCGCAGCCACGCCGCGCCAGCCCGGCCGCCAGCCGGGAATGGACACTGCCGGGCCGGTCACCAGGCTCGCGCTATCATCGATGGCGGATTGCGCGTGCGCCTTCTGTACCGTCGGCGAGCCTTCGGAAAAGGCCACGACCAGGCTCTTGTCGGCGAGAATATTGACGACGCGCGGAATGCCCCCGCTGCGCCGCGCGATCAGCTCCAGCGCGGCATCGGCATAGATGTCGTAAGTGATCCCCGCCTGGCGCGACACCTGGATGCGGTGCGCGATATAGCGCTTCGCCTCGGCCACGCTGAGCGGCTGGGTATTGAACGAGAAGACGATGCGCTGATTGATCTGGCGCAGCGACGGATCGGCAAGCAGCTCATCCAGTTCGGTCTGGCCGAACAGGACGATCTGCAAGAGCTTGCTGCGCTCGGTTTCAAGATTGGAGATCAGCCGGATCGCCTCCAGCCCCTCGGGTCCGAGATGCTGGGCCTCGTCGACCACCACCACCGCCAGCTTGCCCTCTTCGTGGGTATCGAGCAGGAAGCGGTTCAAGGCGGCGAAGGGCGGCCCGTCCTGCTTGGCATCGGATTCGATGCCGAACTCATCGCACACCATGCGAACGATCGTCTTGGCGTCGGCCTGCGGCGCGTTGATATAGGCGACCCGCTCGCTGGCCTCCAGCTTGTGCATCAGCAGACGGCACAGCAGCGTCTTGCCGGTACCCACCTCGCCCACCACCTTGACGATCCCGCTCTCGCGATGCAGCGCGAAATCCAGCGAGGCCACGATATTGGCGGTCTCCTGGGTGGGATAGTAAAAGTCGATATTCGGCGTCAGGGTGAATGGATGCTCCTTGAGGCCGAAATGCGCGAGGTAAGGCACCCGCTATCTCCTCTCGAGATAAGCCAGGCGGCGGCGGATCTGGTCGATCGGCAAAGGCAGCCCGGTCGCATTACCCGACAGCAGGTCCAGCGCCGCGCGGTAGGACGCCGCCGCCTCGTCCCCCATGCCCGCGCGATCCTGCAGGATGGCCAGATTGAGCCGGTACAGGCCGTTGTCCGGCGACAGCTGCACCGCACGGCCCATCGCTTCGATGGCGCCGGGAATATTGCCCGCCGCCGCTTCCTGGGAGCCAATCTCGGCTTCGATGGGACTGAAACCGGGATTGGCCTGGCGCAGCGCCCGAAGATCGGTCAAGGCGCGCTCGGGAGCCTGGGTCGCCATCAGGGTCGTCTCGTTGGTCAACGCCTCGCGATTATTGGGTTCGACCGCCAGCACCATGCCATAAGCCTTCTTGGCGTCGGCCAACCGTCCCAGCTTCTGCAGCGCCGTCGCTTTGCCCAGCAGCAGGGCGGCGTTACGCGGCTCGGCCGCCAGGGCGTGATTGTAATTGCCCAGGGCCTCCTCATAGCGCCCCTGCAGCAGATCGTCATAGGCGGTATGGGCGGCATCCTGGCCGGCTTGTGACCCGACACCAACCTGGATCGCGCTTCGACCGTCCTCATCGACGAGGTCGCGCGACGCCACCGCGCGCGCTACCGAAACCGGCTGGGACAGCGCCGGCTCCATCTTCTGGCGGCGCAGACGCGCCAGCAAGGTCGGCAGATCCTCCTCGACCGGCATGATGGGCGCAGCCGCCTTGGGCTTGCCCGATGGGGCAGCAGGGGCGACGACGGACACTGCAGGCTGCACCGGCGCGGACGCCGTCATGGCACCGGGACCGGCAGCCTGGGCGACACCAGCTGGCGGCGGCACTACACCTGCCGGGACCGGTGTACCGGACATGGGAGTCAGGGTAACCGCGGGCTGTTCGCCGCTGGGCACGGCAGCAACCACCGGCCCGCCGAGCGACGGCGCCGGCTGGGGAGCGGAAACGGCGGCGGGTGCCGGAGCGGAAGCCGGAGCAGGCACGGTGGCGATCTGCGGCGCCGGCGCGGGAGCCGCAACACCCGGCAGGTGCGGGCGCGGTTTAGGAGCCGCCGGACGCGGCGCCGGGCTATCGTCCCCGGCGATGAAAAACAGATAGCTGCCACCGGCGGCGCCGACGCAGAGAGCGCCTAGCAGCATCAGCATGCGCTTGTTGCCACCCCGGCTGCCGCCGCGGCTGAGAATGGAGGGCTGGCCGATCGGCGCCCCGGCTCCCACGGCCGATTCGCGCGTCTTGGCCGCCCGCGACAATGCCTTGAATAGAACGCTCATGATTCCGCCCCTGTGCCCCCCCAAAAGGCGCAATGGTCCCTACCGGCGATCATTGGTGCGACATCTGCAGTTTGAACACTTCGGGCGGATTAGCAATATTCTTCATCGGCGGCGTCCCCACGCTCTGGAATCCCGCCTCCACCTTGTTCTTCACATGCTGATAGACGTCGGCGGAAATCGAGATTCCCCCCGGATCGGTGATCGATTCCAGGCGCGCCGCGATATTGACGCCTTCGCCGAACACATCCTTGGCGGTGACGATCACCTCGCCGCGGTGAATGCCGATGCGCACCAGCAGCTGATCGTTGGCCGAGCGCGGCTTGTTGAATTCATACAGCGCCTTCTGCATGGCCAAGCCGCAGCGCACCGCGTCGATCGGATTCTGGAACGTCACCATAAAGGCGTCGCCGATCGTCTTGATCTCCTTGCCGCGATGGGTGCCGATCGCCTTGCGCATGATGATGTTGTGCTGCTTCAGCAGCTCCCAGGTCGCCTTCTCGTCCTTCTCCATCCGGGCCGAATAGCCCTTGATGTCGGTCATCATGATGACGATCTGCTGCTTCTCTTCCTTGTCGTTGCGCTTGACGTCGAAGGCCTCGCGGCCGGCCCAGCCTTCGGCCGCGGCCGGCAGCGCCGCCGCCGAAACCTTTGCGCCGCCGCCGCGGCCCAGGATCTTGCGCAGCAGCCAGCCGACCACGGTGATTTCCCACCAGACGCCCACGAAGATGATGGCCAGAACGATATAAGCCGAGTTCACATCATCGGGAAAAAGCAGCCGGTATTCCTCGCGCGTCGAGATCGCGTAGAACAGCCCGGCGTAAATCGCCGTGCGGACCAGCCAACCGAATATTCCGCCAAGGAAAACGCGCAGCAGAAGCAGAAAAAGAACGACGGCGCCGGCGATCGCGGCAGTCTTCGGCTCGTAAAAATACTGGATGGTTTCCCAGGCCGCCTGCCCATAGTCGGGCGCCGCCTGAAGATAGGGGAGCACGGCGTCGATGACGCCTCGCAACTTTCCCTCCATCGATTACCCCCTGCTTGCAGCCCCCGCGCTTTATACAGCGAAGTGCATAAAATGTCATTAAAAGGCCAGGGAATCTCTAGAAGAACTCGGCCGCCAAGGTGCCGGCGATGGTCCACATGCAAATACCGATCAGACCTTCGAGAATGCGCCATGCGGCCGGCTTGGACAGAATGGGCCGCAGAAAGGCCGCTCCATAGCCCAGGCCGAAGAAGAACACCCATGACGCGGCCATCGTACCGGCCACGAATTCTGCCTGATGACCTGGATATTGCTGTCCGATCGAGCCGATCAGCAGCACCGTGTCGAGATAGACATGCGGGTTGAGCCACGTCATCGCGGCGCAGACCAGCAGAGTCTTCGCCAATCCCTGCCCCTCGCCCTGCCCCGGCATCAGGGTCTCGCCGTCCTGCAGGGCGCGGCGGAAACTCTTGAAACCGTACCAGGTCAGGAATACCACGCCGAAGGCGCGCATTCCCTGCGACAGCCAGGGCAGTCCGGCCAGCACCGCGGCCAGGCCGAACACACCGGCCAGCATCAGCACGCCGTCGGACAATGCGCACAGCAGGCAGACGAAGAAGACATGTTCGCGGCGCAGACCCTGGCGCAGAACGAAGGAATTCTGCGCGCCGATCGGCAGGATCAGCGACAGGCCGAGCGTGAAACCGGCCAGAACCGTGCCGATCATTCCTTCATCCGCCGCGCCAGATCGGCGAATTCCGCGGTCACCTGGGCGTACAGCTCGCGCTTGAAGGGGACGATCACATCCATCAGGCGGTCGAATTCCAGCCAACGCCATTCGGCGAATTCCGGATGTTCGGTCTCGATGCTGATATCGGCATCGCTGCCGGTGAAGCGCAGGGCGAACCATTTCTGCTTCTGCCCGCGATACCGGCCTTTCCAGGCCACGCCGACCAGGTCGGGCGGCAGGTCGTAGGTCAGCCAGCCGGCCGTTTCGCCGACGATCTCGGCCTTGCCGGTGCCGATTTCCTCTTCCAGCTCGCGCAGGGCCGCCTGTTCCGGCGTCTCGCCTTCGTCGATGCCGCCCTGCGGCATCTGCCAGGCTTCGATCTTCTGGTCGAGACGGCGCCCGACCCAGACCAGACCTTGCGGATTGAACAGCACCAGCCCGACGCCGGACCGGTATGGCAAAGAATTGGGATCGGTCATGATTCAGGACGGACCAGCGCGCTGACCGGCACCAGGGTGACGTTCTTTTCCGGGAAGCTGGCGATGAAAGCCAGCAGGCGCTCGAAGCTGATCGGCCGCGCCGAAAGATAGACGATGGCACCGCCGTCGCGCTGCGCCGCCGCCATGACCCGGGCCAGCTTGGCGTCGATGGCGGTGCGGAACGGAGTCTCGTCGGCCACGAGAGTGACCTGGCCCGCCGCCGGCATGGCCTTGTCGTCGATGCCGACCAGCCCGTCGCCGACCATCAGCAGGCCGCGATCCTTCAGCTCCTGCAGCATCAGCGGCCAGCTTTCGGTGGCGGTGACCGGCGAGCGCAGGGGCGCGGCCAGGCCGACATAGCCCTGCGCCTTGCCCAGCACCGTGTCGAGATGGCCGAGCGCCTCGCCCGGCGAATGGCTTTGCAGCACCGCCAGCGGGCCGGCGTCATGGGCCGGGAAATTGACCGGTTCGAGCGGCAGGTCGAGCAGCACTTCGTGGCCGTTGTCGCGCGCCTTCTTCAGCTGTTCGTTCAAGCCGTTGGCATAGGGGCTGAAGGACAGGCTGATCTCGCCCGGCAGCTTGGCGATGGCGGCGGCGGTGCTTTCGCCGGACAGGCCGAGCTGGGTCACCACCACGGCGATCTTGGCGCCGGGCTTGGCTTCCGCGCCCGCCACCGGACGGGCATAGGCGCGCCAGGCTTCCTTGCCGCCGGCGCGGATCGGCAGCGAACCGCCGCCGGCCTGGCGCAGAAGATCGGGCTGCGGCGCGGGCGCCAGCGGCTTGGCCGGCTCCTTGGGCGTCGGCAATTGGGCGAAGGAAGGCGGCGCCAGCGATTCGCCGCCGGGCGGAATGGCCGGCTCGTCGAGCGGGGGCGGCGGAGGCGGCGCGACGAAACTGGACGAAGGCGGCGCGGCGGGAGCGGCGGCCGTCTGCTTGGGAGCCTCTTTCGGTTCGGCAGCCGGCACCGGAGGAACCGGCGCCGCCTTTTCGGCTTCCGCCGGCGCGGTGCTGGGCAGGCTGATCTGCGGCGGACCAGCCGGAGCCTTTTCCTCGGGCGCGGGAAGCGGGGGAACCGGTGCGGCCTTGTCTTCAGGCGCCGGCGCGGCGGCCGGAGCGGGGGCCGCGGGAGCGGGCATCTGCCCCCCCGCCTGCGCCATGCGCGGCGCGGCATTGGGCGGGGTCATCAGGGAACCGCCGGGCATGTCGCCGCCGGTCAGAGCGGGCATCGGCAGGACGATGCGCGGGCCGTGGCTGACGCGATCCGCCATGCCGGTCGGGGTTTCGCCGGTCACCATGTACCAGGCGCCGAACCCCACCGCGACCACGGTGAAGGGAACCAGCACGCCGTAGATGAAGATGTTCCCGGCCCCGAACCGGCGTTCCCCGGCGGGCGGCAGCAATCTGTCGTCGGTGGAGAAGGCGAGCTTCACGTCAGAATTCCGTTTCCGGCCCCCGCAAAATGCGGAGTCCGGAAACGATAGAAACACCGAGACTTGTTAATAATCAAGTGATGCTAATCACTGATCAGTTGGTCTTCGACGCGACGCCCTTGTACAGCGACAGGCCGTGCAGCAGGTCGATGGCCCGCGACAGCTGATAGTCGTTGGTCGGATCGCCAAAATGGAGGAAAGCGTCGACCGGGTTTTCCGCCGGCTTGGCATCCTTGTCGCCGTCCTTGCCATCCACGGGCTTGCCGTCCTTGCCGGCATCGGCAACCGGCGTCTTGTCGTCGGCCGGCTTGCCGTCCTTGTCGGTCTTGTCCTTCGCGTCCTTGTCCTTGCCGTCCTTCTTCTTCAGCGTGTCGTTCTTCAGGGCGCCCTTGAGCGCCGCCTCGGAGCGGACCGCGAAAGCCGGCTGGTCGATCGCCTCGACCTTCGACGGCAGGACCTTGATGTCGGGCTCGATGCCCAGCGCCTGGATCGAACGGCCCGACGGCGTGTAATAGCGCGCCGTGGTCAGGCGGATGGCGCCATAGGGCGGGAACGGCATGATGGTCTGCACCGACCCCTTGCCGAAGCTCTTGGTGCCGAGAAGGATGGCGCGGCGATGATCCTGCAGCGCGCCGGCGACGATTTCCGAGGCCGAGGCCGAACCGTCATTGATCAGCACCACCATGGGCAACCCGTCGGTCAGATCCTTGCCGCGCGCGTCGTAGCGCTGGGTGTCCTCGGGGTGGCGCGAGCGGGTCGAGACGACCTCCTTGCCATGGTCGAGGAAATCGGACGACACCGCCACCGCCTGGTCGAGCAGGCCGCCCGGATTGTTGCGCAGATCGAGCACGACGCCCTGCAGCTTGCCGTTCGAATCCTTCTTGAGCTGGTCGAGACTTTTTCTCAGCCCGGCATCGGTCGATTCGACGAACTGGCTGACGCGGATATAGCCGACATTGTCGACCAGCTTGGCGCGCACGGTCTGGATCTTCACCACGGCGCGGGACAGCGTCACGTCGAACGGCGCCTGGCCTTCGCGGCGCACGGTGATCTTGATGTCGGTATTGACCGGGCCGCGCATCTTCTCGACCGCGTCGGTCAGGGTCATGCCCTGCACCGGCTCGCCATCCAGATGGGTGATGTAGTCGTTCGGACGGATGCCGGCGCGCGCCGCCGGGGTGTCGTCGATCGGCGAGATCACCTTGACGAAGCCGTTATCCATGGTGACCTCGATGCCCAGGCCGCCGAACTCGCCCTTGATCTGGACGGTCATGTCCTTGAAATTCTTGGCATTCATGTAGTTCGAATGCGGATCGAGCGACGTCAGCATGCCGTTCAGGGCGGCTTCGATCAGCTGGTCGTCGGTGACCGGTTCGACATAATCATTGCGCACGCGCTCGAGCACGTCGCCGAAAAGGCCTAAGAGTCGGTAGGTCTCAGGGCTGTTGTTGGCGGGGGTGTTCTTCGAATCGGCGGCCAGCGCCAGGGACGAGACGGACAGGGCCAGAGAGGCGCCCAGACCGGCCGAGAGCAGAACTTTCCTAATCATCCAGAGACCTTCGCTTTGCGTGCCGTTAACCAGGGCAGCGGGTTTACGGGCTGACCGTTGTGGCGCAGCTCGACGTAAAGAAGGGGTTTGCCCTCTCCCTGCCCCATTACGCCGACCGGCTCGCCAGTGGTCAGATGCTGTCCGACCGTGCTGTCGATCCGGGCCATTCCGGCCAGAAGAGTATGATATCCCTCGCCATGCTCGATGATCAAGAGCAGCCCATAGCCGCGGAACTCGCCGGCGAACACGACCTGGCCGTTATAGGGGGCGATCACCTGGGCGTCGGGACGGGTTTCGATCGAGAGGCCCTTGGACTGGGTCTGGCCTTCGCCTTCCTGGCCGAACCGCACCACCACCCGGCCGCGCGCCGGGAACGGCATCTCGCCTTCGGCCCGGCTGAACGGACGGTTGGCGCGCTCGGCCGCCTGCCGCTGGTCGGCGGCGGTGCGCTCCGCGGCCCGCGCCGCGTCGCGCGCCGCCGCTTCGGCGCGGGCCTCGGCCTCCTTGGCCGCCTTGTCGGCGGCGGCCTGAACTTCCTGGGCCTTGCGCGCCTCGGCCACTTCGCGCTCGTGCTGTTCCTTGGCCGCCTTGGCCGCCGCCACCTCGGCCTCATGCGCGGCGCGGCGCGCCTGCTCCTCGGCTTCCTTGGCGGCTTTCTGCGCGGCGATCTGCGCCTCGCGCGCGGCCTTTTCGGCGGCGGCGCGCTCACGCGCTTCCTGTTCGCGGCGCTTGCGCTCCTCTTCCAGGCGGGCCATCAGGTCGCGCAGATCGCTGGCTTCGGCGGCCATCGCCTTCAGGCGCTGCTCGGCGGCGGCGCGCTCGCTTTCGGTCTGAACCTGGACTTCCTGCTTCTTCTGATAGAGCGCGGCCAGACGCCGGTGCTCGGCATCGAGGCGACCGGCGGCGGTGGCGATCAGCTGCCTCTGCTTGGCGATGTCGGCCTTCACCGAGGCCAGGCTCTCGATGTCGGATTTCAGTTCGGCCACCTGCGCTTCGAGGCGCGGCACCACATCCCGCAGCAGGATGGCACTGCGCACCGTGTCGGCGGGCGAGGTCGGCTGGGCCAGCAGCGCCTCGGTCGGCCAGAAGGCCAGGCGCTCGACCGCGGTCAGCGCGCCGTTGAGCTGCTGGCGCTTGAGGTCGAGGGCCTTGGATTTGTCATGTTCGAGATTGGTCAGGTCGCCCATCTGGCTTTCCAGCTCGGACAGGCTGTCCTCGTTCTCCTGGACGCCGCGCGCCGAGGCGACCATCTCGGTGCGCACCTTCTCGGCCGCCTCGGCGGCCGCCTGGGCGCGGCGCTTGATTTCCTGCTGTTCCTGCTGGCCCTTCTGAAGCTCGGATTCCAGCTCTTTCAGGCGGGCTTCCGGCTTCGGCTGGGGCGGTTGCGGGGCGCCTGCCGCCTGGCCCGCGAGAGCCAGGAGCAGCGCACCCGCCAGACCCTTATTCGCCCGCGGCCGCACGTTTCACGGTTTCGGCGGCCAGCAGCGAGGTACCGGTCATCGCCGCCGGCTGGGGCAGTCCCATCAGCGACAGCACGGTGGGGGCGACATCGGCCAGACGGCCGTTGGAGATGGTGTCGATGCCTTCCGGCGCATTGACCAGCACCACCGGCACGGCGCCGACGGTATGGGCGGTGTAGGGCTCGCCGGTCTCGGGATCGGTCATCATCTCGACATTGCCGTGATCGGCGGTGATCAGCATCGAGCCGCCAACCTTCTCGATCGCCGCCGACAGACGGCCCAGCGCGTTATCGATGGTCTCGACCGCCTTGATCGCCGCCGCCAGGATGCCGGTATGGCCGACCATGTCGCCATTGGCGTAGTTGCAGACGATCAGGTCATAGTTGCCGCTTTCGATCGCCGCCACCAGCTTGTCGGTGACTTCGGGGGCCGACATTTCCGGCTGCAGGTCGTAGGTCGCGACCTTGGGGCTGGGCACCAGGATGCGGTCCTCACCGGGATAGACCTGCTCTTCGCCGCCATTCAGGAAGAAGGTGACATGGGCATATTTCTCGGTCTCGGCGATGCGCAGCTGGCGCAGCCCGGCCTTCGACACCACTTCGCCCAGGATGTCCGACAGCTTGTCGGCCGGGAACAGAGCCGGGAACAGCGGGTTCAGCTGGCTGGAATATTCGGCCATGCCGAGGCACGCCGCATAAGCCGGCAGCGGCGCGCGCTCGATGTCGGTGAAGGCCGGATCGGCCAGCGCATGCAGGATTTCGCGGGCACGGTCGGCGCGGAAATTGCCCATCAGCAGCCCGTCGCCATTCTTGATGCCGTCATAGGCGCCGATCACCACCGGCAGGACGAATTCGTCGGTCTTGCCGGCGGCGTAGGAAGCGGCAACGGCCTTGAGCGCGTCGTCGGCCTTCGGGCCCTTGCCCGAGAGGATGGCGTCGGTGGCCAGGGTCACGCGGTCCCAGCGCTTGTCGCGGTCCATCGCGTAATAGCGCCCGCCCACGGTGGCGATGGTGACGTCATGGCCGGCCACGTCGGCGATGAATTTCTTCAGGAAGCCTTCCGCCGAGGAGGGCGGGGTATCACGGCCGTCGAGGAAGGCATGCACCAGCACCGGGACGCCGGCGTCGGAAATGATCTTGGCCAGCCCGGCCAGATGATCCTGATGGGCATGCACGCCGCCCGGCGACAGCAGCCCGAGCAGATGGAAGCGCCCGCCCGCCGCCTTGACCGCGGCGATGGCGGAGGTCAGCTGGGAATTCTTGGCCAACGAACCGTCAGCGACCGCCTGATCGATGCGCGGCAGATCCTGCATCACCACCCGCCCGGCGCCGAGATTCATGTGACCGACCTCGGAATTGCCCATCTGCCCATCCGGCAGACCCACGGCCAGGCCCGAAGTTTCCAGCAGCGCATGCGGCGCGCCGGCCAGCAGGCGGTGCCAGTTGGGGGTCTTGGCCATCTCGATGGCGTTGTCGTGGGTGTCGTGGCGGTGGCCCCAGCCGTCGAGGATGCAGAGCAGGACGGGGCGCGGAGTCTTGGCGGGGTTGGTCATCATGCGGCCTTTATAAAACGGGCTGAAACCATTCGCTACCGAAAGGCGATCCTTGGGAAACAAAAGCACGATATCGTGCCACCATGATGCTGAAAACCTGCCTTCTCCTGCTCAGCGTGACCTTTTGCGGTCTCCCGGCCCTGGCTCAGGACACCGCCCCGCTGCATCTGCCGGCGGCGGCGATGACGGCGGAGGGCGCCCGCCACGCGCTCGACCGCCTGACCTTCGGGCCGCGCCCCCAGGAGATCCAGGCGGTGCAGAACATCGGCGTCGACCGCTGGCTCGCTTTGCAGCTGAACCCCAACGCCATTCCCGAACCGCCTGCTTTGACCCAGGCCCTGGCGGCGTTGCCCAATACCAAACGCTCGGACGCCGATCTCTATCGCCAGGAAGCCCAGCTGCGCCGCGACAAATCCGATGACGGCAAGGAAGAGCGCAAGGAATTCAACCGGGCCGTGATCCAGGACGTGATGACCGCCCATTTCGACCGGGCGCTGATGTCCGACCGTCAATTGCAGGAATTGCTGACCAATTTCTGGTTCAACCATTTCAACGTCTTCCTCAATAAGGGCTTCGACCATATCTGGGTCGGCAATTACGAGAACGAGGCGATCCGGCCCTATGTGCTGGGGAATTTCCGCACCCTGCTGGAAGCCACCGCCCGTCATCCCGCCATGCTGTTCTATCTCGACAATTGGCAGAATTCGGCCCCCGGCAGTCCCCAGGGACGCCATGATGCGAAGGGGAAAGAAGACGGCCTCAACGAGAACTACGCCCGCGAGCTGATGGAGTTGCACACGCTGGGCGTCGATGGCGGCTACACTCAGAAGGACGTCACCGAGCTGGCCCGGATTCTCACCGGCTGGGGCCTGCGCACCCGGCCCGAGCGGCGCAGTTTCTTCGGCGACATGCGCAAGCCCGACTTCACCTTCGCCTATGACCCGTCGCGCCATGATTACGGCGACAAGCAGTTCCTCGGCTTCACCATCAAGGGCGAGCGCGAGGGCTGGAAGGAGGTCGAGGAGGCTCTGTCGATCCTCGCCACCCATCCGTCGACGGCCAGGCATCTGTCCTTTCAGCTGGCGCAATATTTCGTCGCCGACCAGCCGCCCCAGGCCCTGGTCGACCGCATGGCGCAGACCTGGATGAAGACGCGCGGCGACATGCCCTCAGTGCTGCGAACGATGTTCGAAAGCCCGGAATTCTGGGCGCCCGAGGCAACCGGCAAGAAATACAAGACGCCGTTCGAATATGTCGTCTCGGCCCTGCGCGCCGGCAATGTGACGCCTGCGGACCCGCAGCCTTTGTTCGGCCAGCTGCGTCAGCTCGGCCAGCCGATCTATGGCATCGAGACGCCGGATGGCTACAAGCAGGTCGAAAGCGCCTGGCTCAATCCCGATTCGATGGCCCGGCGCCTGTCCTTCGCCACCGCGCTGGGGGCCGGGCGGATCGGCAAGGACACCGTTTCCATCGACGAGGCCTCCGTGCGCAGTACGCTCGGAACCGCCTTGTCGCCGCAGACCGAGAAGGCGCTGGCCAGCGCCGACCCGCGCCTGCGCACCGCGCTGCTGCTGGGCAGCCCGGACTTCATGTACAGGTGACATTATGAACCGCCGACATTTCCTGATGACCGCCGGGGCTGCTCTGACCCTGCCTTTCGGCCGTTCCGGCTGGGTGCTGCGCGCCGCCGAACCCGCCCACGGCAAGCGCCTGGTCGTGATCTTCCTGCGCGGCGCGGTGGACGGCATGTCGGTCGTCGTGCCCTATGGCGACGATGCCTATTACGATCTGCGCCGCTCGATCGCGCTGAAGCCGCCCGGCCGCGACAATGGCGTGCTCGACCTCGACCGCCATTTCGGTCTGCATCCGGCCCTGGCGCCGCTGATGCCGCACTGGCAGGCCGGCACCCTGGCCTTCGTTCATGCCTGCGGCTCGCCCGATCCGACCCGCTCGCATTTCGACGCCCAGCTTTACATGGAAAACGGCACGCCGGGACGCGGCGCCACCTCCGAAGGTTGGCTCAATCGGCTGCTGGGCGCCCTGCCCGGCCCGCATAGCGCGGCTCAAGCCGTGTCGTTCGGGCCGCAGATGCCGCGCATCCTGACCGGCCCGCAGCCGGTCGCCAATATTGCCCTGGGCAACGCCGCCGAAAAGCCGCTGGCGATCGACCGGCCCGCCGTTGCGGACGCTTTCGCCCAGCTTTATGGCGGTGACGACAAGATGAGCCGCACCTTCCAGCAGGGAATGGAAGCCCGCAAGCAGATGGCCGCGGATATGGAAGACGATCACGAGCAGATGGTCGCCAATAACGGCGCCCCCCTGCCGCAGGGCTTCCCCGACGACGCCGCGCGTCTGGCCCGCATGATGCGCCAGGACCCCGCCATCCGCGTCGCCTTCCTGGGCTTGGGCGGCTGGGACACCCACGTCAATCAGGGCGCCGCCGAAGGCCAATTGGCCAATCGATTGAAGCCTTTGGGTGAAGGCTTGTCCAAATTGGTCACCGGCCTGGGGCCCGCCTATCAGGATACATTAATTGTCGTGATGTCCGAATTCGGCCGTACGGCGCATGAGAACGGAAACGGCGGCACCGACCATGGCCACGGCAATGTGATGTGGCTGCTGGGCGGCAGCGTGGTGGGCGGCAAGGTGCATGGCACTTGGCCGGGTCTGTCCCAGGATCGCCTCTATCAGCAGCGCGATCTGGCGGTAACCACCGATTTCCGTGCCGTGCTCGGCCCGGCCGTGATCAGGCATCTCAATCTGCCCGATGGAACCGCCGCTTCGCTGTTCCCGGGTGCGCTCAACGTCATTCAAGGAGGCGGCGCGCCGGTTCTCATCAGGGCGTAAAGGAAGAGGAGACGCCCTTATGAGAGTTCACCTTCTGGCGGCCGCGGCCCTGATCGGGCTGCTGGCGACGCCCGCGCTGGCCCAGTTCGAGGTCAGCATCACCGTCGGCGAGGCCCCGCCGCCTTTGCCGGTCTATGACCAGCCGCCGATTCCCGAACCCGGCTATCTATGGACCCCCGGCTATTGGGCCTGGAGCCCGGACGGCTATTACTGGGTGCCCGGCACCTGGGTGCAGCCGCCCTCGGTCGGATTGCTGTGGACCCCGCCCTGGTGGGGCTGGATCGACGGCCGCTATGGCTTCCACCCCGGCTATTGGGGCCCGCATGTCGGCTTTTATGGCGGCGTGGCCTATGGCTTCGGCTATTCCGGCGACGGCTATCACGGCGGCCGCTGGGAAGGCGACCATTTCGCCTATAACCACACGGTCAACAATTTCGGCAGCACCCACATCACCAACGTCTATAACGAGACAGTGGTCCACAACACCGTGGTCAACAATGTCAGCTATAATGGCGGCGCGGGCGGTATAAGGGCCCAGCCCAGCCAGGCCGACCGCATGGCCGAACACGAAAACCACGTCCAGCCGGTCGCCCTGCAGGCCCAGCATCAGCAGGCGGCCCAAGCCGACCGCAGCCTGTTCGCCAATCAGAACCATGGCAGGCCGCCGATCGCCGCCACGCCGCAGGCGGCGCATTTCAACGCGCCCGGCGCCGCTGCCGCGCATGGCGCCCAGGCGCCGGCGGCGGCACCTCAGCCGCAAGCCCAGCCTCAGCCGCATCCCGCCGCTCAGGCTCCCGCTCCCGCGCCGCAAGCGCCGCACCCCGCGCCTCAGGCGGCCCCTCCGGCGCGCCAGCCTCCCCATCCGGCACCCCAGACGCCCGCGCCCCGGCCCCAGCCGGTGCCCCAGGCCCAGCCGCCCCATCCGGTGGCGCCACCGCCGCAACAGCCGCACCCCCAGCCTCCGCCGCAGCAGCCGCATCCGCAGCCCCAGCAGCAGCATCCCCAGCCGCAGCACCCGCCGCCGGAGCATAAGGAGGAACCCAGGCGTAGATAGCGCTGTCCAGGATATAGACAACGCTGTCTATGACGAGGCGCTCTTCTGTGGCATAGTCGGGTTCCGCCCCGGGGAGCCAACCCCGGGGCGTGCAACCCGATAAGCCCGAAGGAACGCCCATGAAACGCCGTGAATTTCTGCAGTCAGGCCTCGCCCTGACAGGCGGGCTGCTGACCGCCGCCCCCCGACATGCCCTTGCCGCGTCCACCGCTGAAGCCCCCGCCGAATTCCCGGCCGGCTTCCTGTGGGGCTCGGCCACCGCCGCCTATCAGGTCGAAGGCGCCGCCCGGGAAGACGGGCGCGGCGAATCGGTCTGGGACCGCTTCTCCCACACGCCGGGCAAGACCAAGAATGGCGACACCGGCGACGTGGCCTGCGACACCTATCACCGCTACCGCGAAGACGTGGCGCTGATGAAGAAGATGAACATGAAGACATGCCGCTTCTCCATCGCCTGGCCGCGCATCCAGCCGGTCGGCACGGGCGCCGTGAACATGAAGGGCGTCGATTACTACAAGCGCTTCATCGACGAGCTGCACCAGGCCGGCATCCGCCCCTTCCCCACCCTCTATCACTGGGACCTGCCGCAACCGCTGGAAGATGCCGGCGGCTGGCCGAACCGCGACACGGCGGGCCGGTTCGAGGACTATGTCGACCTGGTGATGCAGCATCTGGGCGACCGCGCCGGCCAGTGGGCCATCTTCAACGAGCCCAAGACCTTCACCGGCGTCGGCTATTGGGCCGGCCGCCACGCGCCGGGCAAGACCGACCCGTTGAACTTCGTCAAGGCGACCCACACCGTCAATCTGGCGCAGGGCATGGCCTTCCGCGTCATCAAGAGCCATCAGCCGAACGCGCAAGTGGGCGGCGCCTTCGACGTCTCGATGATGATGCCGGCCACCGAGAGCGAGGCCGACCGCGCCGCCGCCGAGCGCTGGACCAAGTTCCAGAACCTGTGGTTCCTCTACCCGCCCCTCCGCGGCCATTACCCCGAGGGCGTGCTGCAGGCCGACCGCCAGAACGAGCTGCTGGGCTTCAAGGACGGCGACGAGAAGATCATGCGCGCGCCGCTCGATTTCGTCGGGCTGAACTATTATTCGCGCTTCACCGTGTCCGATGCGCCGGAAGGCAATGGCGTACCCGGCCTCAACACCAAGGCGCTGTGGGCCGATGGTCCGCATGAGAAGACCGATCTCGGCTGGGACATCTGGCCCGAGGGTTTCTACGAAATCCTCAAGGTGATGACCAAAGAAACCGGCGGGCTGCCGATCGAGATCACCGAAAGCGGCTGCGCCTACAATACCGGTCCCGACGACCAGGGCCGCGTCCATGACAAAAAGCGCATCGCCTATCTCGACGCCATCTGCGCCAGCTGTCGCGCGCCATCAAGGACGGCGTGCCGGTGCGCGCCTATCACTGCTGGAGCCTGATGGACAATTACGAATGGGCCGAAGGCTATTCCGCGCGCTTCGGCCTGATCTATGTCGATTTCGAGCATGACCGGAAACGCACCATCAAGGATTCCGGCTACTGGTACTCGAAAGTCGCCAAAGATAACCGGATCGCTTGACCCGGACGGATCGGTAAGGCTTTCTTCGGCATCTGACCATGCCGAAGATCGTCTATTTCATCACCGAAGACTGGGCGTTCCTGTCGCACCGCCTTCCACTGGCCCGCGCCGCGCGCGACGCCGGGTGGGAGGTGGTGATCGCCACCCATGTCACCACCAAGGCCGAGGTAATCGAGAACGAGGGCTTTCTCCTCGAACCGCTCCCGCTCGACCGCGGCGGCGTCCATCCCTGGCGTGAGTTGAAGGCGCTCGCCGCCCTCACCGGCGTGCTGATCCGCCACCGCCCCGACATCCTGCACTGCGTCGCGGTCAAACCGGTCATCTACGGCAATCTGATCGCCTGGCTGACCCGCCAGAAGGCCACCGTCAGCGCCCTCGCCGGCATGGGCTATGCCTATACCGGCGGCTCGGCCAAGGTAAGGCTGCTGCGCTTCGCGCTGTCTTCGCTGCTGCGCTGGCTGCTGCGCCGGCCGAACACGCATACGATCGTGCAGAATGACGATGATCGCGCCCTGATGCTGGCTTTGGGCGCGGCGACCCCCGAGACGATCACCCTGATCCCCGGCTCCGGCGTCGATCTGCAGGCTCTGCCGGCTCTGCCGCCGCCCGACAACACGCCGCCGATCTTCGCCCTGGTCGCCCGCATCCTGGCCGATAAGGGGGTACGCGAGGCCGTCGAGGCGATGAAGCAGGTCGACGGCACGCTCTGGCTGGTCGGCTCGCCCGATCCGCATAACCCCAGTTCGATCGACGAAGCCGAAATCCGCGGCTGGGAGAAGGATGGCAAGGTCGAGTGGCTGGGCCACCGCACCGATATCGTCGAGATCTGGCGCCAGGCCGACGTCGCCGTGCTGCCCTCCTATCGCGAAGGCACGCCCAAGGCCCTGCTGGAAGCGGCCGCCTGCGCCCGGCCGATCATCACGACCGACGTCACCGGCTGCCGCCAGGTGATCGAGAACGGTACCGAGGGCTTCATCGTGCCGGCCCGTGAATCCCTCGGCCTGGCCGAGGCGATGCAGCGCCTGGCGGTCGAACCGGCTCTGCGCCACAAGATGGGCGCCGCCGCCCGCCGCCGCGCCGAAGCGCGGTTCGGCCAGGAGCGCGTCGTCGAGATGCATTTCGAGATCTATCGCAGCCTGATGGGAACCCCCTGAGATGTGTGGAATCGCCGGTTTCTTCGATCGCCGCGCCAGCCTCGGCACCGCCGAGGCGCAGCAGACCGCTTTCCGCATGACCGATTCCCTGGCCCATCGCGGCCCCGACGACCGCGGCGTGTGGACCGACAGTGAAACCGGCATCGCTCTCGGTCATCGGCGCCTGTCGATCATCGATCTCTCGCCGGCCGGCCATCAGCCGATGGTCGCCAGCGCCGGGCGCTATGTGCTGACCTATAATGGCGAGATCTTCAATTGGCAGGATCTGCGCGCCGAACTGCCGCCGCCGCCGGATGGCTATAAGGGTCATTCCGATACCGAAATATTTCTGCGCGGCTGTGAGGTGTGGGGCCTGGAAGAGACGGTCCGCCGGCTGATCGGCTTTTTCGCCATCGGTCTGTGGGACCGCCAGACCCGCACCCTCACCCTGGTGCGCGACCGGCTGGGCATCAAACCCCTTTATTGGGGCCGCTTCGGCGAGACCGTCCTGTTCGGCTCGGAATTGTCGGCTTTGCGCGCCCATCCGGCCTGCGAAGCCGAGATCGACCGCGACGCGCTGGCCGCCTATTTGCGCACCGCCTACGTTCCGGCACCGAAATCGATCTATCGCGGCATCTCGAAGCTGGAGCCCGGCACGATGCTGACGATCGGCATGGAGGGTGACCCGCGCCATCAGCGTTATTGGGATGTGCGCGACGCCATGCGCGCCGGCACCGCCGACCGCGCCAAGCCGCTGCCCGGCGACGCGATCGAGCGCTGGGAAGGTCTGCTGGCCGATGCGGTGCAGCGGCGCATGGTGGCCGACGTGCCGGTCGGGGCGTTCCTGTCGGGCGGCGTCGATTCCAGTGCCGTGGTGGCGCTGATGCAGGCCAATTCGGCGCGCAAGGTGAAGACCTATTCGATCGGCTTCCGCGAGGCCGGCTATGACGAAGCGCCCTTCGCCCGCGCCGTCGCCGAACATCTCGGCACCGACCACACCGAATTCTATGTCGGACCGCAGGAAGCCCTGTCGGTGGTGCCGCGCCTGTCGGCCATCTATGACGAGCCCTTCGCCGACAGCTCGCAGATCCCCACCGCGCTGATCTGCCAGCTGACCCGCAACGACGCGACGGTCGCCCTGTCCGGCGATGGCGGCGACGAATTGTTCGGCGGTTATAACCGCTATCGCCTGGCCGAGCGTCATTGGCCGCGCCTCAAGACCCTCCCCCATCCGCTGCGCGCCACCCTGGCCGCCGGCCTGACCCTGCCCTCGCCGACCGCCTGGGACAGGCTGCTGGGGCCGTTCCTGCCCAAGGGTCTGGGCCAGCCCGGCGACAAGCTCTACAAGCTGGCTTCGGTGGCCGGCTCCGCCGATCTCGACGCGCTTTACCGCCGGCTGATCTCGCTGTGGCCCGATCCGGCCAAACTGATGATAAGCGGCACCGAGCCCGAACGCCTGCCCTCGGGCTTTCCCGACAGCCTGGGCGCCATGGAGCGCATGCAGGGCTACGACATGCTGACCTATATGACCGACGACGTGCTGACCAAGGTCGACCGCGCCAGCATGGCGGCGGCGCTGGAGGTGCGCGTGCCCTTGCTGGATCATCGTCTGGTCGAACAGAGCTGGCACCTGCCGGCCAATGCCAAGCTGCGCGGCAAGAGCTCGAAATGGCTGCTGCGCCAGATTCTCTACCGCCATGTGCCGCAATCGCTGATCGAACGCCCCAAGATGGGCTTCGGCGTGCCGATCGACCATTGGCTGCGCGGCCCGCTCAAGGATTGGGCCGCCGACCTGCTCGACCCGGCCAAAATCCGCGCCCAGGGCTATTTGCGGGAAGAGCCGATCACGCGCGCTTGGCAGGAGCACCTGTCAGGGCGGCGTAATCACCAATATGCGCTGTGGACGGTGCTGATGTTCCAGGCGTGGCTGCCCCGGTAATCCTTGCGTCATATACGCAATAGCCGCCGATGGATTAGCCGCTGGTCACCAGGCGAACGGTCGCCGCCTGGGCGTCCTCGTCGGTTTCCCAGATCATCGGCAGGGCCGGAACCGCCTGGTCCTGGCCGTGCTCGTCCTTCACCAGCATCTCGCGTTCGACCACGGTGAAGGGCAGCTCGGTGGTGATCATGGCGTCGCCCTCGGCGATCTGCACCACCAGCTCGTAGGCACCCACTGCCGGCAAGGCCACCGGCAGCTGACAGCGGAACAGGTTGCGGCCGGCACCGACCGGAACGGAGGTCCAGCGGCCATGCTCGGCTTCGCCGGCGGCGATCACCTTGCCCCAATTGTCGCGGATCATCGTCGCCATCTTGAGGTGGCCCGGACGCTGCGCCATCAGGGTGATGCGGCAATCGAGCAGATCGCCCATCGCCAGATTCTCGGCCATCAGCTGGGTGCCGGCGATGTCGATGCTCTGCAGCATCACCGATTCCGAGGTGGCGCGCTGGCTCTTGCTGCGCTGGCGCAGTTCGAGGCGGTATTGCGCGATCACTTCGCCCGGCTTGCCGTCCATGGTCAGGCGGCCATGATCGAGCAGCAGGCAGCGGGTGCACAGGCGCCCGATGGTTTCCAGATTATGCGCGACGATGACGAAGGTGCGGCCCGAGGCGATCAGTTCCTCGATGCGGTGCCAGGTCTTCAGCTGGAAGGCGTGGTCGCCCACCGCCCAGATCTCGTCGAGGAAGATCACCTCGGCGTCGAGATGGATCGCCACCGACAGCGCCAGGCGCAGCTTCATGCCCGAGGAATAATGGCGGACGGCCAGGTCCATGAAGCCGTCCATCTCGGCGAAGGCGACGATATCCTCGTACTTTTCATGAATCTCGGCCCGGGTCATGCCCAGGATCGCGCCGCCGAGATAAACGTTTTCCTGACCGGTCAAATCTTCGTGAAAACCGGTGCCGACTTCCAGCAGCATGCCGACCCGCCCATGCACCGAGGCGCTGCCCATGGTCGGGTTGGTGATGCGCGTGAGAATCTTCAGCAACGTGCTCTTGCCGGCGCCGTTATGGCCCAATATGCCGACGACCTCGCCCTTCCGGATGTCGAAGCTGACATCGTCCAGCGCCCAGAAATGGGTCGCCTTGGCGTCCTTGCCCCTGCCGAATCGACGAGCGACCCTGGCGGCGAGCTCCGACATCCCGCCGACGTCGCGGAGCCGGTATTGCTTGCCCAGGCCTTTCGCTCTTATTGCGAATTCGCTCAAAGTTCCCTCCCCAAGGAACTCATAAAGTGTCCACCAGCGTACCCTGAACTTTCTGGAAGAACAGGACGCCGACGACGAACATGGTTATCGAAACTCCGGCCGACATCGCCAGGATCACCGTGGCCGGCGGATCGCCGACACCCAGGATCATCCAGCGGAAGGCCTCGGTCAGCCCGACCATCGGATTGACCGAATAGAGAAGCCGCCACTTCTCCGGAATATAAGAGATCGGATACATCACCGGCGTGCAGAACATCCACACCTGAATCATCAGGGGCACCGCATGCCTGATGTCGCGGTAGCGCGCATCGACGGCGGCGAGGATCGAACCGCACCCCATCGAGAACATCAGCGTGAAGAGCAGGACGAACGGCACCAGCAGGGTGGTGGCCTTGGGCGTGATGCCGTAGACCGCCATCAGCACGACCATCAGGACCGAGGTGATGAAGAAATCGAACAAGGTGCCGATCACGAACGAGGCCGGCGCGATGATGCGCGGAAAATAGACCTTGCCCAGCATCGGACCGAAATAGATCAGGCTGGTCGACCCCAGGCTCAGCGAGCGGCTGAACAGCTGCCACAGCAGCAGGCCGCCATAAGCGAACACCGGATAGGGCAAGGGGCCGATATAGCGCGCGAAGATGCCGCCGAAGAACACCGTGAAGACAAGCATCATGGCCAGCGGCTGCAGCACGTACCAGGCTGCGCCGATCAGAGTGTTCTTATACCGGACGATGATATCCCGCCAGATGAACAGGCCGATCAGCCGGCGGAAGAACCAAATCTCCCTGACGAACTCACGAGACAGCAACGAAGTCGGTTTGACCTCGTAGCCGGTACTGACCGTCATGAAAACACATCCCTGCTGCGCATGATGCGATCTTATAACACGGGGAGACAGGCGGAAAAAAAGGAAAACGGCGCTGCAATGCCGCAGAGCGCAAGGAAATAACTGATATCTCAGGAAGGAATTCGGCGGACGGCCCGAAGGGGAGAGCCGCCCGCCTGCAAGTTGAGGTGTCTTCTCAAGAGTATCGTTTTTTCTCAACGACGAGTGATGCTCGTCACAGTCACCATGACCGTGTTTCTACAAGAACGCAATCATTTTATGTCTATTGTCACCTGGTTGTGACAAAAGACGTTAATTCGAAACAAATTGTCTTTAATTGCGGTGGGGCAGCCTCCCTCCGGTCCATTCCAGACGTCGGCTTCGCCGCCGCCCGGAACCTTGGGACCTTCGCCCCCACACCCCACCTTGGCTTTGCCGAGAATCATTCAAGTTTGCATGCGCAGCATGCGGGGTCGCGCGCTTCGCTCCTCCAGCGCGGCCAATCCCGCGATTATTGTGTCCCCCGATAACGTTTTCCCCACCCCTCATGCTGCACTGCGCTTGACCCGCCCCGGCAGCGGCCAGTAAGTTGTCGCGCTCTTTCACAAAACCCCCAAAATCCGCCATGCCAGCGCCCTCTTTCCAGTCATTGATCCTGACCTTGCAGGCCTTCTGGGCCGAACAGGGGTGCGTCATCCTGCAGCCCTATGACATGGAAGTCGGCGCCGGCACCTTCCATCCGGCCACCACCCTGCGCGCCCTCGGCCCGAAGCCGTGGAAAGCCGCCTATGTGCAGCCTTCGCGCCGCCCCAAGGATGGCCGCTATGGCGAGAACCCCAACCGCCTGCAGCATTATTACCAGTTCCAGGCCCTGCTGAAGCCCTCGCCGGCCAATGCGCAGGAGCTGTATCTGGAAAGCCTGAAGCGCCTGGGCGTCGATCCGAACGCCCATGATATCCGCTTCGTCGAGGACGATTGGGAAAGCCCGACCTTGGGCGCCTGGGGCCTCGGCTGGGAAGTGTGGTGCGACGGCATGGAAGTGACCCAGTTCACCTATTTCCAGCAGGTCGGCGGCATCGAATGCAATCCGGTCGCGGTCGAGCTGACCTATGGCCTGGAACGCCTGGCCATGTACATCCAGGGGGTCGAGAACGTCTATGACCTCGATTTCAACGGCAACGGCGTCAAATATGGCGACGTGTTCAAGCGCGCCGAGGTCGAATATTCGCACCACAATTTCACTTACGCCGACACCGAGATGCTGCTGCGCCATTTCGAAGACGCCGAGAAGGAGTGCCAGTCGCTGCTCGACGCCAAGCTGGCCCTGCCGGCCTATGACCAGTGCATCAAAGCCAGCCACCGCTTCAACCTGCTGGATGCGCGCGGCGTGATCTCGGTCAGCGAGCGCCAGGCCTATATCGGCCGCGTCCGCACCCTGGCCAAGGCTTGCTGCGAAGGCTGGCTGGCCGGTGAGGAGGCGTAAGAATGGCTGAGTTTCTGCTCGAACTCTTCTCGGAAGAGATCCCCGCCCGCATGCAGGCGCGCGCCGCCGCCGATCTCGCCCAGATGATCGGCGACGGCCTGTCCAAGCAGGGCCTGACCTTCAAGGCGCCGCAGTCTTACGTCACCCCGCGCCGCCTGGCGCTGGTGATCGACGGCCTGCCGGAAGCCACCCCGGATATTTCCGAGGAACGCCGCGGCCCGCGCGTCGGCTCGCCGGAACAGGCGCTGGAAGGCTTCCTCAAGGGCGCCGGCCTGACGCTGGACCAGTGCGAACAGCGCGACACCGGCAAGGGCATTTTCTATTTCGCGGTGATCCAAAAGACCGGCCGCCCGACCGCCGAGGTGATCAAGGAAGTGGTCGAACAGACCATGGCCGCCTTCCCCTGGCCGAAATCCATGCGCTGGGGCACCGGCACCGTGCGCTGGGTCCGCCAGCTGCAGAGCATCCTCTGCCTGTTCGCGGGTTCGGTGGTGCCGGTCGAGTTCGGCGGCGTCGTTTCGGGCAACGAAACCCGCGGCCATCGCTTCCTGGCGCCGGTCCCCTTCGCCGTCACCGGCGCCGCCGATTACCGGAGCAAGCTGGCCAAGGCTTCGGTGATGCTCGACCCGGCCGAGCGCCGCCAGGCGATCCTCGACCAGGCCCGTGAAGCCGCCTCGAAGGCCGGCCTGACCCTCAAGGAAGATGACGGCCTGCTGGCCGAGGTCACCGGCCTGGTCGAATGGCCGACGGTGATGACCGGCACCTTCGACGAAGGCTTCATGGCGGTGCCGGACGAGGTGCTGGTCACCTCGATGCGCTCGCACCAGAAATATTTCTCGCTGCTGAAGAGCGACGGCACGCTGGCCAACCGTTTCCTGGTGGTGGCTAACATGCCTAAGTCGGCCGAAGCGCAGATCGTCTCGGGCAATCAGCGCGTCCTGCGCGCCCGCCTGTCCGACGCCAAGTTCTTCTGGGATACCGACCTCAAGCATCCGCTGGAGGCTTGGGTGCCCAAGCTGACCGACCGCCTCTATTACCAGGGCCTCGGAACGGTGGCCGACAAGGCCGCCCGCCTGTCCAAGTTGGCCGCCCATATCGCCGGGCTGACCGGCGCCGATGCGACCCAGGCCGCCCGCGCCGGATACCTCGCCAAGGCCGATCTGTCGTCGGACATGGTCGGCGAGTTCCCGGAACTCCAGGGCATCATGGGCCGCTATTACGCGCTGAAGGACAAGGAAACCGCGGCGGTGGCCGACGCCATCGGCGATCATTACTCGCCGCTCGGCCCGACCGACGCCTGCCCGACCGGGCCGGTCTCGGTGGCGGTGGCGCTGGCCGACAAGATCGACACGCTGGCCGGCTTCTTCGGCATCGGCGAAAAGCCGACCGGCTCGAAGGACCCGTTCGCCCTGCGCCGCGCCGCGCTGGGCATCATCCGCCTGATCCTGGAAAACGGGGTGCGGATCAGCTTGCGCGAAGCACTTATGTTCGCGCACGGCCTCTATGCCGCACTGCCCACCGATGCCACAACCGTGGCCAACGAGCTGGCGCTATTCTTCGCCGACCGTATGAAGAACCATCTCCGCGACAAGGGCGTCGGCCATGACCGCATCACCGCGGCCTTCCGTGGGGCCGACGACGATCTCTACCGGGTTGAGGCGCGGGCCAAGGCGCTGGACGCCTTCCTGGCCAGCGACGACGGGCGCAATCTGGTCGTCGCCTATCGCCGCGCCGCCAATATCGCGCGGATCGAGGGGCAGAAGGACGGGACCGATTATATTTCGACGCGGCATGATTTCACCGGCGGCTTGACCGAAGAAAACGCCCTCAACGACGCCCTGACGCAGGTCAAGGCCGAGACTGCGGCGGCGGGTGAGGATTTCACCGCGGCGATGGGCTCGATGGCCAAGCTGCGCGCGCCGGTCGATGCCTTTTTCGACAAGATCACGGTCAACAGCGCCGTGGCCGAGGAAAGGCAGCGCCGCCTCGGTTTGCTGGGCCGGATTTGCGACTTGATGAACAACACCGCCGATTTCTCGGCGATCGAAGGATAGCGTAAGCTTAAGGAGCAACGCAGATGAGCAAGTGGGTCTATCGGTTCGGAGACGGTACCGCCGAGGGGCGGGCCGACATGAAGAACCTGTTGGGCGGAAAAGGCGCCAATCTGGCGGAAATGGCCAATCTCGGCCTGCCGGTGCCGCCGGGTTTCACCGTCACCACTGAGGTCTGCACCTATTATTACGCCAACGGAAACCAGTATCCGTCCGACCTGAAGGACCAGGTCAAGGCCGCCATGGCCGAGATCGAGCGGATCATCGGCGCCAAGTTCGGCGACACCGCCAACCCGCTGCTGGTCTCGGTCCGCTCGGGTGCCCGCGCCTCGATGCCGGGCATGATGGACACCGTGCTCAATCTCGGCCTCAACGACCAGACCGTCGAAGGTCTGGCCAAGGGGTCGAACGATCCGCGTTTCGCCTATGACAGCTATCGCCGCTTCATCCAGATGTATTCGGACGTGGTGCTGGGCGTCGACCACCACCATTTCGAGGACATCCTCGAAGAGGTGAAGCAGGACGGCGATCTGCGCCTCGACACCGACCTGTCGGCGGACGATTGGAAGAACGTCGTCGCCCGTTACAAGGACAAGGTGGCCGAAGAACTCGGCAAGCCGTTCCCGCAGTCGGTCGAGGACCAGCTGTGGGGCGCCGTCGGCGCCGTGTTCGGCTCTTGGATGAACAACCGCGCCATCACCTATCGCCGCCTGCACGACATCCCCGCCGAATGGGGCACCGCCGTCAACATCCAGGCCATGGTGTTCGGCAATATGGGCGACGATTGCGCGACCGGCGTCGCGTTCACCCGCAATCCCTCGACCGGCACCAAGGAGTTCTACGGCGAATTCCTCGTCAACGCTCAGGGCGAGGACGTGGTGGCGGGCATCCGCACCCCGCAATATCTGACCAAGCAGGCCCGTACCGAAGCCGGCGCCACCGCGCCGTCGATGGAAGAAGTGATGCCGGCGGTGTTCGCCGATCTGTGCGCCGTGCGCGACCGCCTGGAAAAGCACTTCGCCGACATGCAGGATCTGGAATTCACCGTCCAGCAGTCGAAGCTGTGGATGTTGCAGACCCGTTCGGGCAAGCGCACCGCCGCCGCCGCTCTGAAGATCGCCGTCGAGATGGCCGATGAAGGCCTGATCGACAGGAAGAAGGCGGTCACCCGCGTCGATCCGATGGCGCTCGACCAGCTGCTGCACCCGACGCTGGACCCCAACGCCCCGCGCAAGACCATCTCGCGCGCTTTGCCCGCTTCGCCGGGCGCCGCGTCGGGCAAGGTGGTGTTCACCGCCGAGGATGCCGAAAGCTGGGCCCAGCGCGGCGAGAAGGTGATCCTGGTCCGCGTCGAGACCAGCCCCGAGGATATCGGCGGCATGCATGTCGCCCAGGGTATTCTCACCTCGCGCGGCGGCATGACCAGCCACGCCGCCGTGGTGGCGCGCGGCATGGGCCGTCCCTGCGTGGCCGGCGCCGGCGATCTGCGCATCGACACGCGCGGCAAGCAGATGGTCGTGCGCGGCGAAACCATCAAGGAAGGCGACGTCATCACCCTGGACGGCTCGACCGGCGAGATCATGCTGGGCGAGGTTCCCACCGTGCAGCCCGAGCTGACCGGCGATTTCGCCACGCTGATGGGCTGGGTCGACGAAGTGCGCACCTTGAAGGTCCGCGCCAATGCCGAAACCCCGCTCGACGCCCGCACCGCCCGCAAGTTCGGCGCCGAAGGCATCGGGCTGTGCCGCACCGAGCATATGTTCTTCGACGCCGACCGCATCGTCGCGGTGCGCGAGATGATCCTGGCCGGCGACGAAGCCGGGCGCCGCGCCGCCCTGGCCAAGATCCTGCCTTTTCAGAAGGACGATTTCGTCGAGCTGTTCGACATCATGCAGGGCCTGCCGGTGACGATCCGCCTGCTCGACCCGCCGCTGCACGAGTTCCTGCCCACCTCGGAAGCCGAGATGGAGGAAGTCGCCAAGGCCGCCGGGGCCGATCTGGCCACCCTGCGCGCCCGCAACGCGCAGCTGCATGAAGCGAACCCGATGCTGGGCCATCGCGGCTGCCGCCTCGGCATCACCTATCCGGAAATCTACGAAATGCAGGCGCGCGCCATTTTCCTGGCCGCCGTCGAGGTCTCGAAGAAGACCGGCAATCCGGTGATGCCCGAAGTGATGATCCCGCTGGTCGGCACCAAAAAGGAGCTCGACCTGATGAAGGATGCGGTCGATCGCATGGCCGAAGAGGTCTTCAAGGAAGCCGGCACCCGTATCGACTATATGGTCGGCACGATGATCGAACTGCCGCGCGCCTGTCTGCAGGCCGCCCAGATCGCCGAGACCGCCAGCTTCTTCAGCTTCGGCACCAACGACCTGACCCAGACCACGCTCGGCATGTCGCGCGACGATTCCGGCCCGTTCCTGGAAATCTACCGCCAGAAGGGCATCTATGAGCACGATCCCTTCGCCAGCCTGGATCAGGAAGGCGTGGGCGAAATGATCGAGATCGCCGTCGAGCGCGGCCGCAAGACCCGCCCGGACATCAAGCTGGGCATCTGCGGCGAGCATGGCGGCGATCCGGCCTCTATCGGCTTCTGCCAGAAGGTCGGGCTGAATTATGTGTCCTGCTCGCCCTACCGTGTGCCGATCGCCCGTCTCGCCGCTGCCCAGGCGGCCTTGGCCCAGTCCTGAGCGGACTGACCGAGTTGAGGGCCGGCGGCAAACCGGCCCTGGCGCGCGCCTTGGCGCGTCTCGAAAGCCAACCCGACGATCCGGCCATGCTGGCCTTGTTGTCGGAGGCTTACGCTGAACCGCGCGCCGAGGTGGTCGGCCTGACCGGACCGCCCGGCGTCGGCAAATCCACTTTGATGGACCAGCTGATCCGGCGCTGGCGGTCGCAAGGCCGCACGATCGGCTGCGTCGCCGTCGATCCCAGCTCGCGCCGTTCGGGCGGAGCGCTGCTGGGCGACCGTACCCGACTGACCACCGACCCCGAGGATCAGGGCGTGTTCGTCCGCTCGATGGCCGCGCGGGATCGCCTGGGCGGCCTGGCCGCGCTGACCGTTGGGGCAATGGTGCTGATGCGGGCGCTCTACGACCGCGTGCTGATCGAGACGGTCGGTGTCGGCCAGTCGGAGACCGACATCGCCGACATCGCCGACCTGGTGCTGTTCTGCGTGCAGCCCGGCTCGGGCGACAGCCTGCAATTCATGAAGGCCGGCATCGCCGAAATTCCCGACATCGTCGTCGTCACCAAGGCCGATCTCGGCGCCGCCGCCCAGCGCGCCAAGGCCGATGTGCACGGCGCCCTCGGCCTGTCGGGTGGAGAAACCTGCCCGGTGCTGCTGATATCCAACGCCGATCCCACCGGTCTGGCCGCCCTCGACGACCAGATCGACGCCGGTCTCGCCGCCCGCGCCGCGGCCCGCCCCGAGCGCCGCCGGCGCCAGGCCGAGCATTGGCTGCGCGAGGCGGTGCGCGACCGGTTCGGCCGCGACGGGCTGGCCCGTTCAGGGCCCTTGACATTGGCAGCGGGAGCCTCACCTTTTGCTGCTATGCGAAAGGTGGCGGAAAGGTTGGTTCGGTGAAGAAGTTCTTATGCGTTCTGGTATTGGCCGCTGTCTTCGCCTCCGCCGCCCAGGCCCGCATCCTTTACTGGCAGGGTTTCGACACCCTCGCCGAGGGCGACCGCGACCTGGCCGAAGCGGCCCTGGCCGACGAATTCGGCGCCGATCCCCGTCAATGGCCGGAGTGGCTTACCGACGCGGACGCGCTTTACGCGCCCACCGGACATGTCGATTTCGTCTTCATCGTGCGCCGCCCGGTGCATGAGCCCTGCGGGCAGTACAGATTCACCATCTATGGAACGGTGACGCCCGATCTGCGGCGCGACAAATGGGGTGAGTTCTGCGGCGGCGAAGTGACCCCGATCCGGGTGCCGGGCCGCGATCTGCCCGATCTTTATGTCGAATATGGCCGGCAGGAGGACGCCAACGGCGTCTGGCAGCGGAAAGACCAGCGCATGCGCTGGGATAACGGCCAGTGGTTCATCGTTCTCAGGCCTGAATCCTCGTAACGCATGACCTGACCCGGCCCCCCATGGTCGGACGGGGGGCCGGGCCGGTTCATCGCTTACTTCTTGGCGGTCGGAGTCGCGCTGCTCTCGGTGCTGGGCGCGGCGGCCTCCTTGGTGGCCTTGGCCTTGACGACGTGATGGCTGGTGGCCTTCACGGTCTCCTTGGCCGGGGTGGCGGCGGGAGCTGTCGAGGTCGTGGTGCTCGCGGTCGCGGCGACCGGGGCGGTAGTGGCGGGAGCGCTGGTCTGGTCGGCGGCGAAGCTCGCGGTGCCCGCCAGAAGGGCGGTGACGGCCAGGGCGGAATACACGGTCTTCAACATGGCTGGTGCTCCATTTCTTGGTGTCTCGGGATCATCCCGTCGACGCCATTAGAATTAGAGGCCGCCCATGTCTTCTTTACGATGGAAGCAAGGTATTTGGGCCGCAATTGCGGCGGCTTCGCCTTCATTACGGCGCCGGCAGCACGTATGATGGCTTTCCTGTCGATGATGCGGGGTAGTCAATGTATTCAACGGTGGTTTTCCGGGCCCGCGCGCCGCTGCGGCTGGGTCTGGCCGGCGGCGGCACCGATCTTTCCCCCTATAGCGACGATTACGGCGGAGCCGTGCTGAACTGCACCATCGACCGCTATGCTTTCGCCTTCCTCAATCCCCGCCAGGACAACCGCCTGGTCCTGAAAGCGAAGGATCTCGGCGAGGAGGAGGAGTTCGACGATCCGAGCGGCATCGCCGATTCGAAACTGGCCCTGCATCGCGGCGTCTATCAGCGGATCATCCGCGACTATAACGGCGGGAAGCACATCCCCCTGACCATCACCACTTCGGTCGACGCGCCGATGGGCTCGGGCCTCGGCTCCTCCTCCGCCCTGGTGGTGGCTTTGGTCAGCGCCTTCCGCGAGATGCTCGATCTGCCGCTCGGCCAATATGACATCGCCCGCCTGGCCTTCGATATCGAACGGCGCGACCTGAAATTGTCGGGCGGCAAGCAGGATCAATATGCCGCGGCGTTCGGCGGCGCCAATTACATCGAGTTCCTGCGCGACGACCGCGTCATCGTCAATCCGCTGCGCATCGCCCAATGGATCGGCGACGAGCTCGAATCCAGCATGGTGGTGGCCTTCTCCGGACAGTCGCGCAGCTCCAAGGAGATCGTCGACCGGCAGAAATCCGCCCTGGAGACGCACAATGAGGCGGCCCTGCAGGCGATGCACCAGCTGAAGCAGGACGCCACCGAGATGAAAAGCCTTTTGCTGAAAGGCGACATCGAGGGCATGGGCGCCATCCTCAATCATTCCTGGATCTCGAAGCAGGCGACCGCCACCGGCGTCACCAATGCGCGCATCGACGAATTGTTCGAGATCGCCCGCGGCAAGGGCGCCTATGCCGGCAAGGTGTCCGGTGCGGGCGGCGGCGGCTTCATCATGTTCCTGGTTCGCCCCGAGGAGCGGATCGACGTGATCGAGGCCCTCAACGCCGCCGGCGCCATCGCGTCGCCGGTCAAATTCACCAACAAGGGGTGCGAGTCGTGGCAGGTAAAGCTGGCCAAGCGCTGATTCTGTGCGGCGGGCTGGGAAGCCGGCTGGGATCTCTGACGGCCTCGACCCCCAAACCGCTGCTGCCGGTCGCGGGGCGCCCCTTTCTCGACGTGCTGCTGTTCGAACTGGGGAGGCACGGCATCCACGACGTGGTGCTGCTGGCCGCCTTCGCGGCACCCAAGATCGCCGCTTATGCCCAGGACAATCCCGTCGCTGCCCGCTTCGGCATGACACTGACCGTCGCCGTCGAGCCGGACCGGGCCGGGACCGCCGGGGCGCTCCATCACGCGCGCAGTCTGGTGCATGGCGATTTCCTGATGATGAATGGTGACAGCTGGCTCGCTTTCGATCTGCACACCCTGCCCAAAGCCCCGTTGCGGGACGAGTGCGATGCCATTCTGACCCTGCGCCTGCTGCCCGACGCGTCGCGGTCCGGCGTGGTGACCCTGGATGGAAACAAGGTAACGAGCTTCCTGGAACGCCCGCTTGGTCCCGGTCCCGGGCTGGTCAATGCCGGGATCTACCGGTTCAGCCAGCGGATCTTCGACGCCCTTCCGGCCACCGGCTCGCTCGAACGAGACGTGCTGCCCGTCCTGTCGGCCCAAGGGAAGGTGCAGGGTGTCGTCCGCGAGGGATATTTCATCGATATCGGGGTGCCCGAGACCTATGAACGGGCCCAGACAGAGATTCCCGAACAGCTCGCTTTGCTCAGCGGGAGAGATCCCGCACGACCGCGATGACGAACAGAACGCTCGAGCTGACATAGCGCCAGATCAAGCGGCGCGGTTCGAGCATCATCCGCCAGGCCCATTCGAGATTGAATTTCTTCACGGCGACGGGCGGCGTGGGGGTGAGGCCCAGCGCCATCTTCACCGCCTGGCCGATGCACAAGACCCAGCAGGGCGGCAGCTTCGCGCGGTAAAGATCGGCGAAGACCTCGCTTTTCGGCGAGCCCAGCCCGAGGAACAGAACGGTGGTGCCGTGCTCGCGGATCGCCGTCGCCAGGGCCTCGCTTTTCCCCACATCGCGCTCGAAGCCGAAATCCGGCACGGCGGCGGCGACCCGGTCGCCCAATCCGCGCTGAACAGCCCAATCCCGCACGGCGCCGGCCAGACTCTCGGTCGCGACGACGAAGAAGAAGCGGTGCCGATCGGGAAAGGACGTCCGGCTCATGATCAGATTTGTGATGTCGGTTCCGGTGACGCGCCCGGCCGAAGGACAGCCGCGCAGCAGGGCATAGTAATGCACCGGAAACCCGTCGCAGACCGTGATCGCGGCGCGGTCATAGGCGGCGCGCGACGCGGCATTTTCATGGATCAGCGCGATATTCTGGATATTCGGCGTGACGATCAGGCCGAGCGTGGCGCCGGGCGGCGGTTCCTCGATCACCTTGCGGGCGACATCGGCGGCGGTGAACGGACTGATCTCCAGTCCGAAGATGCGGGGCGGCTGGGTCATTCGGTGCGGGCCATATCCAGGGCGACGGCGGCCAGGAAACCCGGCACCGACACGCTGCAGCGCGCGGCGATGCGGACCGGCTCCTGGGTCAGCCACCAGAGCCATTCGAGATTGAATCGGGTGAAAACCTTCGGCGGACGGCGCACCAGCCCCAGCGCCGTCTTGACCGCCCGGCCGATGCAGAGAGCCCAGCAGGAGGGCAGCAAGGCGCGGTGCAGATGGACGAATATCTCGCTTTTCGGCGCCCCCACAGCCATGAACAGAAGCGTCGTGCCATGGTCGCGGATCGCCTTGGCAAGTGTCTCGCTCTGGCCGGCATCGTGCTCGAAGCCGAAAGGCGGCACCGCCGTCGCGATCCGGCCGGACAGCCCGCGCTGCCCGGCCCAATCGAGCACCGCATCGACGGTGGCCTGGCTGTCCACGACGAAGAACAGGCGGTGGCTTTCCGGAAATCCGCTCAGCGCCATCACGGCGTCGGTGATGGCGCATCCGGTCACGCGGCCCGCCGTCGGCACACCGCGCAGCCGCGCATAATAATGAACCGGAAAGCCGTCGCAGACGATCACCGCGGCGCCGTCATAGGCGGCGCGGAAGGCCGGATCGCGCCCCAGCAGGGCGACATGCTGGATGTTGGGCGTCACCACCAGCCCAACTCCGCCGCCGGGCGGCGCCTCGCCGATCACCGTGTCGCGGATCTCTTCCGCCGACAGCGGGCTGACCGCGAAACCGAAGATGCGCCGACGGCTCATTGGGTGACCTGCTGTCCCTGGCTGATCGCGCAGGCGCGCTTCAGCCCCTCGCAGATGCTGGGGGTCCCGTGCGGACCGCACACGCTGTCGGACCGCGTCTCCGACAGATTGAGCACGCCATAATGATGAAGCGACCAGTCGATCAGGATCGGCGGATCGGCGGCGAATTTGTCGCAGGCGGAATAGCGCCCGTGCGGTGCGCGGTAGGTGGCGAAACGGCTGTTGTCGGCATAGGCATTGTCCCAGCCGAACGCGCCATAGCCGTCCCATACCGATTTGGGATCGAACTGGCTGCAATTCAGGCAGCCGAGATAGTCGCGGTGCAGCGGCCCGGCATAGATCTGAAATTGCTGCTGGATGGTCGCGTCCTGAGCCCAGGCCGCAGCCTGAAGTCCCAGCAGCAGCACGAGAAACCGCGCCCGCATCATGGCCCCCGGTGCAGGAGGCCCAGAACGCGGCGGGCCACGGCCGAGTAAAGTTCGCGGGCCTGCAGACCCAGGCTCTGGTGGCGGTCATAGGGCTGGATGGTGATCGGGAAATAGGGCTGCAGCTTCTCGACCACCCGCTTCGGCTCGACGAAGGTGTTGCTCTGGATCACGGCGAACAGGCCGTCCGCCTCCTCGGCGAAATGGCGACCCGCATCCCACCCTTCGAAATTCTCGACGTTCCACACGCTTTCCGAGGCGTGCATCGAGCGCTGGCCGGGCTGCGCCACCACATGATACTGGTCGAGCAGCCCCTCCCGCTCGGCGTTCAGCCAATAGAGCGTATATTCGGTCCAATCGATCATGTAATTGGACAGCAGGGTCCGCATCCAGTCCCGCTCCGGATACAGCTCTTCCAGCCGGCGGTGTAGATGGCGGCACAGGGTCGAGGACAGGATGGTCGGCGTCCACCAGACGCCGTCGCGCTCGACATGGGCATCCTGCTTCAGCAATCCGGCCGACGGGCGCCACAGATGCGGCTCGCGCAGGCGCGGCTGCAGATAGGTCAAGGCGCGGCCGCCCGGCAGCAGGGTGTCGGCGTCGAAGTGGTGGGTAGCGAACACGTCGGGGTCGAACACCATGAAATATTCGGTGTCGATCAGCGCCGGCGTGTAGAGCTTGATGATCTGCTGGCGGTGCCAGGGCCGGATCTGGTGCGGCTGGCTGAATTCCTTGAAGGCGCCGAAATGCTCGGCCTCGTCGATCACTTCGACGGGGAAATCGCTCCACGCCTTGGCGTAGCCCTGCGCCTCGGCGAATTCGTCATGCGGGACGATGATCAGGAATTTCGAAAACACGTCGGGCGTGGTGAACTTCCGCAGCGACGAGAACAGGATATCGCACCGCGCAATATTGTCGGCGTAATGCCGGCCCTTGGTCTTGACCGGCAATATGGCGCTGATCTTGCTCATGGCGGCGGCCTCCGCGGCATCACAGGAAGCGGTAGACGAACGAAGGAATGTAGCTGTGGCGATAGGTCATCGCCACGCCGACGATCCGCCCGCCCGTGTCGAGAACCTGCGTCTTCATCGACAGCGCCACCGGCTTGCGGGTGGCTTCGGCGCGCACGCCCAGCACGGTGGCGTCGGCCAGGATCGCCGCCTCGATGCCGGCGAAGGACTGGCTGACCGGCGGCACGCGCAGCACGATGTAATCATGCGCCTGGCGCAGGGACTCGAACAGGCCCGAACTCTGCCGCCCGCTGGGCAGGAAGCTGCCCGGACGGCGGCGGCCGACGATGATGTAGCGCCCTTCGACCGCGTTGAAGGAGAACACCGCTTCGGCATCGGCGCTGCTGGAGGGACGCTTGTCGGTGCCGCGCCAGGACGGCGCCGGACCCGGCTCGCCCGGCCAGGACAGCAGGCCATCCTGGTCGGGTTGGCCGTAAAGCTCGCCCTTCGGCGTCAGATCGAGGATCAGCACCGGGCGGGTCGAGCGGCGTTCGAGCTCTTCGGCCAGCGCCACGGTCAGTTCGTCCATGCCGTCATCGGCGCGCGAGGACAGCAGCAATACGGTATGCGAGACGCCGTCGGTGCCGATCGTGCTGTTGTTGATGGCGGACACCATGCGGCCCAGCTCTGCGCGCGGCATCCTGCGGGGCGGCAGAGGCGGCGCCGATACGGCACCCTCGCGGTTGAAGCGGCGATACAGCCAGGCGAAGCGCTGCCCGACCTCGCGCACCATGGGCGGCGGCGCCTTGTCGGGGTGGATCGGCGCGCTCAGCACCGTCAGGCCCAGCGAGCGCTCGATCTCTTCCGGGCTGAGGAAGGTTTCGCGCAAAGAAGTCCGCACCAGCACCGAGATACCGGCCGCCATGATGCCCGCCACCAGGCTGGCGGCCAGGAACAGGATCGGCGGATTGCTGCGCTGGGTGGGTGGAACCGGCGCCTGGATGATGCGCACATTGGTGCTGCTCGACGTATCGGCCTGATTCTGCTGGATGCGGGCCTGCTCGACCTCGCGCGAGAAGCTCTTGAAGCTGTCGGCCAGCAGGTCGCGGTCGATCTCGAGGCGGTGCAGCTGATTGGCGGTGGTGATCAGGAATTGCAGGCGCTCGTCGGCTTCCTTCAGCTGGTCGTCCAGGGTCTCCTTGCGGGCCTGTTCGCCGGCAACATCGGAGGTCAGGCGGACGATGCGGTCCTGCACCGTATCGTAATAGGTGTTGTGGCCGTAGCGGACGGCGTTGATCACCCCGGATTTATGCTGGTCGATCGCCTTCTGCACGTCGGCGATCTGTTCGTCGATCTGCTCGACGAAGGGCGATTCCGCCATATAGCGCGACAACAGGTCGGCCCGGCGCGACTGCAGCTGCAGCAAGGTCAGCTGCATGGTGTCGATGGCGTGGGCCGCCTCGGTATTATCCTCGAACAGCTCGATCTTGGCGGGAACCGAGGCCGATTCCTTCTTCAAACTGTCCAGCGAGCCATTGTCCTGGATCAGCGAGGCCTGGTTCTCCAGAGCGCGCTGCTTCAACAGGGCGTTCAGCGACACGGCGCTGGCGATCTGACCGTCGATGTCGACCACGTCGCGGCTGCGCTGGAAGGCGATCAGTTCGGCGTTGGCTTTGTCCAGCTGGGTGCGGACCTTGTCACGGTGCTCGACCAGGAAGGCGACACGGCCCTCGGTGAAGACGCCGGCGCGCTGGCGGAAATAATGCTCGATCAGACGGTCGAGGGTCTTCGATGCCCGGACCGGATCGCTGTCGCTGTAGGACAATTCGATGACGTTGGCGGTCTCGACCTTCTCGATCGACAGATGGCTCTCGAAGCGGCGCACGGCGCGGTCGAGCGCCTCCTGGCTGGCCGACGGCCCCAATTCATCCTGCACGATGGCGCGGTGCAGTTCGGGGCTGGACAGGATCTGCGCCTCGACGCTGACGATCTGGCCCGCCGCGAAGTCGGCGGTCCCGCCGCGGCCGCCCGCCTGGTCCAGCTGCATGTTGTAATAGCCGGCATAGAGCGTCAGCAGGCGCGCCTCGGCACGGTAGGAAGCCGGCACGGCCACGGCGACCAGCAGGCCCAGTCCGAGCATCGCCAGGATCGCGGAGGTCGCCGTCCAGTGGTAATAAAAGAAGGTATTTAGGAAATCGCGGGTCGCGAGTCGCGGCGGGGCCGACACAGTCTTGCTGGCGGCGATCGTCTTGGGAGAAACGGGCATTCTCGCTTAATCTTCGCTCGGTTCCGCTTAAAGAATTCTAACTTGTCAAATTTTGATCACGGCCGGTTTGCAAAAGTGCCATAAGGCCTGAGTGACAAGGAATGTGTTACATCGACATCTATTAAAATTCTACCACCTCCCGCAAGGATTTTGCTATGAGGTTGCTTGTTGTCATGTATTTGCCGGGCCGGGCCATGAAGGATTTTTTGCGTATTGCGACGGTAATTTCGCTATTTTCCCTCGCTGCCTGCGGCCCGGAAGTCTCTCCCCGCTATCAGCAGACCGATGCATTCGACTCGATGACCGAGGCCCCGCCGCCTTACATCATCGGCCCGGGCGACGATCTGTCGGTGGTGTTCCCCTTCAATGCGGAACTGAATTACGAGGGACCGGTCGGTCCCGACGGCAGCTTCACCCTGCCGGTCGCCGGTACCGTCTCGACCACCGGCCGCACCTCGGCCCAGGTCGAGGAAGCCATCTCGCAGGCTTTGACCGACCGCAAGATCGCGCGCAAACCCTCGGTGTCGATCAGCATCCGCCGCTATGCCCAGGTGATCTATGTCGGCGGCGAGGTGAAGAACCCCGGCGTCATTCCGCTGCAGAACAAGATGGACCCGCTGCAGGCCGTGCTGGCGGCGGGCGGCGCGCTGGACAGTGCGCGCACTCATTCGGTGGTGATCGTGCGCCGCGGTCCGGACGGCAAGACGCTGCTGCGGGTGGTCGATCTCGACGAGCTGATTCATACCGGCGACAAGACCCAGGCGGTCGCGCTGCGGCCGCAGGACACCATTTTCGTGCCCAAGACCACCATCGCGGAAGTCGATCTGTGGATCGACGAATATATCAACAAGGCCCTGCCCTTCCAGCGCGGCTTCAGCTACACGATCAACAACAATACGAATCCCAATCCGGGCGCCAACACGACCACCACCACGACGCCCTGAAGCCGGAACCTGAGCAGCATGGCCGTTGAGTCACTCGATGCCGAACCGCTGAACGAGGTCGAAGAGGACGAGTCCGGCGAAGAATACGGCGACACCCGGCTGGCGGCGGACGCAGACAGGACGCCGCTGCGCCCCGGCGTGATGGCGGTGCTGCTGGTGGCGTTGCCGATGTTCGGCCAGATCTTCCACTACATGAAGGATCTGATACCGCTGTGGTCGCTGTCCAAGGCGTTCCCGATCCTTTCGCTGCCGCTGGTATTCGTCGTGTTCCGCCATCCGGTGGTGCCGATGACGCGCCAGGTGCTGGCCTCCTTCCTGTGGCTGATGCTGGTGCCGAGCTTCGCCGCCATCTTCACCTTCGACCAGGATTTCTTCACCGGCCTCACCGCCCAGGTGAAGCTGCTGCCGATGCTCTATTTCTTCTCGTTTCTGGGGCTGCTGCTTCTGTTGCAGCCGACCTTGCGCGAATTGATGGCCGGCTTTCTGATCCTGGGCATCATCACCTTCGTCAGCCTGGTGATCATCTGGGCCGTGGTGCCGCAATCCTGGTACAGCGATAATTATCCGATCGGCGCCTCGCCGATCCTGACCACCGACAATCGCGGCAACCGCGTCCGCATGCCGATGTATTTCTCGATGGTCGCCATCTTCTATTTCTATCGGCGCTTCCTGCAGCGCCCCTCCTTCCGCCCGCTGCTGGCCACCGCGATCGGCATCGCCATCACCATGGGAATCGTCAAGACCCGCGCCATGCTGGTCGGCATCGCCGGCGTGGTGGTGCTGAACGGTTTCTTCGTCACGCGGGGCTTTCTGCGCTACGCCGTTTCGGGCATCGCCCTGGCCGGCGTGGTGGCCAGCTTTTCGTTCGGCTATCTCTCCAGCATCTTCCGCACCGATCCCTCCTCAGGCTTCAGTGTGCGCTGGGAAACCATCCTCAAGGCCACCGCTTTTCTCGGCATCAATCCCCTCCACTGGCTGCTCGGCGTCGGCACCATCAGCCCGACCAGCAAGGACAGCCTGTCGGCTTTTTTCGATCATGCCTTCTTCCTGGCCGACATCACCTGGCTGGGCATCGTCTTCGAATTCGGCATCATCGGCGCACTGATGTTCATAGCTTATGAAGTGCGCGGCATGCTGTTCTATCAGCGCCAGCTGAAACCGCGCATCGACAGCCTGTTCCTGGCCGCCCTGCAAGATTATCTGCTGTACGTCCTGCTGATCTCCAACCTCTACCCCCCAACCTTGACGCCCGGGGAAACCGCTGTGATTCTCGCCATCTACGCCTATGTCTGGCAGTGGCTGCAGCAATACGACGCCGAGCGAACGGAGGAGTCCGAATGAAGGCCCGCATGCGTCTCCCGATCCTCGTGCTGGCGCTGGCGGCGCTGTACCCGCCGCTTGCGCAGGGCGCGGAGACGGTGATTGTCGCGATCGACACCCAGGCGGACCGCAAGCCGATCAATCCGCTGATCTACGGGCTCAATTTCGCCACCACCGCGCAGCTGACCGAGCTGAATGTGCCGCTCAACCGCACCGGCGGCGACAGCGCCACCCGCTATAACTGGCGGATCAACGCCCGCAATGCCGGCCGGGACTGGTTCTTCGAAAGCACCGCCTGCGGCGACGACATCTTCGATCAGCATGGCGACGGCTTCGTCGCTTTGACCAAGGCGGCCGGGGCCCAGCCGATGCTGACCGTGCCGATGATCGGCTGGGTCGCCAAACTGGATCGCGACCGCAAGACGCTGGCCAGTTTCGCGATCGGCAAATACGGCCTGCAGCAGGATTTCGACGAGCACGGCTTCACCGACGCCGGCAACGGCAAGACCCTGGACGGATCACCCATCGTCGGCAACGACCCGACCGACGCCAATCAACCCGACAGCCCGGACGACGAGAAAGGCTGGATCGAGGCGCTGACCGCGAAATGGGGAACCGCCGACAAGGGCGGCGTCCGCTATTTCCTGATGGATAACGAGCCGGGCTATTGGCACGGCATCCACCGCGACATCCATCCGGTCGGGGCGCATGCCAAGGAAATCGCCGACAAGGTACGGGACTATTCCGCCATGGTGAAGTCGGTCGATCCGGGTGCGCAGATCGTCGCCCCGGAGGAATGGGGCTGGGGCGCCTATCTGCATAGCGGCTTCGACCAGCAATATGCCGACGAGCACGGCTTCGACAACGCGCCCGACCGGCGCGACCAGACCAAGGGCATGGATTACCTGCCCTGGCTGCTGACCCAGTGGAAGCAGGCCGGCCATCCGGTCGACGTGATCAGCGTGCATTACTATCCGCAGGGCGGCGAATATCACGACGACCGCGACGATGTATCGAAGGCCATGCAGCTGCAGCGCAACCGCTCGACCCGCGATCTGTGGGACACTGCTTACAAGAACACCACCTGGATCAACGATACGGTGGCGCTGATCCCCCGTTTGCGCAAATGGGTCGACACCTATTACCAGCCGGGCACGCCGATCGCCGTTACCGAATATAATTGGGGCGGCGAGAACACCAATAATGGCGGCACCACCCAGGCCGACATCCTCGGCATCTTCGGGCGCGAAGGCCTGGACATGGCGACACGCTGGGCGACGCCGCCGACCGGCAGCCCGACCTATCTCGCCTTCAAGCTCTACCGCAATTACGACGGCAGGAACTCGACCTTCGGCGACACCAGCGTGCGGGCTAGAACGCCCGATCCCGACACGGTGTCGGCCTTCGCCGCCCTGCGCAAGGACGGGTCCCTGACCGTGGTGGTGATCAACAAGCAGCTCGACGCCCCGGCCTCGGTCAAGCTCGACCTCGCCCATTTCAGCGATCATGGCGACGCCGAGGTCTATCAGCTGGCCGACGGCCATATCGCCGCCCTGCCCGCCTTCCGCTTCGGCGGCAACGCCGTCACCCTGCCCCCGCAGAGCGCGACTTTGTTCGTCCTGCACGGCGCCGCCGGCTGATATGGAAACCGCCGCCGGCCGGGGATTGATGCGCGGATCGCTGGTCAGCGTCGGCGTCCGCCTGCTCGATTTGCCCAGCCGCTATGGCTTCCATCTGCTGGTGGCGGCGCGGCTGGGGGTCGACCGGACCGGCGATTTCTACATCGTCTTCAGCCTGATGACCCTGCTGGCCGGCCTCGGCCGCCTGGGCATCGACAAGGCCATGACCCGTCAGGTGGCGGTAGCGCGCGCCGAGAGCCGGCCCGGCGATGTGCGGCGTATTTTGGCGCGCGGCTATCTGCAGATCGCCATCGCCTCGGCCCTGGTCGCCGCCGCCCTCGCTCTGGCAGCCCATCCTTTGGCCAGCTGGATTCTCGCCAAGCCGAACCTCGCCCTGCCGATCGCCCTCGGCGCCCTCTCGATCCTGCCGCAGAACCTGTCCACCGCGGCGGGCGGCGGGCTGGCCGGGCTGAAGCGGGTCGGGTTCGCCCAGATGGTCTATTCCTGGCTGTGGCCAGCCCTGTTCTGCGGCATGACCTGGCTGACCGCCGGCGGAATCGTCGAGACAGTGTTGCTGATCGCCGGCTGCTTCGCCTTCGCCGCTTTGGCCGGCACCCTGCTGCTGCTGCGCTTCGCCGATCCCTCCGCCCCCGGCGCGCCGCCTCCGCCCTTGCTGCGGCCGGGCCTGTCGCTGTTCACGCTGGAATTGACCCAGCTGTCGATCTCGTCGGCGCCCGCCCTGATTCTCGGCATGGTCGCCGACAGCGCGCGGGTCGGCCTGTTCGCCCTGGCCTGGCGCATCGCCCTGCTGACCAATGTGCTGATCAGCGGCGTGGCGGGCATGGCGGCGCCGACCTTCGCCGAACTGCATGCCGCCGGCGACGGGCCGGGCCTGGCGCGCGCCGCCGGCCACGCTGTGAAATTGGGGCTGGGGCTGACGATCGGGCCGGTGCTGGTTATGCTGGCGGTGCCGGCGATGCTGCTGGGTTTGCTGGGACACGGCTTTGCCGATGGCGCCCTGACCCTGCGCATCCTCGCCCTCGGCCAGCTGGGCGCCGCCTGTTTCACCGCTCTGCCCGAATTGCTGGGCATGACCGGCCACCTTGCCGATCTGCGGCGGGTCAATCTGGCCGCGCTGGCCGCCCTGCTGGCCGGCTGCGCGCTGCTGTCGCCGCTGTGGTTCAATGATGGCGCCGCCCTGGCCGCCGCCCTGGCGATCCTGGTCAATGGCGTCGGCGCGGCAATGGCCGCCCGGCGCACCCTCGGCATCGTCCCCTGGAGCACGGCATGACCATCCGCTTCCTGATCCTGCTGGCTCTGCTGGGCACCGCGCCGGTCCTGGCGGACGAGCGGCCGCCGCGCTACGACCTGGACGGATTGTGCAGCCGCCGGGCCAACACGCCGGACGGTCTTTCAGCGGAAACCATGGCGAATTGCCTGGCGGCACAAGGGGACGCGCTGGAATCGGTCCGCCGGGTCTGGCCCGGCGCGCAGGATTACATCCAGCGCGACTGCGATCTGCGGGCCAAGGTCGACCGCGAAGGGGATTACGACATCCTCGACCGCTGCGTCCGCGCGCAGCTCCGCCAGGAGGAAGCCGGCCAGGCGGAATCGACCCGCCCCAAGGCGAAACCGAAGCCCAAATCCAAACCGGCCGCTACGCCGCCACCGAATTGATCCAGGCGGCGGTCTCGGCCAGACCGGCCGCCAGATCGCGCCAGACGATGCCCAGCTCCGCCTCGGCCCGGGCCGGCGACAGGCGAATCTCGTGCCGCCAGGTTCGCACCAGCGACGGCGGTATGGGCGGCGGAATCAATCGGGCGAGACCGGCCTTGCCGGCCAGAATCTCGAGGATCTTCAGAGGCGCCGCCACCAGCTTGCTTTCCAGCGTCATGCGCTTTTCCGACAGCCGGACGATCGGCACCGCGCCCAGCGCGCGGGCGAAGTCGAGGAAGTAATCGTTCCAGCTCGGCGCGCCGTCCATCGCCAGATTATAGGCCCGTCCCTGCGCGGCGGGCAGGCGCAGCCCGGCCAGCGCCGCGGCGGCCACGTCCGACACATGCACCAGATTGCTGCATCCATCGCCGCCGGCGCCGAGATCGCCGATCCGCCGCGCCCGCAGCAGCCGCGCGATGCGCAGGCTCCATTGCGTGCTGCCCGGACCATAGACGCAGCCCGGCCGCAGGATCACCGCGCGCGGATAGGCGGCGGCCAATTTTTCCGCCTCGGCCTTGGCCTGGGCATAGGGTCCGGTATCGGCCTTGAGCGGCGCGTCCTCGGTCACCAGCCCGACGGCCGAGCCATAGACCGCCATCGAGCTCAGATGCACCACCGGAACGTCGATGCCGGAAGAAAACAGGTTCCGCGCGACATCGACCATCGCCCCGCCGGCGATGCAATCGACCACGCCGTCGACACCGTCCAGCGCCCGTTTCAGCGCTGCGGCATCGGTCGCGTCGAGCTGAATCCGCTCGGTTCCCGGCGCTGCCGCGCGGGCGCGGCGCCCGGCCGCGACCGGCATCGCCCAGCCGCTGGCCGCCAGGGCGGAGACCATATGTTTGCCGATGAAACCGTCGCCGCCCAGCACCAGGATTCGCTTCGTCACGGCTGGCTTCCTTTCAGGTGATCGGCCAGCCGCAAAGCCATGGCGACGGCGGTCAAAGTGGGGTTGGCCTGGCTGGAGGTCGGGAACACTGCCGAACCGGCGACATAGAGATTATCGATGCCATGCACCCGGCAATCGGCATCGACCACGCTGGAGGCCGGATCGCTGCCCATCCGGGCAGTGCCGATATGATGGCCGCCATAGGCGCCATAGCGGGTCATCTCGCTCTCGACGCTGGCCGGATCGTAGTCGAAGCGGCCGGTGCCGGAACGCTCGATATCCCCGGCCAGCAGCGCCAGGGACCGGCTGACCGTCTCGACATCGGCCCGGCCATAGCGCCAATCCGCCTTGAGGCGCGGCATGCCCAGCGCGTCGACCTCATCGGTGAGGACCACCCGGCTGTCAGGATCGGGCACCTGCTCGGCATGGAAATCGAGGCTGAAAGAGTTCGATTTCGAGCGGATCACGATCGAGGGATATTTGCGCTCGGCCAGGCGGCGATCGCGCAGCATATGGATCAGGAAGCCCAGAGTCGCGGGCAGATCGGTGGCGACATTGACGGCGTGGGCCAGCCATCGGCCCAATCCCCCAGCCTCGTCGCCATAGAGACGCTTGCCATATTCGTAAGGGATGATCGGCCTGGCCAGATAGAGCGCCGACAGGATGCCGTTGCGGTGGCGCGGATCGGGAATGCGCGGGTGGTGCAGGCGCGCGACGAAATTGCCGATGCCGAGCCGGCGCTGAACCTCCGGGCGCAGGGCGAAGCGGCGCCGGCAATAGCTGCCGTCGTCGGCGACGTCGTATCCGTTCCACACGCTGTCGCGCGGGCCGGTGAATTTCAGCGATCCGATGGTGCCGGCGATATGGCACATGTAATAGCGTCCGACCGCGTCCAACCGCTCGCCGATGCGGCTGGCCAGCAGCAGGCGCGCCGTCTCCAGCCCGCCCAGAGCCAGGATCACCCGTCCAGCCGACACTTGTCCCTGCCGCCCGGCCAGCGAGCGGACCGTCAGGCCGGTAACTTCGCTCCCCGTCTCCGAGCGCCTGATATCCGTCACATTGGCATGCAGGACCACCTGCAGGCCTTCGGCCGCTTCCAGCTTATGGCGATAGCGATGGCCAAAGTCGGTCGGGCAGCTGAAGCGTTCCAGCGTGTTGGTGGTGAAATGCTCGCCGTCGAACCCTTCGATCATCGGCCGGCGCGGCGTGTCGAAGGCGGTTTCGATGGTGAAGGCGTCGCGCCCGGCCTCGCACAGCCTGACCGCCTCGCCATAGAACGGGCTCAGCGCAGCAAGATCGATCGGCCAGCCGCTGTGCGGCACGTAGGGGCGCGTCTCGAAATCGATGGAATCGTAGGGCATCGAGCGGCCGCCCCAGATGGTGCTGGACCCGCCATAGCGCCGCTCGCGGTAATGATCCGGCGACGGATGCAGTCCGGCCGCGTCGACCTGACCCCGATAGAGCGCCTGGCTGTCCGGCTCGGGCGCCGGTCCGCCGCCTTCCAGCAGCAGGACCCGCCGCCCCCCCGTCGCCAGCGTCAGCGCCAGTGAAATACCCACCGGGCCGGCGCCGACGATGCAGATATCGGCGTCCAGGCTGAAACCGTCGGGCAGGTCTTGGACGTCGAGGATCACGGTGAAGCTTTAATAGGCGTTGCGGTTCACGAGACCGACGAAGGGGGTCATCAGCAGGATACGCAGATCGAAGAAGATCGACCAGTTCTCGATGTACCAGAGATCGAACGCGACGCGGCGGCGGATCTGCTCCTCCTCCTCGACGCTGCCGCGCAGGCCGTTGACCTGGGCCCAACCGGTGATGCCGGGGCGGACCCGGTGGCGGGCATAATATTGGCGGATGATGCGGGCGAATTGCTGGTCGTGGTCGACCGCGTGCGGACGCGGCCCGATGATCGACATCTCGCCCTTCAGCACATTGATCAGCTGCGGCAGCTCGTCCAGGCTGGTCTTGCGCAGGAAGCTGCCGACCCGCGTCACGCGCGGATCGTCGCGCCGGGTCGCCACGGTCACGCCGGTGGGAACGCTGTCGGCGGCGCGCATGGTGCGGAATTTATAGACCCAGAAATTGCGCCCGTTGAAGCCGCTGCGCTGCTGCTTGAAGAGGACCGGGCCGGGGCTGTCGAGACGGATCGCCAGGGCGATCAGCAGACAGATCGGCAGCACGATCGGGGCCAGCAGGGTGATCAGCAGGCGGTCTTCGATATCCTTGATCAGCCAGCCCCAGCCATCGAGCGGACGGCGCGACACGCTGAACATCGGCAGGCCGCCCAGCGAGGTGGCGACCGAATTGCGCAGCAAAGGGAAGCTGTGCACGACGAAGCCCAGGCCTTCCGGGCAGATCTGGATTTCGATGTCGAGGGCCTGCAGCGCCTCGATCATCTCGCGCAGCCGGTGTTCGCTGGTCCAGGGCAGCGCGATCACGACGCAATCGACCCGGGCGTAGCGGGCCCAGGCGAGGAAATGCGCGACCGTACCGAGGATGGTGACGCCCTGCTTCTGGGCACCTTCCTGCATGCGGTCGATGCGGTCGTCATAGATGCCCACCACCTCGAGCTCGCGACCATGGGCGCGCAGATGGTGATAGAGCTGCAGCCCGCCGCGATCACCGCCGATGATGACGACACGGGTGATCAGATCGCCCTTGCGGCGCAGGCGGCGGACCATCATGGCGCTGACCGCGCGCACGCCGACCAGGCCTGCCGCGGCGATCGCGAACCACATGGCGGCCCAGCGGCGGGAATAGGTTTCGGTTTCGTGCAGCAGGAAGGCGGTGGCGATCAGCAGCAGCCCGACCAGGCCCCAATGGCCCAGGGCGCGCCCGGCCATCGGCCAGAATTTGTCGGCGATGCTGATCATGTAGGCCTGGCCGAGATTGAGCACCACGACCGCCAGCATGCAGGCGAAGGTGATGGCGACCGTCTCGAGGCGCGGCAATCCCTGGACGCCGTTGCGCAGCCAGAAAGCGGCGATGCCGGCGGCGGCGATCACCACGACGTCGACCGCGCGCATCAGCAGCAGAAGCGCGGCCAGCCACGCCTGCCGGTGCAGCTTGCGCCCTTCCGTCGTCATGCCGAAAGCGGAATCCGATGACCGCCTTGCCTGGCCGAACTCATCCGCAGGTGCCATTGCCCATGCCCCGTTTCTACCCATCATCCTGGAGGAGAATTCACCCAGCGCGCTGCGCTGCACTATCCCCAAATGTGGATAGGGAGACGATATCGTCGGCGGGCGGATGGGGGGAAAAGGCTGAAAGGAACGCACCTACCGCCGCGAGCATGATCGGCATAGCTTGCTACCTCAAGAGAGTTTCCGCGGCTATTCTTTAGTTTTTATAATGTGAAAAGCGACCCACCGCACAATCGCACCGTCCCGAATACACGCCGAGAAATGAATTTCCTGTTAAATGGCCAACCTATATTTTGATTTGTATGTATTACATGTCCGGAGAAGTGTCGTATTTGGCCTTGAAATAGGAAACCAGCGGGTAGAGGGCTGCGAACAGCGCGATCAGGAAGCCCAGCCCGCCTTCGCGCCAGCCGCCGCGGCTGACATAGCAGCGGAAGAAACGCGAAAAGATGCGCCGGACATTGTGGAACCCGCTGCCGATATCGCCGGAATCGCGCAGATCCTTGGCTCGGGCGCTGGTATATCCGTCGAAGCGGCGGATCATGTCCGAGATGTCGCGGTCGACATAATGCTGCAGCCGGTTCGACAAGGTCGGTCCCTTGCGCCCGGTCAGGGTCAGGGCCGGATGGACTCGCTGATTGCCCCAGATCTTGACGCCCTTGCGGAACAGGCCGGGATAGGCCGGCTTGCCGAACGAAGCGCCCCAGCCATGCCGCACCAGGCGCGTGCCGATCCAGTTATCGACCGGGATGTCGTGATAGGCGAAGCCGGATTGCTGCGCCACGCTGCGCAATTCCTCGGCCAGTTCGGGCGTCACATGCTCGTCGGCATCGATCTCGACGATCCAGTCGCTGCGGCAGGCGTCGATGCCGGCATTGCGGCGCGGACCTTCCAATTCCCAGGCGCCTTCGATCAGGCGGTCGGTGAATTGGCGGGCGATGGCCTTGCTGGCGTCGGTGCATTTGTCGAGCACGACGACGATCTCGTCGGCGAAGCGCAGTCTTTCGAGGCAGGCGGCCAGGCGGCTTTCCTCATTATGGGCGACCACGAGGGCGGAGAGAGTCATTTGCGAGCCTCGATCCAGCGCACAGCGCCCGCCAGATCATCGACGATGGCGTCGGGATCGCAATCCTTCGCCTTCTCCGCATCGCTGCCCCAGCCGGTGCGTACCAGAATAGTGGCGGCGCCGATCGCCTGCCCGAGACCGATGTCGGCGGCCTTGTCGCCGATCATGATCGCCTGGCCTGGATCGAAGCCGAACCGCTCCATCGCCTGCTTCGCCAGACCCGGCAGCGGCTTGCGGCAATCACAATCCTCGTCGGGGCTGTGCGGACAAATGAAGAAGCCGTCGACCGACGCGCCATCGGCGGCCAGCAGCTCGCGCAGGCGGTCATGCACGCGCTCGACCGCGTCGAGCCCGAAATAGCCGCGCCCGACCCCCGATTGATTGGTCAGCACGGCCAGCCCATAACCCAGTTCGCGCAGGCGCCTCAGCGCCGCGCCGGTGCCGGGATAGAGCGCCACCTGGTCGGGGTCGGAGAGATAATGTTTCTCGACATTGATGGTGCCATCGCGGTCGAGAAGGATAAACGGACGAGGAACATTCATAGGGAACCCTTAGGCGATACGATATAGACGGGCGGCGAAAAAGCCGTCCATGCCTCCTATCTCGGCCAGGTGGCACGGCAGGCTGCGCATATCCCCATCTGCGCTCACCAAGTCGCTCAGACCTCCCACTTCCGACGCCGCGATAGGCTGGCGGCGGAAGCGCGCATCCGAGCGCAGGAAACGTTCGATGCGCGCGGGTCCCTCTTCCGGCTGCAGCGAACAGGTGCAAAATACAAGCGTGCCGCCGGGCTTGACCATCAGCGACGCCGCCGCCAGCAGCCGATCCTGAGCGGCTGCCAACTTCCCGATATCTTCCGGCTGCTTGGTCCAGGCGACGTCGGGATGACGCCGCAAGGTACCGGTCGCCGAGCAAGGCGCATCGAGCAGCACCTTGTCGAAAAGCCGGGGCGGCTGCCACGCCGAAGCGTCCGCTGCCACCAGCTCGGCCGACAGATTGAGACGATTGAGATTTTCTTGCAAGCGCGTCAAGCGCCGCGCAGACCTGTCCAGCGCCGTCACCACCGCGCCGGCGGCGGCCAGCTGCGCCGTTTTGCCGCCGGGAGCGGCGCACAGATCGGCGATATGCTCGCCCGGATGCGGGTCCAGCAGCCGCACCGGCAGGGTGGCGGCGGCGTCCTGCACCCACCAGCCGCCTTCGTCGAAACCGGGCAGTGCCGCCACCGAACCACCGGAAGCGCGGCGCAGGCTGCCGGTGAACAGCAGCTCCGCGTCCAGGCGTTCCGCCCAGGCTTCGGCCGAACCGGCGGGGGTGAGATCGAGCGGCGGCTCTTCGAGATGGGCGGCGGCGATGGCGCGCGCGGTCTGTTCGCCATAGGCCGCGACCCACGAATTCCACAGCCAGGCCGGAGCGTTCAGCGACGCCGGATCTTGCGCCGCGACCCAGTCGGGGCCTTCGGTGGCGAGGCGGCGCAGCACCGCATTGACCAGCTTGCCGAGCGGGGCGAAGCCTAAGGATTTGGCCAGCTCGACCGCGCTGTCGACGGCGGCGTGCGGCTTGACCTCGAGGAACAGCAATTGGGCGACGGCCAGGCGCAGCAGATCCTCGATCGGCGCCGGCGGGGTCTTTTCCAGGCAGCGGGCCAGCAGCGCATCGATCTGCCCCTTGCGGCGCAGCGTGGTCGCCACCATCTGGCGGGCAAAGGCGCGGTCGCGCGCGTCGGCGATGCCGTCGAGCTTCAGCGCATCGTCGAGCGACAGGCGCCGGCGCAGGATCTGGGTGAGCGCGTCGAGCGCGACCGCGCGGGCATCGGAGGACGGATCGTTGCTTGCCATGACGGACATTGCATAAAGTGCCTGCCCCCGACAGACAAGAGGAGATGCGGTTGAGCGAAAAACCAGCCGACGCCAAAGACGAAGAAAAGAAGCCTGAACCGACCAAGCAGCCCCCGCGCGAAATCGGCGGGCCCAAGGGGCCCGAACCGACACGCTACAATGATTGGGAAAAAGGCGGGCGGTGCGTGGATTTCTGAGGTCGGTGCACCGCCGCGTCGGTTTGGTGTTCCTGGCGTTGAACCGAATCAGGTGCCTTCGGGATAATCCGTACCCAGCGTGACATCCTTCCATTCCGCCATCTCCGCCGCGCTCGCTTCCAGCCGCGCCTGATTGCGCCGCCAGGCGTCGGAACCGAGCAGCAGCTGCACGGGCGGCTTTTCCGAATCCGCCAGTTTCAGGATCGCTTCCGCCGCCTTGACCGGATCGCCGAGCTGGCGGCCGGCCATGCGGTCGAAGGCGTCGAGCATCCTGCCGGCGGTCTCGCCGTAACCTTCGGTGGCCGGCGCGCTCTTTCGGATCGAATGGGACGACAGGAAGTCGGTGCGGAAGGCGCCGGGCGCCACCGTCGTCACCCTGATGCCGAACGGCGCCACTTCCTGGGCCAGGCTCTGCGAAAACCCCTCCAGCCCGAACTTGGCCGCCGCGTAATAGGCCGAGGCCGCGCCCGGCGCGCGGCCGGCGATCGATGTGATGTTGACGACGTGCCCGCTCTTCTGGCTGCGCAGATGCGGCAGGGCGGCACGGATCAGGCGCAACGGCCCGAACAGGTCGACGGCGAACAGCCGGGCGATCTCCTCCTCGGCGGCATCCTCGACGGCGCCCAGCAAACCATAGCCCGCATTGTTGACGATCACGTCGACGGTCCCGGCTTGGCTGAAGGCCTTGCCGACCGCCGACGCGATGGCCTCGGGGTCGGTCATTTCAAGGGGCAGCGTCAGTGCGCCTTCGACGTCCGAGCGCCCATCGCGGGTGGTGCCGATGACCTTGTCGCCGCGGGCGAGAGCCGCTTGCGCCAGCGCCTTGCCGAGACCCCGGGAAATACCGGTAATGAACCACGTCTTCATGATGAATTCTCCTTCGCCGGGAGATATGCTCTTGGAAGTGAGAATTCAGAATGGCCGATATTTTCACAAGACCTGTAAGCAGGACTTCAAAATGGATACGCCGATCACCGGTAGCGATTTCGCCCAGCTGCGCGCCTTTCTCGCCGTCGCCGGCTGCCTCAGCTTCTCCCGCGCCGCCGACCAGCTGGGCGTTTCCCCCTCGGCGCTGAGCCAGATGGTCCGCGCCTTCGAGCAGAGCGTCGGCGTGAGGCTGCTCAACCGCACCACCCGCAGCGTGGCGCTGACCGACGCCGGCGATGCGCTCTATCGCCGGCTGGTGCCCGCGATGAGCGATCTCGGCGCGGCGCTGGAGGGGGTCGGGCAGTACCGGGACCAGCCAGCCGGCCTGGTGCGGGTCCATTCTTTCCGCTCCGCGGCGGCGCTTTATCTCGAACCGGTGCTGGCCAGCTTCGCCAGCGCCTATCCCGACGTGACGCTGGACATCACGCTGGACGATTCGGTGGCCGAACTGGTCTCGGGCGGCTACGACGTCGCCATCCGCATCGGCGAGGTGATCGAACGTGACATGGTGGCGGTGCGCCTCGGCTCCGACATGCGCCAGGTGGCCGCGGCGGCGCCCTCCTATGTCGAACGCTTCGGCTTGCCCGCCACCCCGCGCGACCTGGTCGCGCATCGCTGCATCCGCTGGCGCTGGCCCGGACGCAGCGGCACCTATCACTGGGAGTTCTGGGAAAAGGGCGCCTGGTTCGAAGTCGCGGTCGACGGGCCGCTGATCGTCAACGACAAGGAAACGGCCCTGCGCGCGGCCCTCGACGGCGTCGGCATCGCTTTCCTGTCTGATTGGCGGATCGCTTCGCTGGTCGAGCAGGGACTGCTGGTGACGATGCTGGAGACATGGTCAGCCCCCTTCCCCGGCCATCATCTCTGCTATCCGCGCCAGCGCCAGATGGCGCCGGCGCTGCGCGCTTTCATCGACCATGTGCGGGAGCACGCGGCCCGCCTGGCGTGATCCTCACCCCGCCCGCACGCTTTCGAGGAAGCGCATCACCTCGCCGCGCATGGTTTCCGAATCCCGCGCCAGGCTGCCCGAGGTCGCCGCCACATAGCCGGAATTGGTCACCGCCGTCGCCGCCGCGGTCGAGATTTCGACGACATTGGCCGAGACCTCCTGGGTGCCGCGCGCCGCTTCCTGGACGTTGCGGGCGATTTCCTGGGTGGCGGCGCCCTGCTGCTCCACAGCCGAAGCGATGCCCGAGGAGATCTCGCGCACCTGATCGATGACGCTGGCGATCTTGCGGATGGCGTTGACGGTCCGATGCGTCTCCTCCTGCACCGCGGCGATCTGCGCCGAGATTTCGTCCGTGGCGCGCCCGGTCTGGCTGGCCAGGGTCTTCACCTCGCCAGCCACCACCGCAAAACCCTTGCCGGCCTCGCCGGCGCGGGCCGCTTCGATGGTGGCGTTGAGGGCGAGAAGGTTGGTCTGGCTGGCTATGTCGTTGATCAGCTGGACCACGTCGCCGATCTTGGACGCCGCCGACGCCAGGCTTTCCACCATGGCGTTGGTGCGGGCGGTCTCCTCGGACGCCATCGACGAAACCATGGCGGCTTCGGTCACCTGGCGGCTGATCTCGGTGATCGAGGACGACAATTCTTCGGCCGCCGACGCGACGGTCTGCACATTGGCGGTCGCCTGCTGGGCCGCGGAAGCGGCCGCCGTCGCCTGTTCGGAGGTGCGGCGGGCGCCGTCGGACAAGCCTTCCGCCGTGCTGCCGATCTCGGAGGCCTGGGCCGATACGCTCTGGACCAGGCCGACCACCGCCGCTTCGAACTTGTCCGCCATCGCCATCATGGCCTGCTTGCGCTCCGCCTCGGCGGAGGCCTTGCCCGCCGCCTGCTCGGCCTGCAGCTGGTCGACGCGCTGGGCGTTGCGCTTGAAGACCAGCACCGCCTCGGCCATCTCGCCGATCTCGTCGCGGCGCCGCACCTGCTCGACCTCGACGCTCAGATCGCCGCCGGCCAGGCGGTGCATCGCCTCGGCCAGGAAGACGATCGGACGGGTAATGCCGCGCGCGATGGTCAGCGAGGCGGCAACCAGCAATCCGACCACCACCGCCACGACGCCGCCCATCCAAGCGAGCTTGCGGTAGAAGGCGTCATCGATGTCGTCGAGATAGACGCCGGCGCCGATCGACCAGTCCCATGGCGCGAACTGGGCGTCATAGCTGATCTTGGGAAACACCTTGTCGCCCTGATTGGCCTTGGTGAAATTGTAGTCGGTAAAGCCGCCGCCGGCCTTGGAATGGGCCAGCTGCTCGCGGATGAACAGCTTGCCGGACTTGTCCTTCTCGTCGAGACGATACTGGCCTTCCAACTCCTTGCGCACCCCGTGCATGATCGTGGTGCCGCCATTATTGTAGATATAGAGGTAGTTGCTGCCGTCGAAGCGCACGGCGCGTAGCGCCGCCATGGCCTGGGTCTTGGCCGCATCCTCGGCCAGGGCGCCGCTGGCGGCCTGCTGATGGTAATAGCCGGAAATGGCGACGGCCGTCTCGATGACCTGGCGGACCGCGGCCTTACGGTCCTCGATCATGGTGGCCCGGGTCTCATAGAGGTTCCACGCTGACAGGGCGACCACGACCGGAACGCTCAGGCAGACCAGCAGGAACAGCCGGCCGGAAATTCTCAAATTGGAAAATAGGCTCATGTCATCCCCCCCCACACAAGTACTTCTCCCTTATTCAGGAAGAATACGTCCATTCGGGGTGTATGACGCGTCCCTTTTTCAGGACTGCTTTGGTTTTTCTACGCCCAGCCGTTCCCGCACGATGTAAAGCGGGCGTCCTTTCACTTCGTTGAACACGCGGCCGAGATAGTGGCCAATGATGCCCAGGGTGATCAGCTGGATGCCGCCGAGGAACAGCATGATCACGATGATCGATTCGTAGCCGGGCACGTCGATGCCATAGAGCAGCGTCCTGATCAGGCGGACGACGATGTAGAAGAAGGCGAAACCCGACACGACGGCGCCGATCACCGTCCACATGCGCAGCGGCATGTCGGAAAAAGCCACCAGCCCATCGAAGGCGAAGCGCAGCAGCCGCACCAGATTGAAGCTGGTCTCGCCGAACTGGCGTTCCTCCTGGGTATAGGGGATGCCGACCTGGCGGAAGCCGACCCAGGCGAAGATGCCCTTCATGAAACGGGTGCGCTCGGGCATGGCATTGATGGCGTCGACCACCTTGCGGTCGAGCAACCGGAAATCGCCGACTTCGCGCGGCATCTTCACTTCCGACAGCTTCTCGAACACCCAATAGAAGGCGCGGGCCTGCAGGCGCGACAGCAGCCCCTGGCCGGTACGTTCGCGCCGCACCGCATAGACCACGTCATAGCCTTCGCGCCATTTGGCGACCATCTCGGGGATCATCTCGGGCGGATGCTGCAGATCGGCGTCGATGGGAATCACCGCGTCGCCGATGGCATTGGCGAGGCCGGCCGAGACCGCCGCCTCCTTGCCGAAATTGCGCGAGAAGACCAGCAGCTTGATGCGCGGATCGGCCTCGTTCTTCGCCTTCAGGCGGGCGACGCTGTCATCCCTGCTGCCATCGTCGATGCAGATCACCTCGAACGGCTCGCCCATCGAGTCGAGCGCCGGGATCAGCCGGGCGAAGAACCCGTCGAGATTGAGAGATTCGTTGTAGATGGGAACGACGACGGACAACATTTTCAAAGACCTTTCCCGGGTTCGAAACCGGGCCGGAGATAGTAACGCAGACGGTCGCCCACGTCCTGGACGATGCGGGTCCGGAACCGGCGCTTGCGGAGGGTGCGGGCGCGGTGGTCCCGCTTGATGTAATTCAACGGCTTCTCACGGACCGGAACCTGGAGGCGGAACAGATCGTCGGCGCTGCCGACCGCTCCCTGGGACACCATGAAATCGTCGTAGGCTTTGTGGAACAGCGGCGATTGGGGATCTTCATTGCTGATATGGCGGGCGCCGGAAACGCTGCCGATATAGCTGATTCCCAAAACCATCGCGATTCCCTGCAGCGCGGAGAATAGAATGAACTGCGGCGTAAGGTCCATGAGGTCCTTGGTGGCCTTGGTGATCGCCCCGAATTTACCACGGCTGCCCTGCAGGCGCGTCAGCAGCAGCGCCGATTCGGTGTCGATCTCCATGATCCAGCCGGGCACGATGGTGAAGGCGGCGATGTAGATCACCTCGCCATCGGCGCAGAAATGCAGCGAGACCTCGCCCTCGTTCATATACTGGAACGACTGGCACATCGTAATCTCATAGGACGTGCCGCCCCTCTCGGCGGCCATCAACGGAACCTGTCCCTCCTGCAGCCCGGACAGGAACGCGCGGTCGAACGCCGCCGCGAACGTGTGATAGTGGCGGATGAAGGCGGCGCCGCGCGCTTTGACGCTCAGGCCGCGGACCAGATATAGGTCATTGAGGTATTTATAGAGAAAGCGCGGCTGGTACTTCGTCATGCCGCAGAAATCGGGCAGCGCCCCCACGGTGAGAACGCGGCGATGCAGCGGAATATGGGTGACCAGCAGCAAAGGCGGCAGGACCAGCAGCTGGAAAGCGCGGCGGAAGGTCCAATCATGATGGCGCGCAGCCTCGCGCATCCACATCCCGCCGATACGGCTGATACCCCGCACTACCCCCAGCATTCCAGCTCCCCCAACCGGCCGCTTCCCGGAGGGTACAGGGGAGATCAGCGAAGTGCCAGCACCTCCAGCGTCACGTCGGCGATACCGCGCTCGCGCATGCCGAGCGCCCGCGCCGCCGCTTCGGACAGATCGATGATCCGTCCGTCCACATAGGGCCCGCGGTCATTGATGCGCACCACCACCGAACGGCCGGTGGCCGTGTCGAGCACGCGCACCACCGCACCGATCGGCAGATCCTTGTGCGCCGCGGTGCGGCCCTTTCCGGTGAAGATTTCGCCGCTCGCGGTCTTTTTGCCGACATGGTCGGAACCGTACCAGGACGCCTTGCCGCTTTGCCCGTCCGACGCGTTCGCCGCCGGTGCGGCGCACAGCGCGAGGGCCAGGGTGCACAGGATCGTCGTCTTCATGATGCAAGAAGCCTTGCCGTTATCGATGGCAGGCTGTCTAGCAGCCAAGCTCGAAAAGGCTCCATGCGATTTGCGGTAAAGAGGATAAGCGCGGCGTAAAGCGGACCCGTCAGCACAGCAATCAGCACTCTGGCCGCTTGAGTGCTACTCTGTTGCGCTGGGTCGCACCCTATCCTATATAACCCGATCAAAGGCGCTGCTGGCGCCGACCGGTATCAACCCTGGAGGTTCCATGAGCGGTTGCCCATGAATGGGGACCTGAGGAACCGGCCGCAACGTAACGAGGCAGTCTTATGAGCAAAGTCATCGGCATCGACCTGGGCACGACGAATTCCTGCGTCGCCATCATGGAAGGCAAGAGCGCCAAGGTCATCGAGAACAGCGAAGGCGCGCGCACCACGCCGTCCATGACCGCGTTCACCGACAGTGGCGAGCGTCTGGTCGGCCAGGCCGCCAAGCGCCAGGCCGTGACCAACCCCTCGAATACGTTGTTCGCCATCAAGCGCCTGATCGGCCGCCGCTTCAACGACCCGATGACCCAGAAGGACATCGGCCTGGTCCCCTATCACATCATCGAGGGTGACAATGGCGACGCCTGGGTCGAAGCCCATGGCGAGAAGATGAGCCCGAGCCAGATCTCGGCCTTCATCCTGCAGAAGATGAAGGAAACCGCCGAAAGCTATCTCGGCGAAAAGGTCACCCAGGCGGTCATCACCGTTCCGGCCTATTTCAACGATTCCCAGCGCCAGGCCACCAAGGATGCGGGCAAGATCGCCGGCCTGGAAGTGCTGCGCATCATCAACGAGCCGACCGCTGCCGCTCTGGCCTATGGCATGGAGAAGAAGGGCACCGGCACCATCGCCGTGTACGATCTGGGCGGCGGCACCTTCGACGTGTCGATCCTCGAGATCGGCGACGGCGTGTTCGAAGTGAAGTCGACCAACGGCGACACCTTCCTGGGCGGTGAAGATTTCGACGCCCGCATCATCGATTACCTGGCCGACGAATTTAAGCGCGAGCAGGGCATCGACCTGCGCAAGGACCGCCTGGCCCTGCAGCGCCTGAAGGAAGCCGCCGAAAAGGCCAAGATCGAGCTGTCCTCGTCGATGCAGACGGAAGTGAACCTGCCGTTCATCACCGCCGACGCGTCGGGCCCGAAGCATCTCAACATCAAGCTGACCCGCGCCAAGCTGGAAGCCCTGGTCGAGGATCTGGTAGCCCGCACCGTCGAGCCGTGCCGCGCCGCGCTGAAGGATGCCGGCCTGAAGGCTTCGGAAATCGACGAAGTGATCCTGGTCGGCGGCATGACCCGCATGCCCAAGATCATGGAGACGGTGAAGGAATTCTTCGGCCGCGAGCCCCACAAGGGCGTGAACCCTGACGAAGTGGTCGCCATCGGCGCCGCCATCCAGGGCGGCGTGCTGAAGGGCGAAGTCAAGGACGTGCTGCTGCTCGACGTGACCCCGCTTTCCCTGGGCATCGAGACCCTGGGCGGCGTGTTCACCCGTCTGATCGACCGCAACACCACCATCCCGACCCGCAAGAGCCAGGTCTTCTCGACCGCCGAGGACAATCAGACCGCGGTGACCATCCGCGTGTTCCAGGGCGAGCGTGAAATGGCCGCCGACAACAAGATCCTCGGCCAGTTCGACCTGGTCGGCCTGCCGCCGGCTCCGCGCGGCGTGCCGCAGATCGAGGTGACCTTCGACATCGACGCCAACGGCATCGTCTCCGTGTCGGCCAAGGACAAGGCGACCGGCAAGGAACAGCAGATCCGCATCCAGGCCTCGGGCGGCCTGTCGGACGCCGACATCGACCGCATGGTCAAGGACGCCGAAGCCAACCAGGCCGAGGACAAGAAGCGCAAGGAAGCGGTCGAAGCCCGCAACCATGCCGACGGCCTGATCCATTCGACCGAGAAGTCCCTGTCCGAGCATGGCGACAAGGTGCCGGCCGACCAGAAGAGCAAGATCGAGAGCGATCTCGCCGCTCTGAAGGCGGTGCTGGATTCCAACGACGCCGAGGACATCAAGGCCAAGACCGAAACCCTGGCCCAGTCCTCGATGAAGCTGGGTGAGGCCATGTACAAGGCGCAGCAGGAGAATCCGCAGGCGGCGGGCGGCAACGCCGGTGCCCAGGGCGGCGCTTCGGGCGGCACCCATCAGGATGGCGTCGTCGATGCCGACTTCGAAGAAGTCGACCCCGACAAGAAAGACAAGTAAGGCCTCGGTCGGAACAGTATGAGCAAACGGGACTACTACGAGATCCTCGGTCTCTCCAAGGGAGCGAGCGCGGAAGAGCTGAAAAAGGCCTATCGCAAGATGGCCATGCAGTTCCACCCCGACCGCAACCCTGGAGATTCCACGGCCGACGAGAAGTTCCGCGAGGTCAACGAGGCTTACGACATCCTCAAAGACGAGCAGAAGCGCGCGGCCTATGACCGCTTCGGCCACGCCGCCTTCGAACAGGGCGGCGGCCGGGGCGGGGCCGGCGATTTCGGCTTCGGCGCGGGCTTCGCCGACATCTTCGACGAGATGTTCGGCGAGTTCATGGGCGGCCGCCGCGGCGGCGGCTTCGCCCAGCGCGGCAGCGATCTGCGCTACAATATGGAAATCACCCTCGAGGAAGCCTTCGCCGGCAAGTCGGTGGAGATCGAGGTTCCCAGTTCCGAAACCTGCGCTTCGTGCAGCGGCACCGGCGGGGCCAACGGCGCGCAGCCGGTCGAATGCGGCACCTGCCGCGGCGCCGGCAAGGTGCGCGCGACCCAGGGTTTCTTCACCATCGAGCGGACCTGCCCGACCTGCCAGGGCATGGGCCGCACCATCAAGACCCCCTGCCGCGACTGCAGCGGCACCGGCCGCACCCGGCGCGACAAGACCCTGTCGGTCAATGTTCCCGCCGGCATCGAGGACGGCACCCGCATCCGCCTGGCCGGCGAGGGCGAGATGGGCGCGCGTGGAGCGCCGCCCGGCGATCTCTACATCTTCCTGTCGGTCAAGCCGCACCGGATCTTCCAGCGCGAAGGCGCCAACATCCATTGCAAGGTGCCGCTGTCGATGGTCAGCGCCGCCCTCGGCGGCTCGATCGAAGTGCCCGCCATCGATGGCAGCCGCGCCAAGATCTCGATTCCGGCCGGCACCCAGTCGGGCCACCAGTTCCGCCTGCGCGGCAAGGGCATGAGCGTGCTGCGCAGCCCGGCGCGCGGCGACATGTTCGTCGAAGCGGTGGTGGAAACCCCGGTCAATCTGACCAAGCGCCAGGAAGAGCTGCTGCGCGAGTTCGAGGGCGAAGGCGGCGACGTCAGCCCGCAGAGCTCCGGCTTCTTCGCCAAGGTCCGCGAGCTCTGGGAAGACCTCAAGGATTGAGCGCCCTGGGAATCCTTGGCTGTGGCGGACGCATGGGGCGGATGCTGCTCAAGGAAACTCTATCCCATTCCGACGCGGCTTTGGCCGGCGGCAGCGCCCGCGCCGGCAGCGACATCGTCGGCCAGGATCTCGGTTTGCTGGCCGGGCTGAAGAGCGCCGGCATCGCCGCCACCGACGACGCGAACGCTTTGTTCGCCGCGTCCGACGCGGTCATCGACTTTACCCGCCCCGACCTTCTGGCCCACCACGCCGAACTGGCCGTCCGCCATTCCACCGCGCTGATCGTCGGCACCACCGGTTTCGAACCGGCTGCCCGCGCCGCTTTGGACGAAGCGGCGAAGAAGGTTCCCGTCGTGCTGGCCGCCAATATGAGCGTCGGCGTCACGCTGCTCGGACAGCTGGTGCGGCAATTGGCCGCCAAGCTGGACCCCGAGACTTTCGACATCGAAATCGTCGAGATGCATCACCGCCACAAGATCGACGCGCCCTCGGGCACGGCGCTGGCACTGGCCGAAGCCGCCGCGCAGGGCCGCGAGGTCACGCTGTCGGATGTCGCCCGCAAGAGCCGCGACGGCCAGATCGGCCCCCGCCCCGCCGGCGAGATCGGCATCAGCACGCTGCGCGGCGGCGATGTGGTCGGCGACCATACGGTGATCTTCGCCTCGGAAGGCGAGCGCATAGAGCTGACCCACAAGGCCTCGTCGCGCCAGATCTTCGCCCGTGGCGCCGTGCGCGCCGCTCTGTGGGCCGCAGGCCGCAAACACGGGCTCTATTCGATGCTGGACGTGCTAGGGCTGTAACCGCCCGATCGCTTCGACAGCCACCTTCACCCCATCCTCCGCCGCGATCGCCCGCCCCAGTTCGGCGGCGCGCTCTCGCGGCATCGTCACGGCGCGGCGGATCGCCTCCGCCAGTCTCCACGCTGTCAGTCCGCGCCGCTTCAGAGGCGCAGCGGCGGCGCCGAGTTTGGCCAGATGCGCGCCCCAGAAGAACTGGTCGGCGATATGGGCGACGATCAGCGCCGGAACGCCGGCCCGCAGCGCGGTCTGGGTCGTCCCCGCCCCGCCATGATGGACCACCAGGGCGCAGCGCGGAAAAACCTGGGCATAGGGAGAGCGGGCGACGACCAGGCAATCGGCATCGGACGGGAATTCCGCATCCGGAACCTGCAGGATGGCCCGCACACCGGCCAGGCGCACGGCTTCACGCAGCAGGACAGCGGTCTCGCGGCTATAGGGCTGCGACAGGCTCATCATGCTGCCGAAGGTCAGATAGACCGGCGGCGGCCCGGCGGCGAGAAAGGCTTCGATCTCCGCCGGAACAGGTTCGAGATCCGGTTCCACCGCCCGGTCGACGAAGCCGCACATCACATGCTGGCGGCCCCAATCGGCGGGCGGCGGACAGAGAGACGGGCTGGCGGTGATCAGATTGAGGCGGTCGGACGCCCAGCTTTGTCCGAGAACGTCGCGGTCGGGCGCGAGGCCCAGCTGGCGGCGCAGAGTGTTGACGCGCGGCAGCACCACGCGGCCAATGGCGTAGCGCGCCAGCGCCCAGGCCGGCTTATGGCTCCAGGCGCCCAGATCGGGCAGACCGAACGGCCCATTCTCGGCAGTGGGAAGCGCGGTATGGATCGGCACCAGGGTCGCCAGGGGAATGTTGTTCTTCTCCGCCACGGCGCGCAGCTGATGCACCATGAAATGGCCGAGCACCAGATCGTTTTCGGCACAGAGCGCTTCGGCGGCGGTCAGCATCGCCTCGGCATCGAGATCGAACGCCTGATAGATCAGGTCCAGCTGCCGCAACGGCCCGGCGAAGAGCAAGCGGCGCCACTCCCGATCCGCTTCGGCTTGCGACGGAGGTCCGGCCTGCGGGATCGGGATCAGGCGGAAACCGCCTTTTTCGGCGAAACGGGAAGAATCGCGGCCGGTCTTGTCGAGCGCGGCAAGAGTGACGTCATGGCCCGCCCGGACCAGCCCTTCGGCCAGCGCCAGGAAGGGGCGCATGTCCCCTTCACTGCCCCAGGTCTGCAGTCCGATGCGGATTTATTTGGCTACCGACTTGATGGCGGTCAGCACACCGGCGCCAACGCCGATCACCAGCAGCACCGGAACGTAGGGATAGGTCTGGTCGAAGGTCTGTTCCATCGGCTCGTCGGTCGGGTGGCGGATGGTGTCGTGCTGGCTGCAGAACACCCAAAGCCGCGTCGCCATGTCGAGCGTCTTCTTGTCATAGGTGAAATTGTCGGTGTGCTGGCCGACCTCGTTCTCGGCGACGTTCTGGAAGCCCAGCGTCGCCGAGCGCATCGGCAGTCCGTTGAGCGCCAGCAGCTTGGCGTGGAAGAAGGTCGCGTATTTCTGGCAGGCCACATCCTCCTGCGCATCGCAGGAGGCCATCAGGATTTCCCAGCCGTCGATATCGACCGGCCACAAGGCCAGACCAGCCTCGGCGGCGGCGCGCGCCTTGGTCCAGTCGCCCTTGTCCTTGGCCTCGAAGGCGGCGACGAACTGGTCTTTCGCCTTGGCCTCGTCGAATACGTCGGACGGCCACAAAGGCGGCGGCACCTGGGGCGGCGAAAAGTGGCTGCGGTGATGAACCTTGGCGACCTCGACCGTGTCGTTGCAGCCCGAGAGCAGCGCGACCGCCGTAACCGCTGAGATCAGTACCGATTTCACCACTTGGCCTCTTAGAAATTCGAGGCGATGCTAGACCATCATGAAGTCCGACGCCATCGACGAATTCTTCTCCCGCCTGTCCGCCCTCAATCCCGAACCGAAGGGCGAACTCGAATACAAGAACCCCTTCACTTTGCTGGTCGCCGTAGTGCTGTCCGCCCAGGCCACCGACATCGGCGTCAACAAGGCAACGCGCGGCCTGTTCGCCGTGGCGGACACGCCGGAGAAGATGCTGGCCCTGGGTGAAGCCGGGGTGCGCGACCACATCAAGACCATCGGCCTGTTCAACGCCAAGGCCAAGAACGTGATCGCCCTGTCCCAGCTGCTGATCGCCAAGCATGGCGGCGAAGTGCCGGCCGACCGCGACGCGCTGGTCGAACTGCCCGGCGTCGGGCGCAAGACCGCCAATGTCGTGCTGAACATCGCCTTCGGCCAGCCGACCATCGCGGTGGACACTCATCTGTTCCGCGTTTCCAACCGCACCGGCATGGCGCCGGGCAAGACGCCGGAAGAGGTCGAGCGCAAGCTGGAAAAGAAGATTCCCGCCAAATGGAAGCTGCACGCGCACCATTGGCTGATCCTGCATGGCCGCTATATCTGCAAGGCCCGCAAGCCGGACTGCGCCTTATGCCCGGTAATGGATCTATGCGGATTTAAGGCGAAGGTCTTCTAACCCCGCTTCCCATCCAGAATCGCCGCCATGCATCCGTTGGCGTTGCCGGCCCCGCGCGAGCGCAGCTCGGCATGGGCGACACGCGGCTGGCCCTGGTCGGGATAGACGAACAGGTCCAGCACGCAGGCCGAGGACGGGCCGTAATATTGCCAGATCTCGGCATCGCCATCATGGCGCTGGAAACTGGGCGCCCCCAGCAGGCTGGTCACGTCCGAGCCGGTCAGTCCCTTGAAGCGGCCGGGATCATTGATCAGATCGGCGGTGGCCGGCAAAGGCGCGCCGGTCGAGCTGGGCCCATTCCCAGCCGCACCGCCGCCGGAGGACATGCCGGGCCGCGTCACGGCCGGGGCCGGACCGGTAGTCGGATGGGGTGACGGCCCCTGCTGCGACTGGCAGGCAGCCACCAGGAGCGGCAGGGCAAGACATGCCCAGGATTTAGGCGAGACTTTCGACCTGAACCACGTAGCCATAATGCTTCAGCCCCTCCACCAGGCGCACCAGCTGTACCCGCAACTCGGTCACGGTGACGAGCTTAGCCTCGAGTGCCGTTTTTCGCTCGGACAGAATTGTCCGCAGCAGGGTTTCGCCCTCCGGTTCGCGCAGGCGCTCCAGCACCTCGGCGATCCGGCCCGCCAAATTCCGCAGATTCGCCATCTCGGCATCGACGGCGGAGATCTGCACCGTCAACGACCGCCGCGCCTCGGCGACGATGTCGGTGAAGGCCGGCGCCCCGGCCTGGGCGATCGTGGTGACCAGCAGGTCGCCGAGCAATTGGCGGAACCGCGCTTCGTCCGCCTCGCGCGCAGCCTTGTCGGCCGGCGCTTCGCCGGTCGCGTCGTAATGGGCCCGCAAGAGCGGGTCCGACAGGACGTCATAGGCGTCCTTGACGCGACGGAACGCCTCGCCGTCGCTGCCATGGTCGGGATGCGAGGCTTTCGCCCGCTGCCGGTACGCGGCCTTGATGGCGGCGGCATCGGCGTCGCGGGAAACGCCGAGGATAGCGTAGAGATCGGGGGAGGCCATGCGCTTCAGTACCTGAAAGAGCGGCTGATCCTAGCCGATCCGCCCCGGCGGGTCGACCGCCGAAAAACCGGCTTCCGATTCTCTCCTGGGTTGTTCGCCTGGCCAGGAGTATGCTGGCCGTTCAAGGGTATATGCTCCGTCATGATCCGGGGATCTCGCCTTCGTGAAACAGATCTACCCGTTACACCCCCAGAAGGACAAATCCCGACCGATCTTCCTGCCGCTGATGGGCGGCCTGGTGCTGCTCAACCTGTTCGTCATCGGGCTGCTGGGCCTGTGGCAATATCAAAGCTGGCGCCAATATCGCGCGCGCGCCTTCACGGCCACCGAGAATCTGGCCACCACCCTGCAGCACGATATCCTCGACAATATCGGCATGGTCGACATCACCCTGCTGGCCCTGGCGCGCGAAAAACTGCGCCAGGAGCATGAGGGCTTCATCGACCTCGCCCCCTATGACCGCTATTTCAAGCATATCCAGGCCCGCATGCCCGAGCTCTATGCGGTGCGCATCACCGACGCCGAGGGGGTCATCATCGCCGCCTCGGACGCCGATACCGGCGGGACGCAGCAGCAGACCGGCCGCAATCTGTCGGACCGCGACTATTTCAGGGAAGCGCGGGACAATCCGGACAGCGGCCTGATCATCTCGAAGCCGTTGATCGGCGCCACCAGCCACAAATGGACGATGATCTTCGCCCGGCGGCTGGAGCGCAGCGACGGAAGCTTCGACGGCATCGTCTATGGCGCGATGATCCTCGAGCGCTACGTCAATCTGTTCTCCGGCGTCGATCTCGGCAGCCAGGGCGTGGTCGCGCTGCGCGACGGCAATCTGACCCTGATCGTGCGCCAGCCCTCGCTGGTCCAGCCGGATTCATCGCCCGAGCAGCTGAAGCCGCCGGCCGCCCTGAAACAGCTGGTCGAGAGCGGCCGGAAATCCGGCTATTACGAGAACGAGTCGCTGGTCGACGGCGTCAAGCGCCTGCTGTTCTTCCAGAAGATCGGCGATTTCCCCCTCTATGTCGCGGTCGGTGTCGGCAAGGATGAAGCGATGGCCGGCTGGCGACGCGATCTCTACCGCACTCTCCTGGTCGCCCTCGCCTTCGCCGCCGCTTCGGCCACCGTCACCCGGATGTTCTGGCGCGGCTGGTGCCGCCAGGCCGAGATCAGCGAGCGCGCGCTGGAGGCCAATTCCCAGCTGCAGGCTTCGCTGATCAATTTGCGGGAACGCGACGAGGATCTGCGGGCGACCCAGGAAGTGGCCCGCCTCGGCGTCTTTTCGCGCGACTATGACGGCGGCCGCTTTTCGGGGTCGGACGAGCTGCGGGTGATCTTCGGCCTGACGCCGGACGAGCCCTTGTCGGTCGACCGCTGGCTGTCGCTCATCCATCCCGACGATGCGGAGCGTATCCGCAAGCTGGCGATCCGCGATCCCGAGCTCACCCAGTTCACCGACCAGTACCGCATCATCCGGCCGAACGACGGCCGCATCGTCTGGCTGCAGGTGGTCGGCAAGGTGGAACGCGCCGCCGACGGCACGCCCATGCGGGTACGCGGCGCCGTGCAGGACATCACCCAGCGCTGCCTGGCCGAACAGCATATCCAAAGCCTCAACGAAGAGCTGGAGAACCGCGTACAGCAGCGCACCGCCCAGCTGGAAGCGCTGAACCAGGACCTGATCCGCGCCCGCGACGAGGCCAATGCCGCCGCCCGCGCCAAATCCGATTTCCTGGCCAATATGAGCCACGAGATCCGCACGCCGATGAACGCCGTGATCGGCTTCACCCACTTGGTGCTGTCGACCGACATGACCGCCCGCCAGCGCGATTATGTCGACAAGATCATGACCGCGGCCCGCTCGCTGCTGAGACTGATCAATGACGTGCTCGATTTTTCCAAGATCGACGCCGGCAAGCTCAGCCTGGAGGAGGTGCCGTTCGCGCTGGAAACCGTGCTGACCGAGGTCACCGACATCCTGGCCGTCCAGGTGGCCGAAAAAGGCCTCGAGATGCGCATCGATCTCGCCCCGGACGTCCCCCCCGCCTTGACCGGCGATCCGGCCCGGCTGCATCAGGTGCTGCTGAACCTGATGTCCAACGCCGTCAAATTCACCGAGCGCGGCTATGTCCGTCTCGTGCTGCGGGTGGTCTCGCACGAAGACGACCGCATCATGCTGCAATTCGACGTCGAGGATACCGGGATCGGCCTGTCCGAGGACCAGCAGCAGCGGCTGTTCACTCCGTTCGACCAGGCCGACAGCTCGATCACCCGCCGCTATGGCGGCACCGGGCTGGGCCTGGCCATTGCCCGCCGCCTGGTGGCGCTGATGGGCGGCGAGATCAGCGTCGAAAGCGAACTCGGCAAGGGCGCCCGTTTCTGGTTCACCGGCGTCTTCAGCGCCGCCGACATGCCCGCCGCCGAACCCCGCCCGGACGGCACCGTGCAAAAGCCGCAGCAGCTGGCCGGCGCACGCGTGCTGGTGGTCGAGGACAATGAGATCAACCGCATGGTGACCAAGGACATGCTGGAGCAGGCCGGCATCACCGCCCATTTCGCCGAGAACGGCGTCGACGGGGTGCGCGCCGTGCTGGAGAACGGTCCCTATGACGCGGTGCTGATGGATGTGCAGATGCCGCGCATGGATGGCTACACCGCCACCCGCCTGATCCGCACCAATCCGGGTTTCGCCGACATGCCGATCATCGCCCTGACCGCCAACGCCTTGCAAGGTGACCGCGACGCGGCGCTGACCGCCGGCATGAACGACTACATCACCAAGCCGGTCGATCCCGACGAGGCCCTGCTGACCCTGGCCCGCTGGGTCCGCCCGGCCGCGTCGGCGGCCGGCGAACCGGTGGCCGGTGCGCTCGACCGCACCGCCGGCCTCCGCCGCTCGGGCGGAAACCAGGCGCTCTACGATAAGATCGTCGCCCGCTTCGCCGAGGACGCCCGCCAATTCACCGCGACATTCCGCACGGTCCATGCCCGCGGCGACCTGGTCCATGCCACGCGCCTGGCCCACAGCCTCAAGAGCAGCGCCGGCACCATCGGCGCCGACGAGGTGCAGCGCGCCGCCGCCCGCCTCGAGGAATTCTGCCGCGGCCCCGAGGCGGCCGGCTCTCCCCAGGTGCCGATCGAGGCGCTGGATCGCGCGATCGCACGCCTGCTGGCCGAACTTGCCCCTGTTCTCGACGCTCCGCTTGACCGATAAGAGAGGGGCAGTGCCGATTCGGAGAATGGGATGAAGGCCGGGATGCTCGCGCAGCGCCGCACCGCCGAGACGGTTGGAACGCGACGGTCGTTGCGCACGGCAGTGGTCGCCATGGTGGTCGCGCTCGAGGCCATCATCGCCGTGCTGGGCCTGCGCGACGCGCGGAGCGAATGGCGGCGTTATCGCCACGCCCAGTCGCTGTTCGCCGTCAATGCGGTGATCGACGATCTGATGCAGGGCGCCGAGAATCTGGCCTTCGAGCGCGGACGCACCAACGTGCTGCTGCGCGGCTCGGTTCCCTATGACGACGAGCAAAAGCAGAACCTCTCCGAACGCCGCGCCGCCGTCGACAAGATGCTGACCCAGGCGGTCGAGGCCTTCGACGGAGACCCCGATGAAAAGGTCCGCGACGGCCTCGGGACGCTGCATAAGCTGCGCGGTGAGGTCGACACCGCCCTCGCCCAACCGGTGCCCCAGCGCGATCCGACCCTGCGCGCACGCTGGGTGGCGGCCGAGACCCAGCTCTTGCGCGACATTCATGAAATGATGGTGCGCACCAGCGTGGACCGGCGCGACCTGCCCTCGCAATTCCTGATCTATACGCGCATCAAATCCTTCGCCCTGGAACTGCGCTCGCATCTCGGGCTGGAATCCTCGACCCTGTCGGCGGCGCTGGGCGACCGCGGGCCCCTGCCCACCCAGGCGCGCCTCGACATCATGGAGCTGCGCGGCCATTCCGGGATGGAATGGGACGAGCTGGAGATGGAGGTGCAGATCAGCGGCAGTCCGGCGCTGCACCAGGCTCTGGACGGCGTGCGCCACGCCTTCTTCGAGATCTACCGGCCGATGGAAGACCGGATCATGACCATCGCCACCCTCGACGAGATCGATCCGCATCAGATGCTGAAAACCGGCGAACCGGCGCTGAAGTCGCTCGGTACGCTGATGGCGGAAACCAGCCGCCAGACCGCCGATTACTGCATCGCCCTGGAGAACGCCGCCAAACGCTCGCTGTTTCTGCATCTGCTGGTCTCGACCGGCATGATGCTGCTCGGTCTGGCCGTGGTGATCCTGATCAGCCGGCGCTTGCTGGCGCCGCTGCGCAATCTGCAGCACAGCCTCTCCGCCCTGGCCGCCGGCGATCTCGGCCCGATGCTGCCCTCGCCGCGCCACCGCGACGAGCTGGGCGCCATGCAATCGGCCCTGGGCGATCTGCGCACTTTGATGCTGGAACGCCGCCAGGCCGAACGCCTGCTGGAGGAAAGCAACGAGCTGAACCGCGCCGTGATCGAGGGCTCGGCGGTGGCGATCGCCGTGTTCGAAGCCGAAGGCCATTGCGTACTGCTCAACGACGCCTATGTCGCCCTGACCGGCGGCACGGTGGATGCGCTGGTTGCGCAGAATTTCCGCGCCATTCCCGCTTGGCGGCAGACCGGCATCCTGGCGGCGGCGCTGGAGACCCTGCGCACCGGCGAGCCGTCGCACCGGGTCAGCCGGGTGACCACCTCGTTCGCCCGCGATCTGTGGATCGATGTGGGTTTCGCCCGCATCACCCGGGCCGGACGCCCCAATCTGCTGTTCATGGGACATGACATCAGCGAGCAGAAGCTGACCGAGATGCGCCTCGCCGCCGCCAAGAAGGAAGCCGAGCGGGCCAGCCAGGCCAAGAGCGACTTCCTGGCCAATATGAGCCACGAGATCCGCACGCCGATGAACGCCATCATCGGCTTCACCCAGCTGGTGCTGGAAAGTGCCTTGACCCCCAAGCAGCACGAATATCTGGCCAAGACCAAATCGGCGGCGGCCTCGCTGCTCAATCTGATCAACGACATCCTCGATTATTCCAAGATCGAGGCCGGCAAGATCGAGATGGAGGAGATCCCGTTCGACTGGGAGGAGGTCCTGCTGTCGGTGGCCGGCCTGTTCACCTCGGACGTCGGCAGCAAGGACATCGACCTGCTGTTCGACATGCCGACCACCCTGCCCCGCCTGATCGTCGGCGATTCGCTGCGCCTGACCCAGGTGCTGAACAATCTGGTCAGCAACGCCGTCAAATTCACCGAGCGCGGCGCCATCACCGTGCGGGTCGGCGAGGTCAGCCGCGACCCCACCCACATCTTCCTGCGCTTCGCCGTCGAGGATACCGGCATCGGCATGACGGCCGAGCAGGTGGACGGCCTGTTCCAGCCCTTCACCCAGGCCGACGGTTCGATCACCCGGCGCTATGGCGGCACCGGGCTGGGCCTGACCATCTGCCGGCGGCTGGTCGATCTGATGCAGGGCGAGATGGGCGTGACCAGCCAGGCCGGGCGCGGCAGCTGTTTCACCTTCACCGTGCGTTTCGGCCTGTCCGCCGAGCTCGACGAGCATGCGCCATCGAGCTACGCCGGCACCAATGCCCTGCTGGTCGACGGGTCGCCGGAGGAAAGCGCGATCGTCGCCGCCTGGCTGCGCGACTGGGGCCTGTCGGTCGAGAGTCTCGATGCCAGCGCCGCGGTCATGGGCCGCCTGCGCCAGGCGCGCCAGGAGGAGCGGTCGATCGGTTTGCTGCTGCTGGAGCGGCGGCGCGTCAATCCCGATCTGCTGCACCAGATCGACGAGGAAGTGCAGGCCGGGCGGCTGGACCGTCCGGCCGTGATGCTGCTGGGCAGCACCGCCGACGATCACCTGATGCTGGAAGAGGATAGCGGCATGAGGCTGGGCGCGGCGCTGGGCAAGCCGCTGACCGCCGGCAAGGTCTGGCGGGCGCTGGAACAGCTGCATGCCGGCCAGGCGCCCGAACCCCTGCCCCAACCCTTCGAACAGACCCCCTACGAGATCGCCGAACCGATCCGCGGCGCCCGCATCCTGGTGGTCGAGGACAACAAGATGAACCAGGAAGTGGCGCGCGACTTCCTGGAACGCGCCGGAATGGCGGTGACCATCGCCAATAATGGGCGCGAAGGGGTCGAATGGGTGCAGCGCATGCGCTTCGACCTGGTGCTGATGGATCTGCAGATGCCCGAGATGGACGGGTTCGAGGCGGCGCGGCGCATCCGCGCTTTGCCCGAGGAGGACCGCCCCCCGGTGGTGGCGATGACCGCCGCGGCCCTGCTGGAGGACCGCCAAGCCACCGCCGAAGCCGGGATGAGCGACCATGTCTCCAAGCCGATCGTGCCGGCCGATCTGCTGACCACGCTGCTGAAATGGATCGAGCCGGGCCCGCGCTCCGAGCAGCCCGCGGCGCCCGTCATCGAGACAGCCGCCAGCTTCCCCAAGATCCCGGGCATCGACGAGGCCGAGGCGTTCTGGCGGCTGGGCGGCAATCTCGCGCTCTATAACAGCCTGCTGGGCCGTCTGGAGATCAATTACCGCGATCTCGCCGACGAGGTCGCGGCCGATCTCGCCGAGGGCCGCGAGGACCAGGCCCTGTCCAAGCTGCATGGCTTCAAGGGCACCGCCGCCAGCATCTCGGCCAAGCAATCGGCCCGGCTGGCGGCGCGCATCGAAAGCCTGCTGAAGAAACCCGACCATGGCGATCCCAAGGCCCTGCTGGAAACTCTGGGCAGCACCAATGAACGGCTGTTCGCCGCCATCCGCGCCTATCTCGCCACGACGCCTGCGGAAAGCGAACCTGCCGCCGAAAGCCTCGACCAGGACGCCATCAGCCAGCTGGGGCGCGAGCTGCGCGAACAGAGCGTGCAGGCGATCGACCGGTTCGAATCGATGAAACCGGCTTTCAGCCGTCATTTCGGCGTCTTGCCAACCATCACCTTGGCCGGCATGATCGAGGACCTCCGCTTCGCCGAAGCGCTTCAACTGCTTGAACAAATCAGAGACCAGGCATGACCGGCGGACTTCCCGAGACCCTCCCCCCGGCCCGTATCCTGATCGTCGACGACGATCCGGTGATGGTACGCGTCCTCGCCCGCATCTTGGCGCCGATGGGCGAGATCCTGTTCGCCACCGACGGCGAAAGCGCCCTGCGCATGGTGCGCGAGCGGTCGCCCGACGCGGTGCTGCTCGACGTCGAAATGCCGGGGATGAGCGGCTTCGACGTATGCCGCGCCATCAAGACCGACAATGGCAATGAAGATTTGCCGATCCTGTTCGTTTCGGGCCATACCGACATCGAGACCGAGGCCAAAGGGCTGGAAGCCGGCGCCGTCGATTACATCATGAAGCCGCCCAGCCCGCCGATCGTGCGGGCCCGGGTGCGCACCCAGCTGATCCTGCGCGAACGCACCCGGCAATTGCTGCGCCTGGCCTCGATCGACGGTCTGACCGGGCTTGCCAACCGCCGCTCGTTCGACGAGGCGCTGGACGAGGAATGGCGCCGGGCCCGCCGCAACCGCACGCCTTTGTCGCTGGCGCTGATCGATATCGATTTCTTCAAGCGCTACAACGACCATTACGGCCACCAGGCCGGCGACGACTGCCTCAAAACGGTCGCGGCCACCCTGGCTCATGCGGCCGAGCGGCCCGGCGAGCTGGTCGCCCGCTATGGCGGCGAGGAATTCGCCGTGGTCCTGCCTTTGTGCGACGCCGCCACGGCGCGCGGCCTGGCCGAAAAGATGCGCACGCGCATCGCCGAACTGGCGCTGCCGCATGCCGGCTCGCAGATCACCGGCCACGTCACCATCAGCTGCGGCGTCGCCACCGTGCTGGCCGACAATGACGAAAGCGGCCACGGCATGCCCGACGAAGCCGCGCTGATCACCGCCGCCGATCAGGCGCTCTACGCCGCCAAGGAAGCGGGGCGCGACCGGGTCCACATCAATTGCGTGGAAGAGTAGGTCCGCGGCGTGGCATCTTAAGCACCAATCAAGAACAAAGGATGCCCGGGGACATGCCGGTAACACGCGACGAAGCGATCGATATTGGAGTTCAAGGCGCCGGCCTGGCGGCTAGCCTGATCGGTGTCGGCGCCATGCTGGACCGCGCCGCCCAGACCGGGCGATCCGCCGCCGTCGGCGCCAGCCTGATCTATGGCCTGACCCTGGTCGCCATGTTCACCTTTTCGCTGCTGAACACGGTGGTGCGCGATCCGCGCCGCCAGGCGGTGATCCGCCTCTTGGACCATTCCTTCATCTATTGCCTGATCGCCGGCACCTATACGCCTTTCTGCCTGCTGGTGCTGGGCGGCGCGACCGGCTGGCGGCTGCTGGTCATCATGTGGTCGGCGGCGATCCTCGGCGTGGTGCTGCGGATCGCACTTCACAGGCGCTTCCAGCACGCTTTGATCACCCTCTATGTGGCGATGGGCTGGGCCGGCGTGGTCCATGCCGACGTGATCGCCACGCGGCTCAGCACCGGCGGCATCGTGCTGCTGCTGGCCGGCGGGCTTCTCTATACCCTGCCCGCCCCCCTGCACCGCTTCTCCCGCCTGAAATATCACAGCGCCATCTGGCATGGCTGCGTCCTCGCCGCCGCCACCTGCCACTACGCCATGGTGTTGCTGATGTTCGATCTGCCGGTTCTCGACATTCGTTAAAATCGTCAAGAATCCGGCTTGACGCTGTCTCCGAGATTTAACAAGATTTGGTGGTCACGGTTCTTCCGGTCGTCAAGATCTGGAGGTTATAGGGAACCCGGCTGGGCTGGGGCTGCCGCCGCGGCTCGACACATTCTTGATCCTGGGCGGGGCAGCTTTCACCCCGCTTTTTTCGTCTGTAGGGGTGGACATGACTGCCGTCGCTTTTGATTTCGACCAGGAAGGACAACTGGTCCCCGCCTTTACGCTGCCGGTCCCGCCGCGCTCGGAGACTCCCTCGCTGCCGCTCGAGGACAAGCGCTCGCCGCTGCCCTATCCGCTGGCCCCCCGCCCCACCCCGGAAGACCTCACCCTCGATCGGTCCCGCGATGACCTGCTGACCGGTTTCGGCAAGGCGACGCTGAACGATCGCTATCTGCTGCCCGGCGAATCCTACCAGGACATGTTCGCCCGCGTTTCCTGCGCTTTCGCCGACGATGTCGAGCATGCGCAGCGCCTCTATGACGCGATGAGCCGCCTGTGGTTCATGCCGGCCACCCCGGTCCTGTCGAATGGCGGCACCACCCGCGGCCTGCCGATCTCGTGCTTCCTGAATTCCGTGCCGGACAGCCTCGAAGGCATCGTCGGCATCTGGAACGAGAATGTCGCCCTGGCCTCGAATGGCGGCGGCATCGGCACCTATTGGGGCCGCGTCCGCTCGATCGGCGAGCCGGTCAAGGGCTCGGGCTCGACCTCGGGCATCATTCCCTTCGTCCATGTGATGGACGGCCTGACCCTGGCCATTTCCCAGGGTTCGCTGCGCCGCGGCTCGGCCGCATGCTATCTCGACATCCACCATCCGGAAATCGAGGAGTTCCTCGAAATCCGCAAGGCCTCGGGCGACTTCAACCGCAAGGGCCTGAACCTGCATCACGGCCTGTGCATCACCGACGAATTCATGGAAGCGGTGCTGGCCGGCAAGATGTTCGGCCTGAAGAGCCCGAAGACCGGCGAGGTGATGCGCGAAGTCGATGCCCGCCAGCTGTGGCAGCGCATCCTGGAAACCCGCCTGCAGACCGGCGAGCCCTATCTGCTGTACATCGACACCGTCAACAAGGCGCTGCCCAAGCATCAGCGTGAACTGGGCCTCAAGGTCACCACCTCGAACCTGTGCTCCGAGATCACCCTGCCGACCGGCCGCGATCACGACGACCGGGAACGCACCGCGGTGTGCTGCCTGTCCTCGCTCAACATCGAGACCTGGGACGAATGGCATGACGAGCCCGGCTTCGTCGAAGACGTGCTGCGCATGCTCGACAATGTGTTGACCCACTTCATCGAAGTGGCGCCCGACAGCATGGCGCGCGCCAAATACTCGGCCCTGCGCGAACGTTCGGTCGGGCTGGGCGTCATGGGCTTCCACTCGTTCCTGCAGCAGAAGAACCTGCCGTTCGAGAGCGCCATGGCCAAGTCGTGGAATCTGCGCATCTTCAAGAAGATCCGCCGCGACGCCGACGCCGCCTCGGTGCAGCTGGCCATGGAGCGCGGGCCTTGCCCCGACGCCGCCGAGCGCGGCATGAAGGCGCGCTTCTCGCATAAGATCGCCATCGCCCCGACCGCCTCGATCAGCATCATCTGCGGCGGCACCTCCGCCGGCATCGAGCCGATCCCGGCCAACATCTACACCCACAAGACGCTGTCCGGCGCCTTCTCGGTGCGCAATCCGTATCTCACCGCCCTGCTGGCCGAGAAGGGCCAGGACACCGCCGAGACCTGGCAGTCGATCCTCGAGCATCAGGGCTCGGTGGCGCATCTCGACTTCCTGTCCGACGACGACAAGGCTGTCTATCGCACCGCCTTCGAACTGGACCAGCGCTGGATCATCGAATTCGCCGCCGACCGCTCGCCCTTCATCTGCCAGAGCCAGTCGATCAATCTGTTCCTGCCGGCCGACATCGACAAGTGGGACCTCCACATGCTGCATTTCACGGCGTGGGAGAAGGGCGTGAAGAGCCTGTATTACTGCCGTTCCAAGTCGGTGCAGCGCGCCGCCTTCGCCGGCAAGCTCGACGACAAGAAGACAGAGTTGAAGGTCGAGGAACCGACCGATTACGAGGAGTGCCTGGCGTGTCAGTAAGCAATATCGGTCATCTCGACCCCCGGACCCTGATCGGCACCGGCAAGATCGGATTGCTGACCGGCACCGGCACCTACAATGTCGAGCGTTATCCGTGGGCCTACGAGTTCTGGAAGCGCCAGCAGCAGATCCATTGGATGGGCGAGGAAGTTCCGCTCGGCAATGACATCAAGGATTGGGCCTCGGACCGCGTCAGCGATGCCGAGCGCGCCCTGCTGACCCAGATCTTCCGCTTCTTCACGCAGTCGGACGTGGAAGTCGGCGACAATTACATGAAGCGCTACATCCCGATCTTCCAGCCGCTGGAGATCCAGATGATGATGGCCGCCTTCTCCAACATGGAGACGGTGCATATCGACGCCTATGCGCTGCTGCTCAAGACCCTGGGCATGCCCCAGGCCGAGTTCGAAGCGTTCCGCGATTATTCGGAAATGCGCGCCAAGGCCGACTACATGCACACCTTCGGCGTCGGCACCGTGGCCGACGTGGCCCGCACCCTGGCCATGTTCGGCGCCTTCACCGAAGGCATGGCGCTGTTCGCCAGCTTCGCCATGCTGCTGAACTTCCCGCGCCACAACAAAATGAACGGCATGGGCCAGATCGTCTCGTGGTCGGTGCGTGACGAAAGCCTGCATTGCGAAGGCATCACCCGCCTGTACCACGCCTGGAACGCCGAGACCGGCGCCGTCACCAAGGCGGTGGCCGACGACATCGTCGACGTCGCCAAGACAATGGTCGGGCTGGAGGAAGGCTTCGTCGACCTCGCTTTCGGTCTCGGTGAGATCGAGGGGATGCAGGCCGAGGACATCAAGGCTTACGTCCGCTACATCGCCGATTGGCGTCTGTCGCAGCTGAAGCTGCCGCCGGCGTTCGGCTATTTCACCCGCGACGACAGCAACGTCTATTCCCAGGTGAAGAAGCACCCGCTGCCCTGGCTGGTCGAGATCCTGAACGGCGTCGAGCACGCCAATTTCTTCGAACAGCGCTCCACCGAATATTCCAAAGGTGCCTCGAAGGGCAGCTGGGAAGGCGTATGGGACCGCTTCGAGGACCGCAAGCAGCCGGCTTCAGCGTAATCCGGCCAGCATCCGGTCGAGGTCGCCGTCGCGTTGCAATTGGGCAAAGCGACGGCGCATTTCCTCGACCAGCTCGACCGGCACCGACAGGGATGCAGCCATCCATATCGAAACCGGAATGATCTCGGCGCCCATTTCGAGATCGTCCACATCCCGCCCGATCGCGGTCCAGCTCCCCCGAACCGACTGCCGCAGGCCGCACCAGGCCTCGACCCTTCCGCTGGCCAGCTTGCGCGCCTGGGCCGTCATGTCCTGCGATGTCTCGAGATTGGTGAAGTGCTGCTCCTGCAGCAGGGCCTCGGCCACGCCCCCCAGATTCACGCCGATCCGCCCCAGCCGGCGCGCCGTTTCGATATCGTCGATGCGGGCCCGCGGTTTGCGCGTCACCATCACCAGACTGTCGCGGTAAAGCTCGCCGATCCACTGGAAATGCTCGTCGCGCTTGGGCGTCCGGACCAGGGCGGCGATGACGATCGGGCGCGATTCGCTCATCGACAGCAGGCGGCGGAGCGGCGTCATGCTGCCGGCCGGAACCACATCCAAAGTGCCGATCACGCGCCTGGCGACATCCAGGCCCGGCCCGGCCGGCTGGCCGTTTTCGGTCCGGGTGACGGGATAGAATTCGCTGAAAGCCAGGGCAACGGGCTCCGCCGCCGCGCTCATCGCGACGCACAGCAATACCGCCACCGTCAGCAGGGTTCCCCTCCCCATGCGGTTATTGTCCCGCTATTCCGGAAGCGGAGCAAGAATCACCTTAAATAAGCAAGCAATAGTAGAGAAAGAGTCACGGTAATCGCCCCGCCGATCCGCGTAGCGATCTGCGCGAAGGGCATCAGCGCCATGCGGTTGGCCGCCGTCAGGATCGCCACGTCGCCGGTGCCGCCCTGGCCGGAATGGCAGGCGGTGACGATGGCGGTATCGATCGGATAAAGGCCGATCAGGCGCGACGCCAGCAAGCCGGTGCCGATCAGCGTCGCCACGGTAGCCACGATGGTGCACACCACGGAGGCGGTGAAGGACGCGGTCAGCCTGTCCCACGGCGTCAGCGCGACACCGATGGCGAACAGCAGCGGATAGGTCACCGCGGTCGAGAAGAAGCGATACAGGGTGAAGGCGCCCTGCTGCAGCGATGGCGGCACGGCGCGGGTCAGTTTCAGCATCACCGCCAGCGCCAGCATCACCACCGGCGCCGGCCAGCTCCACAGGCGCTGGGCCAGCACGCCGACCAGATAGAGCGCGGTCGCGGTGACCCCGGCCGCGGCGATGGTGGCGGCATCGGGCGGTCCCTCGGGCAGGGCTGCGCCGGTTGCGATTCCCTCGCCATCCGGCTGCAGGCGGCCTTCGCCGGTAAGATGCGGATAGCGCTTGCCGACGAAATTGAGGGTTCCGGCGATCAGGATGGCGGTCAAGCTGCCCATCATCACCGGCGGCAGCACATCGGCGAACAGCTCGCCCTGCGGCTGGCCGAGGATGGCCGAATAGCCGATCGACAGCGGGATCGCCCCCTCGCCCACGCCGCCCGCCATGATCGGCACGACGATGAAGAAGAAGCTGTGATGCGCGCCCAGGCCCAATGCGGTGCCGACGCCCGTTCCGACGAGGGCGGCCGCCGCCGAGCCCAGCGCCAGCGGCACGAAGATCTTGAGAAAACCGGCCACCAGCACCTGGCGGTCCATGCCGAGGATGGAGCCGACGATGATCGAGGAAATGAACAGATAGAGGAAATTGCTGCTCTTGGTGAAATCGGCGATCGAAGCGGTCACCGTGTCGGGCAGCAGGTGCGCATAGGCCAGATAGGACGGCACGAAGGTGGCCAGGATCGCCGCTGCACCCACATGGCGCAGGATGGGCAGATGCTTGCCGATCTCGGCGCAGGTGAAGCCGCCCAGGGCCAACAGCGCGATATTGGCCAGGATGTCCGACGGCATCTTGCCGGTCAGCACGAAGGCGGCGGCCAATCCCCACAGCAGCAGCCAGACCGGCAGCGGGATGATGCCGACGCGCCGTTCCATCAGGCGCTGCCGGAGACTCAGGCCCGCCATATCACCGGGAACCAGTCCTCGCGCAGTTTCTGCCCCGCTTTCATTTCATGGCCCGGATAAGGCGGCGAGGTGCGGCCCGGCCGCTCGACATAGACCGCGTCGTCGCCGACCCAGCGCAGCGACAGCACGCGGCGGCGCTTACCGTGCGGATTGCCATGCGCGCCATGCACGGTGCGGAAATCGAACAGCACGGCATCGCCCGGTTCCATCTGCCATTCCAGCACCCGCATGGACGGGTCGTTATCGGGATCGGGCACCGGCAGATAATCACCGGAGCCGGCATAGAAACTGGTGTCGTCGAGCCAGCGAACCGGCAGGACCGGCTTTTCCCACAGATGCGATCCGGCGACCAGGCGCAGGGTAGCGTCCTCGACCGGGTCGACCGGTATCCAGAAACTGACGGTCTGGCTGCCCTCGACGAAATAATAGGGACTGTCCTGGTGCCAGGGCGTCGGCTTGGCGGTGCCGGGTTCCTTGACCAGCACATGATCGTGGAAGAATTGCGCCGAGGACGACTTCATCGCCGCCGCCGCGGCCTGGGCGATCGGAGACTTTTCGATCACCTCGCGGAATTCGGGAATGCGCTCCCAATTGCAGTAATCGTCGAAGAAGCGGCCCGGCTCGCCCGGCCGCACGCTCTCCATCGCCGCCGGGCTCGGCTCGCGCATAGTGCGCTCGATGCCGGCAACGATCACCTCGACCCAATCCTTGCACAGGCCGCGCAGACAGACCGCGCCGTCGCGCCGGAAAGCTTCCACCTCGTTCGGGGTCACCTTGTCCTCTCCTTGACGAAATCCACGAAGGCGCGCAACGGTGCGGGCATCAGGCGGCGCTCGGGGTAATAGAGGAACGGGCCGGGAAACGGCGCGCACCAATCGTCGAGCACCGTTTCCAGCCTGCCCGCATCGAGGTCCGCCTGGCAATATTCCTCGAAGGTCATGGTCAGGCCCAGGCCGGCCCGCACCGCCGCCATCCGAAGGGCGTCATTGTTGGTCAAAAGCCAGTTGTCGGCGGAGAAGAAGATCTGCCGCCCGTCCTTCTCGAACTCCCAGCGCAGGGTGTTGCCGCGCGGGAAAAGCGGGCTGAAGCAACGATGCGCCGACAGATCCCCGGGCACCGCCGGGCGTCCGTGGCGGTCGAAATAGCCGGGTGATCCGAGTACCCGCATGCGCTGAGGTTCGCCCAGGGATACGGCGATCATGTCGGCATGCAAACTCTCCCCATAGCGCACGCCCGCATCGAAGCCGGCGGCGACGATGTCGACCAGCGCCTCTTCGGCGATCACCTCGACACGCAGGTCGGGGTGAAGCGCCATGAAATCGAGCAGCAAGGGTGTCAGACGCAGCTGGATCGCCGGCGTCGGCCCGTTGATGCGCAAGGTCCCGGTCAGCCGCCCCTCATCCCCGCCCAGCTCGGCCAGCGCCGCACCGATGTCGGACAAAGCCGGGCCGATGCGGTCGAGCAAGCGGCGTCCGGCTTCGGTCAAGGCGACGCTGCGGGTGGTGCGGTTGAACAAACGCGCGCCGAGACGGTTTTCCAGCTCGCGCAGCCGCTCGCTGACCGCCGGCGCCGACAGGCCGAGCTCGATGGCAGCGCGGCGGAAATTGAGATGCCGCGCCACGATGGCGAACAATTGCAGGCCGGAAAGATCGGTACGCATTATTCGGATAATCCGAATAGGTCATGGGGAATTGAGCGTCTTATTCATAACAAAGCGCCGGCTTAAATTCCACCCATCGCATGACCCCCTCCTTTCGAAGGACGCAATCATGATCACCCGTACCCTGGGCAAGACCGGCCCGACCGTTTCCGCCCTGGCGCTCGGCGCCATGGGCATGTCGGACTTCTATGGCGAGGCCGACCGCGCCGAAAGCCTGGCCACCATCGACGCCGCGCTGGAAGCCGGCGTTACCCTGATCGACACCGGCGATTTCTATGGCTCCGGCCACAACGAGATGCTGATCGGCGAGGCGCTGGCCAAAGGTTCCAAGCGCGACAAGGCGCTGATCAGCGTCAAGTTCGGCGCCCTGCGCGACCCGGCCGGCGGTTTCACCGGCTATGATTGCCGCCCCGCCGCCATCAGGAATTTCCTGGCGATGACCCTGAAGCGCCTGCGCACCGATCATATCGACATCTATCGCCCTGCCCGCCTCGACCCCGACGTGCCGATCGAAGAGACGATCGGGGCCATCGCCGACCTGGTCAAAGCCGGCTATGCCCGCCATGTCGGCCTGTCCGAAGTCGGCGCCGACACCATCCGCCGCGCCCATGCCGTGCACCCGGTCGCCGATCTGCAGATCGAATATTCGCTGATCTCGCGCGGGGTCGAAGAGGAGATCCTGCCGGTGCTGCGCGGGCTGGGCATCGGGCTGACCGCCTATGGCGTATTGTCGCGCGGCCTGATCAGCGGCCATTGGAGCAAGCAGCGCGGCGGCAAGGATTTCCGCCAGATCAGCCCGCGTTTCCAGGGCGAAAATCTCGACCACAACCTCGCCCTTGTCGAAAAGCTGCGCGCCCTGGCCGAGGCGAAGGGCGTCTCGACCGCCCAGCTGGCCATCGCCTGGGTGATGGCCCAGGGCGAGGACATCGTGCCGCTGATCGGCGCGCGGACCCGCCAGCGCCTGGCCGAAAGCCTGGGCGCCGCGGTGGTATCGCTGTCGGCCGGCGAGCTGACCGAAATCACCCGCGCCATCCCGGCCGGGGCCGCCGCCGGCGAGCGTTACGCCGCCGCGCAGATGGCCCATCTCGACAGCGAAAAGCACGCCTGACCGCGCGCCCTTTCCCCGGCGGACCGCCGCCGGGGAAAGGCGCTACCCTTCCCTGCGGCGAACGTGTAAATCTAGCGGTATCTCCCCTTGGAAATCGCCGAAGCCGCTTGCGCAGACTTCTCACATCGCTGATCTGCACCCTCATTGTCGCCGCGGCCGCGCCGGCAGTGGCGGACGGCTGGGAAAAGCTGCGCACCACCTACGCCGCCAATTTCACCCGCGACCAGGGGCTGCCGCATCCGGTCGGGATGGCGATCACCCAGGACGCCCAGGGCTTCGTCTGGATCGGCACCCAGGGCGGGCTGGCCCGCTTCGACGGCTACCGCTTCCACACTTATCTGCACCGCGACGACGATCCCGCCTCGCTGCCCGGCGACATCATCTCGGGGCTGACCACTGACGGCGGCGGACGCGTCTGGCTCGGCACCTATACCGGTGAGGTGGGACTCTACGATCCTGCCCTCGACGGCTTCCGCTCCTTCCCCGAACCCGCCGGGGTGCGTCCGCGCGGCAGCGTCAACGCGCTGGCCTCCGACGGCGGCGACGGCGTATGGGTGGCCAGCAATACCGGCCTCGAACACATCACCGCCTCGGGCGTGGTGACCCGCTACAATCACCGCGACGGCGATCCTTCCAGCCTTCCCTCCGACCGCATCCGCACGGTGCAGCGGGTCCATGACGGCACCATCTGGGCGGCAACCTATCGCGGGCTGGTGCGCATGCGGCCCGGCTCCTCGGCCTTCGAGCAGATCCGCCTGATCGGGCGGGCCGGCGGCGTGATCGACGATCTGGTGATCGGCCTCGAGGAAGCCAGCGACGGCCATCTGTGGTTCGTCACCTTCCAGTCGCAGGTCGGCCGCATCGCCGACGACCGTCCCGCCGCCCTCACCCTCTACGACATCAGCCAGGCCTATCAAGGCGGCCCCAGCTCCTATGGGCTGGTCGAAGGGCGGCCCGGCGAATTGTGGATCGGCCGCATTTCAGGCGGCATCACCCAGCTCGACGAGGCGACCGGCGAGATCAAGCAGATCCGCCACGAGCCGACCATTTCCGTCAGCCTGATCGACGATGCGGTGCGCTCCTTGTTCAAAAGCCGCAGCGGGCTGATCTGGGCCGGCACCAATCGCGGCATCTCGATCATCAATCCGGAAAGCCGCGCCGTCGACAATGTGATGCCGTCGAGCCAGCCCGGCCGGCTCTATGACAGCAATGTCCTCGATATCGCCGCGGCGGGACAGACGGTGTGGCTCGGCTTCAAGGATCACGGCGTCGCCCGCCTCGACACCGAAACCGGGACGCTCACCGCGCTGACCGATATGGCCAATTTGCCCCCGGGCAGCGTCACCGCCCTGGCCGCGGAGCCTGACGGCTCCGTCTGGCTGGCCGCCGGCACCGGACGCGCCCTCTACCGCATCGAGCATCGCAGCGGCCGGGCCAGTCCGATTCCCTTCCCGCGCGACGATACCAGCCAGCTGGTCTCGATGCTGTGGCAGCACGATGCGCTGTGGATCGCCGCCGGACCCTTGATGCGCCTGAACCCTGCCACCAATGAATGGCGCTCCTACCGCCACGACGGGACGCCTGACAGCCTGGCCGACGACAGCACCACCGTGATGCTGCCCGACGGACCCGACGGGCTGTGGGTCGGCACCCGGCGCGGCCTGGACCGGCTTGACCTCACCACCGGCAAATTCACCCATTCGATCCATAATCCCGCCGATCCCGCGTCGGTACCCGGCGATTTCATCGCCGCCACGCTGCTCGACCGCCATGGACGGCTGTGGATCAGCACCCTGGGCAGCGGGCTCGCCGTCACCACTCCCGGCCCGCGCGGTGAAGCGCTGAAATTCAAGCATATCGGCACCGCCGAAGGCCTGCCCAACCCGGTGGTCGACGCCCTGCTGGAAGACGATCAGGGCCGCATCTGGGCCAGCACCGACGAAGGACTGGCTGTGATCGACCCCGACACCCAGGCGGTGCGCGCGCTGGGACGCGACGACGGGGTGGCGATGTCGTCCTATTGGACCAATTCCGGCGCCAAGCTGGCCGACGGCACCCTGCTGTTCGGCGGCGCCGAAGGGCTGAGCGTGGTGCATCCGGACAAGCTGACGCACCAGCCCTTCACCCCTTCGCTGGTGGTGACCTCGATCCGGGTCGGCACGCGGCCGGTGCCGCCGGCCACCGCGGCGGCCCTGGTGCTGGGCCCGCGCGAACGCAGTCTGGAGGTCGAATTCGCCGCGATCGATTACGCCGCGGCGGACAAACTGCGCTATGCCTATCGGCTGGACGGCTTCGACGATGACTGGATCGCCTCGGACCCGCACCGGCGCCTCGCCGCCTATACCAACCTGCCGCCGGGCGAGTACACGCTGCGGCTGCGCGCCACCGACCGCGACGGCGCCTGGCAGGAACCGCTGAGTCTGCAGGTCGCCGTTCAGCCGGCCTGGTGGCAGACCGCCTGGTTCCGCCTGCTGGGTCTGTTCCTCGGCATTACGGTGATTTTCGGGCTGGTGCAGTTCCGCACCAGCTATCTGATGCATCGCCGCCACCTGCTGGAAGAGCTGGTAGCCAGCCAGACCCGCGATTTGACCGAGGCCAACCGCCGTTTGCAGGAGCTGGCTTCGCGCGACTCGCTGACCGAGATCTATAATCGGCGCTACTTCATCGAACTGGCCGGCGTCGAACTCGAACGCGCCCGCCGCACCGGGCGCCAGACCGGCCTGCTGCTGATCGACATCGACCATTTCAAGCGGGTCAATGACAGCTTCGGGCATGCGGCGGGCGACGATGTGCTGCGCGGCGTGGTGACTTCGATCAAGGATCTGCTGCGCGATTCCGACCTGTTCGCCCGCATCGGCGGCGAGGAACTGGTGGTGCTGATGCCGGAAACCGGCCTGGAAGCCGGCCGCCTGGTCGCCGAACGCCTGCGCGCCGCCATCGAATCCGCCGAATATCCGATCCCCGGCCGCACGCTGACCGTCACCGCCAGCTTCGGCCTGGCCGTCAGCGCGGTTCCCGCCGAACCGCTGAACGAGCTGATGGAACGCGCGGACCGGGCGCTTTACGCAGCGAAGGCTGCCGGGCGCAACCGGGTGGTCGAGGCGGTCTAAACCCCTTCCGTCGCCGCCTGAGGCGATGACACGCCGCATGGTCAGACTTGGCGGGCGAACTCCCCCGCCAGCCAGTCGATGAACACCCGCACGCGCGGCGATAATTGCCGGCTGTGCGGATAGAGCACATGGACCGGCATCGAGTCCGGCGGGAAATCAGCGAGGATTTCGACCAAGGTTCCCGCCGCCAGATCGGCCGCCAGACGATAGCGCGGCACCTGGATCAGCCCCAGGCCCTGGCTCGCGGCGGCGGCCATGGTCTCGCCCGTCGTCACCGTCACACTGGTCGGCAGCAGGACGTCGCGGCTTTTGCCCTCGATGCGGAAATCCATCGGCAGCAGTGAGCCGGTCACCGTCGAGACGAACCCCACCATCAGATGGCCGTCCAGCGCATCGGGATGAGCCGGCGTGCCGTGCCGCGCCAGATAGTCGGGACTGGCCACCGTCGCCTGATCGAGATCGGCCATCTTGCGGCCGATCATGGTGCTGTCCTGCGGCGTGCCGACGCGCAGCACGCAATCGATGCCCTCGCGGATCGCATCCACAAGCCGGTCGCCCTCGCCGATATGCAGCTTCAGATCGGGATAGGCGGCGAGGAACCGCGGCAGGCCGGGCACCACGAAATGGCGCGCCAGCGTTCCATGCACGTCGATGCGCAGCAGACCCTTGGGCTTGGCGCCGGTGAAGGCGCCCTCGGCCTCTTCGATGTCGGACAGGATGGTCAGGCAGCGGCGGTAATAGGCCTCGCCATCCAAGGTGGTCCCGACCTGGCGGGTGGTCCGCTGCAGCAGCCGCACGCCGAGGCGGGCTTCCAGCTGTTTGACCGTTTCACTGGCCGAGGATCGCGGCAGGCCGAAATCCTGCGCGGCCAGCGAGAAGCTGCGCCGTTCGACGATCCGGGTGAAAAGACGCATCGCGTCTATACGATCCATTGTTCGTGAATTCCGAATTCTGATGCCAAATCATCGCAGATTATCCGGATCATAAGAAGAGACATTCTCTCCCCACCGGCACTCACGCCGAACCTGAGGAGAGCGAAAATGAGCAAGGTCGCCATCGTTACCGGAGCCTCGCGCGGCATTGGCGCCGCGATCGCCGAAAGGCTCGCTTCGGACGGTTTCACCGTCGTCGTCAATTACGCCGGCAGTGCCGAGCCCGCCGAAGCGCTGGTGCGCAAGATCGAGCAGGCCGGCGGCCGCGCCCTGGCCGCCCAGGCCGATGTCGCCGATCCGGCCGCGGTCAGGCGCCTGTTCGACAGCGCCGAGGCGGCGTTCGGCGGCGTCGACGTGCTGGTCAACAATGCCGGCATCATGGAGAACGCCGCGGTCGCCGACAGCAGCGACGAGATGTTCGACCGCCACATGGCCATCAATGTCAAAGGCACCTTCAACGGCCTGCGCGAAGCGGCAAAACGTCTTCGTGACGGCGGGCGCATCGTCAATTTCTCGTCCAGCGTGGTCGGCCTCTATCAGCCCAATTACGCGGTCTATGCCGCCACCAAGGGCGCCGTCGAGGCGATGACCCATGTGTTGAGCAAGGAACTGCGCGGCCGCTCGATCACCGTCAATTCCGTCGCCCCCGGCCCGACCGCCACCGAGCTGTTCCTGAAGGGCAAGCCCCAGCAAGCGATCGACACTCTGGCCAATCTGTCGCCGCTGCAGCGCCTGGGCCAGCCGTCGGACATCGCCGACGCGGTCTCGTTCCTGGTCAGTCCGAATGGAGGCTGGATCAATGGCCAGGTCCTGCGCGCCAATGGCGGCGTGATCTGAGCGGATAAAGGGAGACAGATCATGAAGCAGGTTGTTCTCGTCACCGGCGCTTCCTCCGGCTTCGGCCTGATGACGGCGCGCGCTTTGGCCAAGGCCGGCCATATCGTCTATGCCAGCATGCGCGAAACCGAGGGACGCAATGCGCCCCGCGTCGCCGAACTGGCCGCCGAGGCGGTGCGCGACGGCATCGCCATCCAGGGCCTGGAACTGGATGTCGCCTCGCAGGACTCGGCGGATGCCGCCGTCGCGAAGATCGTCGCCGAACGCGGCCGTCTCGACGTGGTGGTCCACAATGCCGGCCATATGGTGTTCGGCGCCGCCGAAGCCTTCACCGCCGAGCAATTCGCCGCCGCCTACGACGTCAATGTGCTGAGCACCCAGCGGGTCAACCGCGCCGCCCTGCCGGTTCTGCGCAAGCAGGGCAAGGGCCTGCTGGTGTGGGTTTCCTCCTCCAGCACCCGGGGCGGCACGCCGCCTTACCTGGCGCCCTATTTCGCCGCCAAGGCGGGCATGGACGCGCTGGCCGTCTCCTATGCCGGCGAGGTCGCCCGCTGGGGTGTCGAGACCACCATCGTGGTGCCCGGCGCCTTCACCAAGGGCACCAATCACTTCCTCCATGCCGGCAGCCCCGAGGACAAGGCGCGGCAAGCCGAATACGACAAGGGCCCGACCGCCGGCATGGCCGACGTCGCGCTGAAGGGCCTGGCCGGCCTGGAACCGGCCGACGCCGATCCCGCAGAGGTCGCCCGCGCCATCGTCGCCGCCGTGGACAAGCCGTTCGGCACCCGTCCCTTCCGGGTCCATATCGACCCGTCGCAGGACGGCGCCGAGATCGTCAACGGCGTCGCCGACCGCGTCCGCGCCGAGCTGCTGCGGCGGATCGGGCTGGAGGATGTGCTGAAGCCTTCAACCCGATCCTGAGCCCTCAGGCGGAGTGCGTCGCCGGCGCCACGCCGATCAGGCTGGTGCCGGTGATCGCCAATCCGCCCGAGGCGCTGTCGGTGCTCAGCGCGAAATCCTGGGCGGTATAGCTGCCGTTGAACGCCAGATGCAGCGCGGTACTTCCCTCCTGCAGGGTCAGCACCCCCCCGCTGAACGACAGGCCCGTCACCGATGACAGCGCGACATGCGGCAGCACGATGCGGTCTCCGCTGGTGAAATGCTGGAAGCTGCCGGTCACCGAAGCGGGGGAATCCAGCACGAAGGTGCCGGTGCCGTCGCTGTAAACCAGGCTGTTCGCCACGGCGCCGGTCAATTCGGCGCTGGCGGTGGTGGTGATGGCGTGCCCGGTCTTGTCGATCGTGGTGACCTCCGGCTCGAGCACGATGCTGCCGCCGCCGCTGACCGTACCGGCGATGGTGGCGATCCCGCCGCCGACCGCGTCGACGGAGATCTGCCCGTTATTGATGATATTCCCCGCCGACAGGGTCATCGCTTCGCCGGGGAAAGCGTCGGACAGCAGAGCTTTGCCGCTGGAGGTCAGATAAAGATCGGCGGCCGAGAAGCTGGCCGCGCCGACCAGTTCGAGCAAACCCCGCACCGCCAGGGTGTTTGTCGTGGTGTAGGAGGCGGCATCCAGTTCCAGTGTGCCGGTCGGCAGCACCAGAGTCAGCGAATTTTCGATCGGCACATAATGGCCGGTCGAAGAATCGTAGGACGCGATGATGTCGGTTCCCGCGCCGTCGAGGATCAGGGTGGCCGCGTCGTTATAGATCAGGCCGCTGGTCTTGAGGTTGAGGCTGCCGCCCGAGAATGCCTCGTAAGTGCCGCCGGTCAGGGTGCCGTAGGCGTAGTTGGCGATCCCCGCAGCAAGGGTCGTCGCCACGGTAAGGGTGGCGCCGACCGATGCCTCCAACAGGCCGCTATTGGCGATGAAGGCTGCGGTCAGGGTCAGCGAGGTCAGGCTGGACAGCCCGGTGGCACCGCCGCCAATGATGGAGCTGTCATTGTAGACCGGGCCGGCGATGGTCACCATACCGACGCCCATCAGCCCGACATCGGTGTCCGGCGTTCCGTTCAGATGCAGCGACTGAGCCGACAGGGAGCCGCCATAGATCTGAAACCCGGAGGACGGCGCAACGGTGACGCTGCCGGCCGAAACCAGCGACCCCTCCAGCACCAGATGGTTGGATTGCAGGATAAAGGAGCCGATGGAGATGGTTTGTCCCGGGGCGATCTCGACCAGATAGTTTTGGCCGACATCGTCGAGGAAGACCTGAGCACCGGACTCGTCCGGCACCGTTCCTTGCGCCCAGAGGGATGGCTGCGTCCAATCGACGAAACCATTACCCCCCGGCAGAGTGGACGAAAGCGTAAACACTGTCATGATTGCACCCTCCCACGCCGAGTGTCGGCAATTCCGGCGCGGCGGGGGAGAGGAAACAAGGCGTGGCCCCGTTTTATCACAGTGCCTCGCCCTCTTGACAACCTGAAGTGGATGACAAAGATCGAACGAGTCCCGATCGCGAGACTCCAGGGCGGGAAATGAACGGAAACGACCACAATCAGGAGTCCTGGCTTCTTTGCCGCGCAGGGTCCCATCTCTGCGCTCTCCCGCTCGCACAGATCCTCGAAGTGATGCGTCCGCTGCCCATCGAGCCGCTGGCCGAAGCCCCCGCCTTCATACGCGGCATCGCCGTGATCCGCGGCGCTCCGGTCGCCGTGCTCGACCTCGGCCATCTGCTCGGACAGACGCGCACCAAGCCGTCCCGTTTCGTTACCGCCCGGGTCGGCGGCCGCACGCTCGGCCTGGCCGTTACCGAAGTGATGGGGGTCCTGCGCGAGGATCAGATCGGCGCCCATGCCGCCGTGCCGCTGTTGCGCGAGGCGGCCGGCGAAGCGGTCTCGACCATCGGTTCGCTCGATTCGGAAGCCCTGCTGTTTCTCGACAAGCTGCAACTCCTGATGGAAGGAGTTCCGGTGTGATCGAACTCGTCAGCACGCCCGATGTCGAACGGTTCCGCGGCGCCATCCTGCGGCGCATGGGCCTGCAATTCGACGACACCAAGACGGCCTTGCTGAGCGACGTGCTGCGCCGCCGCCTGGCAAAGCGCCATGCCGCCGGGCCGCTCTACCTGGCCGAGCTGGAGGCCGACGCCCCGCCCGAGGAATGGGTCGCGCTGGCCGAAGAGCTGACCATCACCGAGACCTATTTCTTCCGCAACCGCGACCAGTTCGACGCCCTGGCCGGCGCCGTCCTGCCCGACCGCATGGCCACCCATGGAAAGCCGCGCGCGTTGAAGCTGCTGTCGGCCGGCTGCTCCTCCGGCGAGGAAGCCTATACGCTGGCCATCGTCGGCACCGAATCCCTGAGAGAACCGGGCTGGAGCGTCTCGGTGCGCGCCGCCGACCTCAACCCGGTCGCGCTCGCCAAGGCCCGCCGCGCCCGCTATTCCGAATGGTCGCTGCGCGACACGTCGCCCGAGATGCGCCGGCGCTGGTTCGTTCCCGACGGGTCGACGATGATTGTGGCGCCGGCAGTGCGCGAGCGGGTCAAATTCGAGACCGCCAACCTGGCCGATCCGGACAGCGAGCTGTGGCGGCCGGCCTCCTACGACGTGGTGTTCTGCCGCAATGTACTGATGTATTTCTCGGCCGAACAGCGCCGCGCCGTGATCGACCGGCTGACCGAATCCCTGCTGCCGGGCGGCTATCTGTTTCTCGGCCATGCCGAAAGCCTGACCGGCGTGACCGACGCCTTCCATCTGTGCCATACCCACGACACCTTCTATTACCAGCGCAAGGAAGGCGTGGAGCGCAATACCCGCCCCGTGCCGGTGGCGCCGGCGCCGCGCGCCTTCCGGGCCGGCACCGTTTACGATACGGCCTGGTCCGAGACCATCCGCGCCGCCAGCGAACGGGTCTCTACCTTGCTGCCGGAACAGGCCCGGCCCGAACCCGCGCGGCGCAGCAACGACCTGGCGCCCGCCCTCGACCTGCTGCGGCGGGAACGCTTTACCGAAGCGCTGGATTACATCGGCGGCCAGCCCGACACCGGCGATCCCGGCGCCCTGCTGCTGAGTGCGGTACTGCTGCAGCAAAGCGGCCAGCTGGCCGAAGCGGAAGACACCTGCCGGCGCCTGCTCGGCATCGACGACCTATCGGCTGGCGCCCATTACGTGCTGGCGCTCTGCCGCGAAAATGCCGGCGACCTTGCCGCCGCCGCCGACCATGACCGCATCGCAGCCTATCTCGACCCGGCCTTCGCCATGCCGCGCCTGCATCTCGGACTGCTGGCCCGGCGCGGCGGCGGGCGCGAGGAGGCACGACGCGAACTGACCCAGGCGCTGATCCTGCTGGAAAATGAAAGCACCGCCCGCCTGCTGATGTTCGGCGGCGGCTTCAACCGCGAAGCGCTGATCGCCCTGTGCCGCGCCACGCTGCAGGAATGCGGAGGTCGGCCATGAGCAAGGCCCCGAAAATTTCCCAGCAGGCCAACGCGCTGAAGCGCGACTTCGACCGCGCCTTCGCCGAACCGATGCGGCCGCCGGCGCCGCAGACCCTCGATCTCTTACGCATCCGCCTCGGCAACGACCCCTGGGCGGTGCCGCTGACCGACGTATCGGGTCTCTATTCCGGCAAACGCGTGACGCCGGTGCCGGGCCGCACCCGCGCCTTGCTGGGCGTCGCCGGCTTTCGCGGCAGTCTGGCCGCCGTCTACGACCTGCCGGCGCTGATCGGCCTGGCGCCGCTGCCGGCGCCGCGCTGGCTGCTGGTGGCCGAGGAGCGCCGCGTCGCCTTCGCCTTCGACGCGCTGGACGGCCATCTGCGCGTCGAAGCCACCTCCATCCTGCCGCTCGGTCCCGACGGCGGCACCGCCTGGACGCGCGGCTTCATCGAGGACGGCCCGCTGCGCCGTCCGATCCTGCATCTGCCCGCCCTGCTCGCCAGGCTCACACCCCAGACCCCTCAGGAAGGAAACGACCCATGATCAGCCGATGGACATTCGGGCGGCGCCTCGCCGCCGGCTTCGGGGTGGCCTGTGCCGTGCTTCTGGTGATAGCCGGAATCACCTACCACAACACCACGAACCTGGTCGACACCGAGGATTGGGTCGCCCACACCTACGAGGTCCGAAGCCGCCTGGCTGACCTGACCGCGGCACTAACAACGGCGGAAAGCGGCGAGCGCGGCTATCTGATCACCGGCAATGACAATTATCTCGAGACCTACCGTACGGCCCTCGCCAGCGTAAAGACCGCCGTCGACGATGTCCGCCGCCTGACCTCGGACAATCCGCGCCAGCAGGACCGCGTCAATCAGCTGCAGCCGATGATCGAGACACGCCTGGCCAATCTGCGCGACGCCATCGACACGCGGCGCACCTCCGGCGCCGACGCCGCGGCGAAGCAGATCCAGCAGAATGGCGGTCTCAGCTCGATGGAAAAGATCCGCGCCCTGATCGTCGACGCCGACCATGAAGAAGGCGAGCTGCTGCGCGTCCGCGCGGTGGAAAGCCGCGGCGCCACCACCTTCACCACCGGCGTCATCATCTGGGGCGGGCTGGCCGGACTGGCCGCCATCGCCGCGATCGGCTCGCTGATCACCAGCTCGCTGGGCCGCCAGATCGGTTCGGCGGTGAGCCATGTCGAGAGTTCGGCCGCCGAACTGCAGGCTTCGGCCAACCAGCAGGCGCAGAGCGCGTCCGAGCAATCCACCGCGATGAACGAGATCAGCACCACGATCAACGAATTGCTGGTCAGCTCGCGCCAGATCGCGGACAGCGCCCAGCGCGTGGCGGGCTCGGCCGAGCAGACCGCGATTGCGGCCCGCGGCGGCCAGGGGATGGTCGACCAGACCAGCGATTCGATTGGCGGCATCCGCCGGCAGATGGACCAGATCGTCACCCATATGCTGGAGCTGGGCAAGAAGTCGCAGGAGATCGGGGCGGTGCTCGACATCGTGCTGGAACTGGCCGAACAGACCAACATCCTGGCCATCAACGCCACCATCGAGGCGGCCGGCGCCGGCGAGAACGGCAAGCGCTTCGCGGTGGTGGCCGACGAGATCAGAAAGCTCGCGGACCGCGTCGGCGGCTCGGCCAAGGAGATCCGCACCCTGATCGAAGAGGTGCGCGGCGCCGTCAACACCACCGTCATGGCGACCGAGACCGGCTCCAAGGCCGTCGATGCCGGCTCGCGCCAGTTCCTCGATCTGTCCGCCGCCTTCCGCCAGATCGCCGCCCTGGTGGCCTCGACCACCGAGGCGGCGCGCGAGATCGGCCTGTCGACCAAGCAGCAGACCAGCGCGGTCGATCAGGTCAATGTCGCCATCGCCGACGTCACCCAGACCGCGCGCGAGACCGAGACCAGCGCTTCGGAGACCTTGAAGACGGCCTCGCAGCTCTCGCAGCTGGCGGGCGATCTGCTGCGCATCATCCGCCCCGGGACAAGCGAGTAACGGCGCATGCCTCCCCGCGACCCCTATAAATATTTCCGCATCGAGGCGCGCGATCTGCTCGACCAGTTCGCGCAGGGGGTGCTCGATCTGGAAAAGACCGGCGGGCGGGCCCAGGTAGCTCGCCTGCTGCGCAGCGCCCATACGCTGAAGGGGGCGGCGCGGGTCGTCAAAGAGAACATTATCGCCGATTGCGCGCACGCCATCGAGGAAGTGCTGGTGGCCTGGCGCGACAACGACCAGCCGCTGACGCGCGCCGAGATCGACCGCATCCTGGCGGAACTCGACCGCGCCGAGGCCCGCCTCAAGGATCTCGCCCTGCCGGCCGAGGAAACCGCCCCCGCTGCCACCGCCGCCCCCGCCGCGAGGGCCGCGACGCCCGCCCCCGTTCCGGTTCCCGACGAGCCGGTGCTCAGCGTGCGCACGGAACTGACCGAGGTCGACACCCTGCTCGACGGACTGGCCGAGACCCATACGCTGCTGGCCGGCCTGCGCGGCGCCGCCGACGATCTCGAACAAGGCCGCCATATCGCCGATCTGCTGCTGGCCCAGCTCAGCCCTCGTCCCGGCATGGCGCTGAGCGGCGCGCAGAAGCAGCTTTTCTCGCTGGCCGAGGAGTTGCGCCGCAAGCTGTCCGGCGCCGACCGCGTGCTCGACCAGACCCTGGGCCAGATGGACCGCGAGATAGGCCAGCTGCGCGACAAGACCGAGCAGATGCGGCTGGTCGCCGCCAGCAGCCTGTTCACCGGCCTGGAGCGCACGGTCCGCGACGGCGCCCGGGCCCTGGGCCGGTTGGCCGAATTCACCGGCGAGGGCGGTGAAGTCCGCCTCGACGCGCCGGTGGTCGAGGCGGTGCAGCATGCCCTGATGCAGATGGTGCGCAATGCCGTGGCGCATGGCATCGAGACGCCCGAAGCGCGGCGCGCCCAGGGCAAGCCCGAGGAAGGCCGCGTCCGCTTGCGCGTGGCGCGGCGCGGCCGGCGCATCCTGTTCGAATGCTCGGACGATGGGCGCGGCCTCGATTTCGACGGCATCCGCCGCGCCGCCAATCAGCCCCAGGCCAGCGACGAGGAAGCCGCGCGGCTGCTGTTGCGCGGCGGTATCAGCACGTCGGACCGGGTGACCCAGGCGGCCGGGCGCGGCGTCGGCATGGATGTGGTGCGCGACGTCGCGCAGCGGCTGGGCGGCGCGCTCGACATCCGCTCCGAGCCCGGGCACGGCACCGTGTTCGAGTTGACCGTGCCGTCCTCTCTGTCCGCCGTCGACATGCTGCTGGTCGAGACGTCCGGCGTGGTGGCCGGCCTTCCGCTCGATTCGGTGCGCCGCTGCCTGCGGCTGACGCCCGAGGATTTCGCCGATACCGGCCGTGGCCTGGTGGTGCGCCACGAGGAGGCGGCCGTGCCCTTCCTGCCGCTGGCCGAGCTGATTTCGGCAAATCGCCCGCCCGACGACCTGCGCTGGACGGCGGTGGTGGTGGCCGGCCGCGACGGGCTGGCCGCCATCGGTATCGACCGCCTGCTCGGCACCGGCCGCCTGGTGGTCCATCCGCTGCCCGACGAGGCTCCGGCCGACGACATCGTCGCCGGCGCCTCGCTCGACGCCGAGGGCAATCCCCGCCTGATGCTCGATCCCGACCGGCTGATCGCGGCGGTCGCCCGGGCAACCGGAGCCCTGCCCGCCGCCGCCAAACCCCTGCCGGTCATCCTGGTGATCGATGACAGCCTGACCACCCAGATGCTGCAGCGGAGCATCCTGGAGTCGGCGGGCTATCGCGTCGATGTGGCCGGCTCGGCCGAGATCGGCCTGGAAATGGCCAAGGCCCGCGATTATGGGCTGTTCCTGGTCGATGTCGAAATGCCGGGCATGGACGGTTTCGCCTATATCGAACGGATTCGCTCGGACCCGGTTCTGTACCGGATACCGGCCATCATGGTCTCGTCACGCGCCGCACCGGAAGATTTGCAGCGGGGGCGCGACGTCGGCGCGCAGGGCTATATGATCAAAAGCGCTTTCGATCAGGGCGAATTGCTCGCCATGATCCGGCGCCTGACGGAGTAACCGATGTCCCGTATCAAAGTCGTCATCGCCGAGGATTCCCTGACCGTCCGCAAGAGGCTGGTCGAGATCGTCGAGGCCGATCCCGATCTCGACCTGGTCGGCGAGGCCGCGGACGGCAAGGAGGCGATCGAACTGTGCCGCCGCCTGCGCCCCGACGTGATGTCGATGGATATGATGATGCCGTTGATGACGGGGCTGGCCGCCACCGAATACATCATGGCCCATTTTCCCACCCCGATCGTCGTGGTGTCGGCCTCGATCAATCGCGGCGAGCTGTACCGCACCTATGACGCGCTGGCCGCCGGCGCCGTCGACGTGGTCGAGAAATTCGTCGGCGACGACAACGAAGAGGCCGAGAAAGCCTGGGAAAGTAATTATCTGGCCACCCTGAAGCTGGTGTCGCGCATCCGCGTCATCACCCATCCGCGCGGCCGCCTGACCACCATTCCGCAGGCGCTGTCCGCCACCCCTGCGACGGCGGAGCAGAAATATTCGGTGGCCGCGATCGGCGCCTCGACCGGCGGTCCCGGCGCCATCCTCGACGTGCTGAACGGGCTGCCGGACAGTTTCTCCCTGCCGATCCTGTTCGTCCTGCATATTTCCGAGCCGTTCGGCACCGCCTTTGCCGACTGGCTCGACAGCCAGACCGGGCGCCGGGTTTCCTACGCCAAAGAGGGCGACCTGGTCTCCGCCGCCGCCGGCAAGGTGGTGATGGCGCCGCCCGGCCAGCATCTGGGCGTGCGCGACGGACGCCTGCGCCTGAGCCTGGAGGCCGAACGCCATTCCTGCCGTCCTTCGGTCGACGTGCTGTTCGAATCGATCGCCCGCGATTACGGCCCGGCCGCCTGCGCCGCCCTGCTGACCGGCATGGGCCGCGACGGCGCCGCCGGCCTGCTCAAGATCCGCCAGGCGGGCGGCCTGACGGTGGCCCAGGACGAGGCCAGTTCGGTGATCTACGGCATGCCGCGCGAAGCAGCGCTCCTGGGCGCCGCCACCCATATCCTGTCGCTGTCCGAGATCGGCCCGTTTCTCGGCCGGGTACCCGCTTCGCCGATGGGACAACGCCGATGAGCGCGGAGATCCTGGTCGTCGACGACAGTCTTACGGTCCGCATGGCGCTGACCGAGATACTCGAAGCGGCCGGGTTCTCCTGCGTGGCCTGCGCCGACGGCACGTCGGCGCGGCAGGCCTTGGCCACCGGCGAATTCGCCCTGGCCATCCTCGACGTGCTGCTGCCCGACGATGACGGTGTCGAGTTGCTGAAGCTGATCCGCGAAACGCCGAGAACCGCCGGCATGGCCGTGATCATGCTGTCCAGCGAAGCCGAGGTGCGCCACCGCGTACGCGGCCTCAAGGCCGGCGCCGACGATTATATCGGCAAGCCCTATGACCCCGCTTATCTGGTCGGCCGGGCGCGCGATCATATCAGGCGCCTGAGCGGCCCGTCCCGCCAGCGCAGCAACGCCATCCTGATCATCGACGACAGCCCGACCTTCCGCAACGCGCTGCAGGAAATGCTGGAGGACGCCGGCTTCCAGGTGCTGCCCGCCGTCAGCGGCGAAGAAGGACTGCGCGTCGCCGCCGACGCACGGCCGGCGGCGGTGATCTGCGATGGCCATCTGCCGGGAATCGACGGAGCCACGGTGATCCGGCGCCTTCGCCTCGACGCCGCCTTGCGCGACATTCCCTGCCTGCTGCTGACTGGCTCGGACAAGAGCACCAGCGCCGAGCTGCAGGCGTTCGATGCCGGCGCCGACGATTTCGTCAGCAAGGACGAAGACCGCGAGGTGATCCTGGCCCGCGTCCGCGCCGTGCTGCGCAAGGCCGCCGAACCCGATTCCAAGGCCGAGACCGATCCGCTGCTGGCGCCCAAGCGTATTCTGGCGGTCGATGACAGCCCGACCTATCTCAACGAGCTGGGCGAGATCCTGCGCGGCGAGGGCTATGAGGTCCAGCTGGCCCATTCCGGTGCCGAGGCGCTGCTGCTGCTGTCGGTCCAGCCGGCCGATTGCGTGCTGCTGGACCTGGTCATGCCCGGCATCGACGGCATTGAGACCTGCCGGCGCATCAAGGCGGCACCGGGCTTGCACGACACGCCGGTGATGATGCTGACGGCGGTCGAGGACCGCAAGGCGATGATCGAGGCGCTGGGCGCCGGCGCCGACGATTACCTGGCCAAATCGGGCGAACCCGACGCGTTGCGCGCCCGCGTCATGGCGCAGATCCGCCGCAAGCAGCAGCAGGAAAAAACCCGGCATATCCGCGAGGAGCTGCTGCGCCGCGAGATCGAGGCGGCCGAAGAGCGCGCCGCGCGCGAGACCGCCGAAGCCAGGGCGGCGATGGCGACCGAACTCGAATTGAAGAACCAGGAGTTGGAGGCGTTCAGCTATTCGGTGGCGCATGATCTGCGCGCGCCGTTGCGCAGCATCGATGGATTCAGCCTGGCGCTGATCGAGGATTATGCCGAGCTGCTGGACGGGCCCGGCCGCGAGTTCCTCGACCGTATCCGCGATTCCACCGCCCATATGAGCCGCCTGATCGAGGATCTGCTGGCCCTGTCGCGCGTCACCCGTGGCGAATTCATGCGGCGCGAGGTCGACCTGTCGGCCATCGCCGGCGCCGTCGTCGGCAGGTTGCGCCTGGCCGATCCCGAGCGCCGGGTCGAGGTGGATATCGCCGAGGGAATGTGGGTGTCGGGCGATCCCGCGCTGCTCGAGGTCGCCCTTGAGAACCTGCTGGGTAATGCCTGGAAATTCAGCCGCAAGACCGAGAATGCCCGCATCTCGCTCGGTCCGGAAATCATCGACCGCCAGCAGGTGTTCGTGGTGCGCGACAATGGCGCAGGCTTCGACATGGCGCAGGCGGGAAAGCTGTTCAACGTCTTCACCCGGCTGCATCCATCGCGGGAATTCGAGGGTACCGGCATCGGACTGGCCACGGTGCTGCGGGTCATGCGGCGCCATGGCGGACGAATCTGGGCCGAGGGCAAGGTAAAGCAAGGCGCTGCTTTCTTCTTCAGCCTGGAGGCGAAGCCATGAGCGAAAAGCGGATTCTGCTGATCGAAGACGAAGCCTCGGACGCGGCGTTGATGCTGCGCGTGCTCGACCGCTGCCAGCCGCCCAGCCTGGTCGCCGTCGCCCGCACCGGCGAGGACGCTTTCGAACTGCTGCTGCAGCATGATTCCTCGGGACACCGCCGCCCGCCGCCCGATCTGATCCTGCTGGATTGGAACCTGCCCGGCCAGGGTGGCGGCGCGGTGCTGGAACGCTTACGCGCCGAACCGCTCACCCGCTTTCTGCCGGTGGTGGTGGTGACCGGCGCGGCCAGCCGCGCCGCCCATTCCGACGCCTATCGCCTGGGCGCCAATTCCTATGTGGTAAAGTCGGCCGACGCCCTGGAATTCGCCGAAACCATCGAGCAGATCGCCCGCTATTGGCTGGGCATCAACGAACCGGCACCCTGGGTCAATTAAGCCGGACGTCTTTCGAAGGCCAAACGGACCGCCAGGCCGGTCAGCACACCGGCCATCAGCCAGCGCTGCACCCTGAGCCAGGCGGGACGGCCGGCGAACCAGGCCGAGACCGCGCCCGCCGCCATGACGATGCAGAAATTGACCGTGACGCTGATGGCGATCTGCACGAAGCCCAGCACCACGCCCTGGGCCAGCACATGGCCGCGCGCGGGATCGATGAATTGCGGCAGCAGCGACAGATAGAGAACCGCGGCCTTGGGATTGAGCAGATTGGTCAGGAAGCCCATGGCGAACAGCCGGCGCGGCCCGTCGACCGGCAGATCGGTGCGCGGCTGAAGCACCGAGCGGGCGCCCGGCTTGACCGCGTTCCAAGCCATCCACAGCAGATAACCGGCGCCGGCCCATTGCAGCGCCTTATAGGCGATCGGCACGGTGATCAGCAGCGCGGTGACGCCGAGGGCGGCGCTGAGCATATAGACGATGAAAGCCAGGGCCACGCCGCCCAGCGAGATCACCCCGGCCCGACGGCCCTGGGTAATCGAGCGGGTCAGCAGATAGATCATGTTCGGCCCTGGCGTCAGGACCATGCCGAGGGCGACGACCGCGAACGCGATCAGACTGGCGCTGGAGATCATGTCTCCTTGTAGCATGGGTTCACCGGAACCGCAGCAACCACCGGATCGCCGTGGGCTGTTGGCCGGAACGGTTACAAAAATGCCGGTTTACCTCTTGATTCGACTTATTTTTGTCTTACGTCAAAACGGCATGGGGACTTGCTGGCCTAGCCTGGCTGCAATACTCTCGTGACCCGAATTTCCCCCACCGCCCCAAGGAGGCTCTCATCATGGCCGGCAAGGAATCGAGCAAGGAAAAGCGTAAGGCGCCGCTGAAGACCCCGTCGGGTTTCGGCGAGAACGCCATCAAGGACCTGTCCGGCGCCCTTAACGAGCTGCTCGCGGACTTCTTCGCTCTCTATTTCAAGACCAAGAACTTCCATTGGCACATTTCGGGGCCGCATTTCCGCGACTATCACCTGCTGCTCGACGAGCAGGCCGATCAGATCTTCGCCGCCGGCGACGACATCGCCGAGCGCGTGCGCAAGATCGGCGGCACCACCATCCGCTCGGTCGGCCAGATCTCCAAGCTGACCCGCGTTTCCGACAATGACGCCGATTACGTCACCCCCGACGACATGCTGGCCGAACTGCGCGAAGAGAACATCGCGCTGGCCGCCCGCATGCGCGTCGTCCACGATCTGTGCGACGAGCATGGCGACATCGCCACCGCCAGCCTGATCGAGAATTGGGTCGACGAAGCCGAACGCCGCGTCTGGTTCCTCTACGAAGCCGGCCGCCGCTAAGCCAAAGGAAAGGCCCGCCATGCAGCGCTTCGATGCCATCATCGTCGGAGCGGGCCAGGCGGGCCCTTCTCTCGCCGGGCGCCTGACCGGGGCGGGCAAGTCCGTCTGCCTGGTCGAGCGCAAATATTTCGGCGGCACCTGCGTCAATACCGGGTGCATGCCGACCAAGGCGCTGGTCGCCAGCGCCTATGCGGCCCATCTGGCGCGCCGCGGCGCCGATTTCGGCGTGCTGACCGGCGAGGTCGGCATCGACATGAAGAAAGTCGCCGCCCGCGCTCACAAGGTCACCACGGATTCCCGCAGCGGCGTCGAAAAATGGCTGCGCGGCATGAAGGGCTGCACGGTGATCACCGGCCATGCCCGCTTCGAAGCCGCCGACAGATTGCGCGTCGGCGACGAGATCCTGACCGCCCCCTGGATCTTCCTCAATGTCGGCGGCCGCGCCACGGTGCCGGATCTGCCGGGGCTGAGAGACGTTCCCTACCTCACCAATACCGGCATCGTCGGCCTGGACCGGGTGCCCGGCCATCTGGTCATACTGGGCGGCAGCTATATCGGGCTGGAATTCGCCCAGATGCATCGTCGCTTCGGCGCCGAAGTAACGGTGATCGAGCACGGCCCGCGGCTGATCTCCCGCGAAGACGAGGACATATCCCAGGCGATCCGCGAAATCCTGGAAGAGGAAGGCATCACGGTGCTGACCGGCGCCGAGGTGCGAAGCGTCGCCAAGACCGATGATGGGGTGTCCGTCCGTCTCGGCGATCGCGACATCACCGGCAGCGACCTGTTGCTGGCCGTCGGACGCGTCCCCAATACCGGCGATCTCGGGCTGGAGGCCGCCGGGGTCAAGACCGACGCCCGCGGCTATATCGAGGTCGGCGAGGATCTGCAGACCAATGTGAAGGGCATCTGGGCGATCGGCGACTGCAACGGCAAGGGCGCCTTCACCCATACCGCCTACAATGATTTCGAGATCGTCGCCGCCAATCTGCTGGATGGCGAAAATCGGCGGTGGAGCGACCGCATCCTCGGCTACGGCCTGTTCATCGATCCGCCGCTCGGGCGTGTCGGCATGACCCAGGCCCAGGCGGAAAAATCGGGCCGCAGACTGCTGGTCGGCACCCGCCCGATGACCCGGGTCGGCCGCGCCGTCGAGAAAGGCGAGACCAAAGGCTTCATGAAAGTCGTCGCCGACGCCGAAACCCGGCGCATCCTGGGTGCCGCGATCCTCGGCACCGGCGGAGACGAGGCGATCCACTCCATTCTCACTCTGATGAATGCCGACCAGCCCTACGACACTCTGTCCTGGGCGGTGCCGATCCATCCGACCGTGTCCGAACTGCTCCCCACCCTTGTCGATTCCATGAGGGAGTTATAAATGCCCTCAGGCGCCGGGCGCGCGGCGGCCGACAAGCGACCGTGGAACGATTTTGGGAAAATCGTTCCATCCTAAGGAGACAATTGCGATGGACCTCGCCAAGATTTTCCACGCCCTGCATCACGCCGACAAACCGCTGATTCTGGCCAATGCCTGGGACGCCGGCAGCGCCCGGCTGATCGAGTCGCTGGGCGCCCCTGCGATCGCCACCACCAGCGCCGGCATCGACTGGGCGCTGGGCTATCCGGACGGCAATCTGCTGCCGATCGCGCGGCTGGTAGACATGACGGCCGCCATCGCCCGGCTGATCCGCATTCCCCTGTCGGTCGATTTCGAGGCCGGCTATTCCGACGATCCCGCCATTGTCGGCGAGAACATCAAGCAGATCCTCGATGCCGGCGCTGTGGGCATCAATATCGAGGATGGCAGCGCGGCCCTCTCTCTTCTCGCCGCCAAGATCGAGCGGATCAAAGCGGTCGCCGCCGCCAAGGGCATCGATCTGTTCGTCAATGCCCGCACCGACGTCTATCTGCGCGGCCTGGTGCCCGAGGATAAGCGCGTCGAGGAAACCCTGGCCCGCGCCAGGATCTACAAGGAAGCGGGCGCCGACGGCCTGTTCGTGCCGGGCCTGATCGCCACCGCCGGCATCAAGGGAGTGGTGGCCGGCGCCGGCCTGCCGGTCAATCTGCTGGCCTGGCCGGAATTGGCGCCCGCCGCCGAACTCGGCGCGCTGGGGGTCAAGCGGGTCAGCGCCGGATCTGGTATCGCCCAGCGCGTCTGGGCGGAGGCTGAAAGACTGGCGCGCGATTTCCTGCGCGACGGCAGCTCGGAGCCGCTCTCCTCCGGCGGCTTGGATTACGGCAAGCTGCAGCAACTCTTCTCACCGCACTAAATCAGAAGAGCCCGGGAGTTCCGCTTTCCAACGCCAGCAGCCAGCGTTTGGCCTCAAGCCCGCCGGCGAAACCGGTCAGCGATCCGTTGCCGCCGATCACGCGATGGCAGGGCGCCATGATCGAGATCGGATTGCGGCCATTGGCGGCACCGACGGCACGCACTGCGGCGGGCGCGCCGATCTGCCGCGCCAGCTCGCCATAGCTGCGGGTCTCGCCATAGGGAATGGTCAGCAATACCTGCCAGACCCGCTGCTGGAATGCGGTGCCGGCAAAGGAATAGGTCATGTCGAAGCGCCGGCGCCGCCCCTGAAAATAGTCGCCGAGCTGGCGCGCTGCCTCGACCAGCACCGGATGATCCGGCTGCTCGGTCTGATCCCCCAGCGGAACGCGGCGCGGATTGTCGTTCTCCCACAGGATGGCGGCGAGACCTTCGTCCCGGGCAACCAGCTTGAGGCCGCCGACGGGCGAGTCGATCCAGGTAAAAGAAACGGCGCCATTCGACATGGGACCAGACTATGACCGATGCAATTGAGAAAATCCTGTCCGAAATCCGCGCCTGCAGGGTCTGTGCGGAGCATCTTCCGCACCCGCCGCGGCCGGTCGTGCAGATCGGAGCGGCCGCGCGCATCGTCATCATCGGCCAGGCGCCGGGTTCGAAGGTTCATGAGAGCGGCGTGCCTTGGCAGGACCGGAGCGGCGACCGCCTGCGGGACTGGACCGGGCTTTCCGGGGAGGCCTTCTACGACCCCGCCAGGATCACGCTCATGCCGATGGGTTTTTGCTATCCCGGCGCCGCGGATGGAGCCGATCTGCCACCCAGGCCCGAATGCGCGCCTCTCTGGCATGCGACTGTGCTCGCGCAGCTGAAAACCGTCCGGCTGACGCTGCTCGTGGGGAGTCACGCCCACGGCTATTATCTGCGGGGTTCGGCCAAGGCGACGATGACGGAAACGGTCCGCGGCTTTGCCGCCTATGGACCGGCGCTGTTTCCCCTGCCGCATCCGAGCTGGCGCAGTACGGGATGGATGCGCCGCAATCCGTGGTTCGAAACGGATATCCTGCCGGCGCTGCGCGATCAGGTGCGGGCGGCGTTGACCGGCTGAAAAGCAAAAAAGCCGCAGTTTCCTGCGGCTTTTTGGTTTCACGATTTGGAGCGGGCGAAGGGATTCGAACCCTCGACCCCAACCTTGGCAAGGTTGTGCTCTACCCCTGAGCTACGCCCGCCCGTCGTCGTGAGGCCGGGATAATACCCAGCGCTCGGACCTTTGCAAGCGGAAATTTTCACTTTTTTTCGGAGACCACATTTCAGGCTTAACACTTGCCTCTTTCCGCCCGACGAGCCATCTATGTTTCGGTTCGGCCGCCGGGGCGGATGGCGGCCCTTACAACAGGAAGAGAAGATGGATTTTCTGCTCAATGGCGGCCAGCCGGGCAGCCCGGCCGCGGCAGGCGACCTGATCAAGGACGGTTCGATCGAGACTTTTGTCGAGGACGTCCTCGAAGCGTCGGCCACCGTTCCGGTGATCGTCGATTTCTGGGCGCCTTGGTGCGGCCCCTGCAAAACCTTGGGTCCGACCCTCGAACGTCTGGTCAAGGAGGCCAAGGGCGCCGTGCGCCTGGTCAAGATCGACGTCGACAAGAATCAGGAACTCGCCGCGCAGATGCGCGTGCAGTCGATCCCCGCCGTCTATGGCTTCGTCGGCGGCCGCCCGGTCGACGGCTTTGCCGGCGCCCAGCCCGAGAGCCAGGTCAAGGCCTTCATCCAGCGCCTGACCGGCGGCGCCGCGGGCCAGGGCCCGACCGTCGCCGAGCTGCTGGCGGAGGCCCAGGGACAGCTGAATGAGGGCCAGAACGAGCTGGCCCTGCAGATCTATCAGCAGATCCTGTCCGATGACGAGAATAACGGTCCGGCCCTGGCCGGCACCATCCGCTGCCTGATCAAGCTGGGCCATGCCCAGGGCGCGCGCCAGATGATCGACAGCCTGCCGCCCGAATTGCAGGCGCAGAGCGACGTCGCCGCCGCCGTCAAGGCGCTGGAACTGGCCGAGAAAAGCGCCGGCGCCAGCGGTGCCGCTGCCGGGCTGCGCGCCAAGCTGGAGGCCAATCCCAACGACCATCAGGCCCGTTTCGACCTTTCCGCGGCTTTGGTCGCCGAAGGCCAGAACGAGCAGGCGGTCGACGAGCTGCTGGAACTCTATCGCCGCGACCGCAATTGGAACGAGGAAGCCGCCAAAAAGCAGCTGCTGACCTTGTTCGAGGCGTTCGGCCATGCCGATCCGCTGACGGTGGACGCCCGTAAGCGACTTTCCTCGCTGATGTTCTCGTAAAGGCGCCGAAGATGGGCCGCCCCTTCCATCCGACTATCGAGGCACTGCCCACCGAGCTGGCGATCTTTCCGCTGCCCGGCGTGCTGCTGCTGCCGGATGGCAAGCTGCCGCTGAACATCTTCGAACCGCGTTATCTCAATATGGTGGCCGACAGCCTGGCCAATGGCCGCATGCTCGGCATGGTACAGCCCAGCCAGGAGCCGCCGCCGGGAACCGAGCCATCGGTGTTCGATACCGGCTGCATGGGCCGCATTTCGAGCCTGGACGAAACCGAGGACGGGCGCCTTTTGATCACCCTGACCGGGGTCTGCCGCTTCCGTATCCTGCGCGAGCTGGATCTGCTCGGCGGTTACCGCCGGGTCGAACCCGACTGGCGGCCTTTCCTGGCCGATCTCGACGAGCCGCACGAACTCGATGTCGACCGCGACCGTCTGATCGTCGCTCTGCGCGCCTATGCGCGTCTGCACAATCTGGAATTCAACTGGAAGGCCATCGACCGCATCGCCGATTACGATCTGTCGGTGGCGCTGTGCATGGCCTGTCCGCTCGAGCCGCGCGAAAAGCAGGCGTTGCTCGAATCCCCCGATCCGTCAAGCCGCACCGGCACGCTGATCACCCTGATGGAAATGGCCGTGGCCAGCCGTCAGGCGGGCGGCGTGCAGGTGACGCAGTGAAGAAGAGTCCGATATGCCCACGACCCTGACCGCCATCGACCCCAAGCTGCTGGAACTGCTGGTCTGTCCGCTGACCAAGCAGCCGCTGCGCTATGACGCGGAACGGCAGGAGCTGATCTCGGATGCCGTGCAGCTGGCTTTCCCCATCCGCGACGGCATTCCGATCATGCTGCCCTCCGAGGCCCGCAGCCTCGAAGAATAAGCTTTAGAGCGTCTCGCCGCGGAGCAGCTTGGGCAGTTCGCCCACCGTTCCCATGGCGTGCTTCATGAAGAAGCGCTTCAAGGGCGGCAGGCGGTTGACCGCCGCCATGCCGAGATCGCGGACCAGCTTGACCGGCGCCACATCGTTGGAGAACAGCCGCACCAGCCCGTCGGTCAGGCCCAGCATCAGCAGATTGTCGAAGCGCCGCCAGCGGCCATAGCGCGCCAGGATCTGGGCGTCGCCGAGATCCTGGCCCAGGCGCTTGGCCTCGACCAGCAGCTCGGCCAGGGCCGCGACGTCGCGCAGGCCCATATTCATCCCCTGCCCGGCCACCGGATGCATGCCGTGCGCCGCGTCGCCGATCAGGGCCAGGCGGTGCGCGGTGTAGGATCGCGCGAATTGCAAGGTCAGCGGATAGGAGAAGCGCGGCCCCTCGAGCGTCAGGTCGCCGAGATAATCGCCGAACCGGCTTTCCAGCTCGCGCTGAAAAGCGGCCTCGTCCTGGGCCAGGATGGCCGGGACCAGATGCGCCTTCTCGGTCCACACCACCGAAGAACGCTGTCCGGTCAGCGGCAGGATGGCGAACGGGCCGGCCGGCAGAAAATGTTCCTGCGCCGCGTCGCCATGGGGCAGCGAATGCGCCACCGTGCAGACGATGGCGGTCTGCCCGTATTTCCAGCTCGTCACGCCGATCCCGGCACTTTCGCGCGTGGGCGAGCCGCGGCCATCGGCCGCCACCGCCAGGCGGGCGCGCACCGTGCGGCCGTCGGACAGGGTCGCCACCACGTCGGACGGATTGCGCGCCAGATGGGTCATCCGCGCCGGCGCCAGGAAGGCGATCTTGTCGCCGTGGCGCGCGATGCCCTTGAGGATCGCCTGACGCAAGGCGCGGTTCTCGACGATCCAGCCGAAGGAATCCTCGCCCACTTCGCGATGGTCGTAATGCAGATAGAGCGGCGAAGCGCCGTCAGACACGCGAATATGGCGGATCGGCGCGGCCCAGGGCTCGATGTGGGGCCACAGCCCGATGGCGGCCAGCATGCGTTGCGGCGCCAGCGCCACCGCGGAGGCGCGCCCGTCGAAGGTGGGCGCCAGGGTGGCGTCGGGAACCTCGCCGTCGATCAGCGCGACGGACAGTCCGGATTGGGCCAGCGCGCAGGCCAGCGGCCCGCCGACCAGCCCGCCCCCGATCACCAGAACATCGGCAGTCAATTCAGTCATGATGGCGCCAAAATGGCGTTTCGGACCGTGCCTGTCCAGTGTTGACGACATGCCCCGGCAGAATGCAGGGACGCGAAAAACAGCCTAATTTTTCAGCACTTACTTATCGACTTATTCCAAAGTACAGGCCACGCGTCAGTAAAAGCGCGGCTTCGGACAAAACGGCACGGAACTTGAATTGCAGGACCCTACGCGGATTCTGCGTATGCGATAGGTTACGAGTTCAACTGGGCCCTCTTCAGAGATGGAGAGGGCCAATTTTTGGATGGGAAACGACCGATGAAGCTGATTGTGGCGATCATCAAGCCTTTCAAGCTCGACGAAGTCCGCGAAGCCCTGACGCCGCTCGGCATCCAGGGCCTGACCGTCAGCGAGGTCAAGGGTTTTGGCCGGCAGAAGGGGCAGACCGAGATCTACCGCGGCGCCGAATATATCGTAAACTTCCTTCCCAAGGTGAAGATCGAGGTGGCGGTCACCGACGACGTGGTCGACCGGGTGGTCGAGGCGATCCAGTCCGCCGCGCAGACCGGCAAGATCGGCGACGGCAAGATCTTCATTTTCGACATCGTGCAGGCGATCCGCATCCGCACGGGCGAAACCGATAATGACGCGCTGTAAGTTTGGGGGCTTGTGAGATGATGAACAGATTGACCCGCACCGGAAGAGCACTCGCCGCCGGATTTGCCTCGTTGCTGATGGCCGGCATGGCCTTCGCCCAGGATGCGGCGCCCGCCGCCGCCGATGCCGCCGCGGCCCCGCCGCCGCATCTCGACAGCGGCCACACCGCCTGGGTTCTGGTCTCGACCGGCCTGGTGCTGCTGATGACGATTCCCGGCCTGGCCCTGTTCTATGCCGGCATGGTGCGCAAGAAGAATATCCTGGCGACGATGATGCAAAGCTTCGTCATCACCTGCCTGATCACCGTGCTGTGGTTCGTCGTCGGCTATTCGCTGTCCTTCCACGGCGAAAACCCCTTCTTCGGCGATCTGTCGGCCCTGTTCCTGCAGAACCTGATCGGCCCGGACCAGGCCGGCACGGTGGGCGGCATCCTGTGGGCGGCGGGCGCGGACGCCAATGGCGGCGCGATCCCGGAAAGCGTCAACATGATGTTCCAGATGACTTTCGCCATCATCACCCCGGCCCTGATCACCGGCGCCTTCGCCGACCGCATGAAATTCTCGGCGGTGATCGTCTTCTCGGCGCTGTGGTCGCTGATCGTCTATTGCACGGTGGCGCATTGGGTGTGGGCGCCGGGCGGCTGGCTGGGCACCAAGCTGGGCGTGCTGGATTATGCCGGCGGCACCGTCGTGCACATCAATGCCGGCGTCGCCGGCCTGATCGGCTGTCTGATGGTCGGCAAGCGCAAGGGCTACGGCCACGAGAACTTCGCTCCGCACAATCTGACCTACACCCTGATCGGCGCCTCGCTGCTGTGGGTCGGCTGGTTCGGCTTCAATGCCGGCTCGGCCCTGACCGCCGACGGCCGCGCCGCCATGGCGATGGTCACCACCCAGATCGCCACTGCCGTGGCCGCGCTGGCCTGGATGTTCATCGAGTGGGCGGTGCGCGGCAAGCCGTCCGCCCTGGGCCTGGCCTCGGGCGCGGTGGCCGGCCTGGTGGCGATCACCCCGGCGGCCGGCTTCGTCGGACCCGAAGGCGCTTTTGCCATCGGCGCGGTGGCCGGCTTCGTCTGCTTCTGGACCGCCACCACGCTGAAGAACAAGCTGGGCTATGACGACAGCCTGGACGCCTTCGGCGTGCACGGCATCGGCGGCATCATCGGCGCGTTGCTGACCGGCGTGTTCGCCTTGAAGGAAGTCGGCGGCACCTCGGGCCTGCTGCAGGGCAACCCGGCCCAGCTGCTGGTCCAGGCCGAAGGCGTGGGCATCGTGCTGGTGTTCAACGTCATCGTCTCGGTAATCCTGTTCAAGCTGGTCGATCTGGTGATCGGCCTGCGCGTCACCCTCGAAGAAGAGGTCGACGGTCTCGACATCAGCCTGCATGGCGAAGTCGTGCACTGATCCAGGACAGCGGCTCAGGATGGAACGATCCCCTCGCGGGATCGTTCCACGGGCGTGGAACGCCCGCCCGGCGCTTGAGGGCGACCTAAAGACTCGCCCTCTTTTTTATGTGGCACTGCATTAAGGAGTTTTGTGTAAAATCCGTCGCATGCACAATGCGCGTCTCGATCTCCTTACCGATTACCCGTTCCAGCGGCTGTCCGATCTGATCGCCGGAATCACCCCCGGCTCGGCCGAACCGATCGTCATGTCGATCGGCGAGCCGCAGCACAAGCCGCCGGCCTTCGTCGCCGAAATCCTGGCCAAAGAGGCTGCCGGCTGGGGCAAATATCCGCCGATCGCCGGCACGCCTGACTTTCTCGATGCGGCCGGGTCCTGGGCGGCGACGCGCTTCGGCGTGCCCTGGCTCGAACCCGCGAAGCATCTGCTGCCGCTGTCCGGCACCCGCGAGGGCCTGTTCCAGCTCGGCCTGCTGGCCCTGGGCGGCAAAGGCCGTGAGACCAAGACCCTGGTTCTGCTGCCCAACCCCTTCTACCAGGCCTATGCGGCGGCGGCGATCATGGGCGGCGGCGAGCCGGTCTTCGTGCCAGCCACCGCCGAGAACGGCTTCCTGCCCGATTTCGAGAGCCTCGGCCCCGACGTGCTGAGCCGCGCCGCCCTGGCTTTCGTGTGCAGCCCGGCCAATCCGCAGGGCAGCGTCGCCGGCGCCGCCTATCTCGACCGGCTGGTGAGCCTGGCCCGCCAGCATGATTTCATCCTGGCTGCCGACGAATGCTATTCCGAGATCTATAACGACACCCCGCCGGCCGGCGTGTTGGAATCCTGCACCCGCCTGGGCGGCGGACTGAAGAATGTCGCGGCGTTCCATTCCCTGTCCAAGCGTTCCTCGGCGCCGGGGCTGCGCTCGGGTTTCGTGATCGCCGAGGAAGCGCTGATCAAGCCGTTCCTGCGGCTGCGCAGCTATTCCTGCGCCTCGATGCCGACGCCGATCCTGGCCGCCTCGGCCGCTCTGTGGCGCGACGAGGCCCATGTGGTGGAAAACCGCGCGCTGTACCGCGCCAAATTCGCCCTGGCCGACCAAATCCTGGGCGGCGTGCCGGGTTATCGGCGCCCGCAGGCCGGTTTCTTCCTGTGGCTCGATGTCGGCAATGGCGAGGCCTTCACCCGCGAGCTGTGGCGCCGCGCCGGGGTCAAGCTGCTGCCCGGCGGCTATCTGGGCCGCGCGGGCGCCGACGGACATAATCCCGGCGACCGCTATGTGCGGGTCGCCATGGTTCAGGATCTCGCCACCACCGAGCGGGCGCTGACCGCCATCCGCGCGCTGATGACCGACCGCTCCTACGCCGAGGCCGCAGCCCAATGAACCAGGCCGCCCGTCGACGTACCCAGAGCGGATTCCTACCCCAGGGCACCACCGCCTTGTTCCGCCGCCTGGCCTGGCAGGGCGGCGGCCTGGTGGTGTTCACCATCGGGCTGGCTCTGGCCGCGCTGCTGGGCAGCTTCGATCCGCAGGACCCCAGCTGGAACACCGCCGCCGTGCCCGGCCGCGGCGCCCACAATATGCTGGGCGTGTTCGGCGCCTATGTTTCCGATGTGCTGCTGCAGCTGTGCGGCCTGACCGCCTGGCTGCCGGCCTTGGCCCTGTTCGCCTGGGGCGGCAAGATGCTGGTGACCGCCGAGCCGCTGCAGCGCTTCGGTCTCAAGATCGTTCTGCTGCTGACCGGATTGCTGCTGCTGGCGGTCGGGCTGGCCGCCCTGCCGACCCACCTGCCCTTCATGATGAGCGGTTTTTCCGAAGGCCTGGGCGGTTCGGCCGGCAATGTGCTGCTGGGCGGATTGCGCGAAAGCCTGCGCCTGGTCGGGCTGGAGCCGGTCGCCTGGGTGGTCGCCGCCGCCTGCGCGGCACTCGGCGCCTTGGGCACCCTGTCGGCCTTCGGCCTGTCGCTCGAGGAATGGAAGCATCTGTTCCACACCGCCGGGGCCGGTCCGCGCGCCTTGATGCGCCTGCGCCGGGGCAGGACGGCGCCGTGGGAGGACGATGAGGAAGAGGCGGAATACGCCGAACCCGTGCTGCGCCGCGAACCCTCCTTCGACGGTGACGCGGACGCGGAAGAGCCGCCGCCGCAGCCGCGCATCCGCAAGCGCCAGATCGTGTCCGATCCGGACGAGCCGCGCTCGGCGCCGAAGGTCGAGCCCCTGGTCACGCCGCGTATGCCGCAGCCCAAGCCCGGCAAGCGCGAGGAGGATTCCCGCCAGGGCCGCCTCGATCTGCCGGAAACCACCTATGAAGCGCCGCCGCTGCGCCTGCTGACCCCGCCGCCGGAAAGCCGCGGCCCGGCGGTCGACGACGATTCCCTGCGCCAGAACGCCAAGCTGCTGGTCTCGGTGCTCGACGATTTCGGGGTCAACGGCCAGATCACCACGGTGCGCCCCGGCCCGGTGGTGACTTTGTACGAGCTTGAGCCGGCGCCCGGCACCAAGACCTCGCGCGTGATCGGCCTGGCCGACGATATCGCCCGCTCGATGAGCGCGCTGTCGGTGCGTATCGCTACCGTGCCCGGCCGTTCGGTGATCGGCATCGAAATGCCGAACCAGCGGCGCGAGACGGTTTACCTGCGCGAATTGCTGAACGACGCCAGCTTCGACAAATCGGGTATGGCCCTGACCCTGGTGCTGGGCAAGGATATCGGCGGCCAGCCGGTGATGGTCGATCTGGCCCGCATGCCGCACCTGCTGATCGCCGGCACCACCGGCTCGGGCAAATCGGTGGCGATCAACACCATGATCCTGTCGCTGCTTTACCGCCTGCGCCCGGATCAGTGCCGCCTGATCATGATCGATCCCAAGATGCTGGAATTGTCGGTCTATGACGGCATTCCCCATCTGCTGGCCCCGGTCGTCACCGAGCCGGGCAAGGCGGTGGTGGCGCTGAAATGGGCCGTCCGCGAGATGGAGGACCGCTATCGCGCCATGAGCCAGCTCGGTGTCCGCAACATCACCGGCTACAACCAGCGCCTGGCCGAGGCGCGCTCGAAGGGAGAGGTCCTGTCGCGCACGGTGCAGACCGGCTTCGATCCCGATACCGGCAAGCCGATCTACGAGGAACAGCCCCTCGCCCTCGAACCGCTGCCCTTCATCGTGGTGGTGGTCGACGAAATGGCCGATTTGATGCTGGTGGCCGGCAAGGACATCGAAGCCGCCGTGCAGCGCCTGGCGCAGATGGCGCGCGCCGCCGGCATCCATCTGATCATGGCGACGCAGCGCCCGTCGGTCGACGTCATCACCGGCACCATCAAGGCGAACTTCCCCAGCCGCATCAGCTTCCAGGTGTCGTCGAAGATCGACAGCCGCACGATTCTGGGCGAACAGGGCGCCGAGCAGCTGCTGGGCCAGGGCGACATGCTCTATATGGCGGCGGGCGGGCGCATCACCCGCGTGCACGGCCCGTTCGTCAGCGACCAGGAAGTGGAAACCGTGGTCGAGCACTTGCGCAGCCAGGGTGAGCCCGCTTATGTCGAGGCTGTGACCGAAGAGGACGAGCCCCCGCTGGACATGTCCGGCATGGGCGGCGGCAATGGCGAGAGCGGCGACGATCTCTACGACCAGGCCGTGGCGCTGGTGGCGCGCGAAGGCAAGGCCTCGACCAGCTTCGTGCAGCGCCATCTGCAGATCGGCTACAACCGCGCCGCCCGCATCATCGAGCGCATGGAGCAGGAAGGCATGGTCAGCCGCGCTAACCATGTCGGCAAGCGTGAAGTGCTGCTGCGCAGAAGCGACGAAGAATAAGCCGGCAAACGATAGATCCAAAGATTCGCCATAGTCGCAGCTCATCTGTGATGCGCGACTCAATGAAGGTAAGCCCATGAAATACGGAATTTTCGGCCTCTTGGCCCTGTTCGCGGCCGCTTCGGCCAGCGCCGCGATTACCCCCGCCGATCAGAAGGATGTCGATCGCGCCGAGGCCTATCTCAACGCCGTGACCATCCTGCGCGCCCGTTTCCTGCAGATCGCGCCCGACGGCAGCTCGGCCGAAGGCACGCTCTCGCTGTCGCGCCCAGGCAAGCTGCGGCTGGATTACGATCCGCCGACGCCGATGATCATCCTCGCCAACGGCGATTGGCTGGTCTATCACGACAGCCAGCTCGACCATACGTCCTATGTCGACATCGACAGCACCCCGGCGGCCCTGCTGGTCAAGAAGGACCTGCATCTCAACACCGATGGCGCCACCGTCACCGGCGTGGTGCACAAGCCGGGCCTGGTCGAGATCAGCGCGGTCAAGGAAAAGGACCCGCGCCAGGGCAAGATCACCCTGATCTTCACCGAGGCGCCCTATCAGCTGAAGCAATGGCTGGTCACCGACGCCCAGGGCCAGACCACCACCGTCTCGCTCTACGATCCCAAGACCGACGTGAAGTTCGATCCGAACATCTTCCGCGACCGCGATCCGCACGTCTTCGAGCCGCTGGGGAATCGGTGAACCCAACAGGTAAACTGACCAGTTCTGCACAGGGTGCATGGCTGGCATGTTGCCGGACCGATTGAGACCGGCCGGTTCGATCCCATCTTAACATCATCGGAAGCGGCGCAACGCCGTACCGACTTACGGCGAAGACGGTCTCCCCTGACGATCTTCGCCTGCTCCAGCCCCCCCGGAGCAAAAAAACGGGCGCCTGGTTACCCCCCTGACCAGGCGCCCTTCTTTTTGTATGATCCCGGCTCCCGCCAATTTCCCACGGATCATTCCCCCATGAGCGAATTCGTCGTTCCCGCCGCGCCCGTCACCACCGTGCCCGTCGCCGGCGGCGGCAAGTTCCCGGTGCGCCGCGTCTTCTGCGTCGGCCGCAATTATGCCGACCATGCCCTCGAGATGGGCGGCGACCCGACCCGCGAGCCGCCCTTCTTCTTCTCCAAGCCGTCCGACGCGGTGACCCTGGCCGCCCAGCTGCCGACCGACCCGATCTCGAAGAAGTTCGAGCACGAGGCCGAGCTGGTGGTGGCGATCGGCAAGGGCGGCAGCAACATCCCCGCCGCCCAGGCCCTCGAGCATGTCTATGGTTATTCGGTCGGCTGCGACCTGACCCGCCGCGACATGCAGGGCGAGGCCAAGAAGGCCGGCCGCCCGTGGGACATGTCGAAGGGCTTCGACAATTCCGCCCCGATCGGCGAGATCAAGCCGGCCAGCGCCATCGGCCATCCGGCCAAGGGCACGCTGACCCTGTCGGTCAACGGCACGATCAAGCAGAGCGGTGACATCTCGCAGATGACCTGGCCGGTGCCGGACGTCATCGCCTTCCTGTCGACGCTGGTGGCCCTGGCCCCCGGCGACCTGATCTATACCGGCACTCCGGCCGGCGTCGGCCCGCTGGTCAAGGGCGACAAGGTCGAAATCGTCTGCGAAGGCGTCTCGACCTGCGTGTTTACGTTGATATGAGCCCTGCGGCTCAACCGCTCGGTGATCGAATTGTCTGAATTCGATCACCATCGCTCAGTCTGATTACCGCGAACAGCCCGGCGTCGGTGACTGAAAAGTCGCCGCGCCGGCGCAGCTCCTCGACCACAGGCGCCAGCTCGGCCTTCTTTTCCGCCGGGCAGTAGAAATCCCCGATCTCGGCATAATTCCCACGCAGCTTACCCGACAATGGCGGGTCGGCTTCGGCGAGACACGGCCATAGGTGGGCCGCCCACAGACCATGCGGGTAGAACAGCACCACTGCATCGGCTAACTTAGCTAAAAGAACCGGCGCGACCCCCGCCTCAGTCGGCCCTCCGCCCAGCGGCAGACGGCGTATTTCGACCGGCCAGTGCCTCCACGCCACGTCTAAATTCTTATCTCCGCCAATGTTATAGCTATCGATCTTCAACCGTGCTGCGAGGTAAGCCGGAAGGAAGTCATTGCGGTATGGCAGGAACAAAATCCGCTCGCCGGGCTTCAGCGCGGACCTCAGCGGATCGGTGAGCGACCGGTCGATGTTCAGGAACATCGCACGCTGTTCGCGGTCGAAGCTCCAGCGCTCCGGTATGGGCGGCAGGTTGCACAGAATCAGCCCCGACAGCCAGAGCGGGGCGTAGCGGCCGCGCGATCCCATCGCCACCAGCAGCCAGAGGCCGAACAGCCCAAGCGCCTCCCAGCGATAGGATGCCCGCATGGCGCGGAAACCCGGCACATGCCCGGACAGGAAGGCGGACCCGGTCGGAATCGGCGCGGCTTCGGCGGTCATGGTAGGATCGGCGCCGGTTTTATGCGCCTCGATCTTCACCGAAGGCCCCAGCGCCAGCCAGAAGCCGACCAGCGCTATGGCCAGCGCCGCCGGCGCCAGCGGCAATTTCCGGCGGAAACTGGCCAGGCCGGCCAGCACCATCGGCAGGCAGAACGTCGTTTCCCATACCGAACGATCGCCGTAATAAAGGACATTGCTGCGCGGTACCGACAGATGCAGCCGGTCGAACAGCCACTGCACGCCCTCGGTGGGAATGGCCGCGAAGGACAGGTCCAGGCCCCAGCCGCGAAAGAAATCCAGCGGCGCGGTCGCTTCGGCGCCGAAGCCGACATACTGGGTGTAGAGCAGCGTCGCCAGCGCGGAGGCAACCAAATGGATGACCAGCAAAGCCGGCTTGCGGACCAGCAGCAGCACGCCCCCGGCCACCGCGAACATCATGAAGCTGTAGCCGTCCATGAACACGGCCAGCACCGCCGCCGCGCCGTATAGCACGATCGAGAGCGACTTTTCCGCCCGCAGACTCTGCGCCGCCAGGGCATAGAACGGCAGCAGCGCCATGCCGCAGGACAGCATGGAAAATTCGGCGTGGCCCCAGATGATCGGCAGCGACAACCAGGTCACCGCCGACAAGGTCGCGGCGGTCTGTCCCGCCCCGAAACCGCGCGCCAGATGCCGGGCGCAGAAGAAGGCCAGGGTGAACCACAGCGCCGCCATCATGGTGTAGGCATCCGCCGGATGCAGGCCGAGCCGGATCAGCAGCCCGGACGGCCAGGCGGTGGCGAGGCCGAAGGCGATGGCCGCCGGTTCCGGTATCCCGAAATTATGCGCATGGACGGCAAACAGACCCTGATTGGCAAAGGATTGCGCGAAGGCGCCGTTCCACACCGCCTGGCCGAGGGTCGGAACCGCCAGGAACGGCACGGCGCCCTGCAGAACCAGCGAGAAGATCAGGCCAATCGCGGTAAACAGCCGGTTCCAGCCAACCCCGCCGCAGGCCAGGTAGAAAGCCAGATCGCCGCCCAGGGTCACCATCCGCCCCAGTATGGCAGCTTCGGCGGTTTGGGACGGATCGGCGTGGCCGGCCAGCAGCAGCATCAGCACAGCCTCGCGCACACCGAGCCCGGCCGGCGCTCCCGGCACCACCAGCCCGGCCAGCCAGGCCAGACCATAAGCACCGGCGATGGCGATCCAGCCCTGCCCCGGCCCGAGAACCGCCACCAGCAGGGCGAATACCGCTCCCGCCATGGCCAGAAAGGCAAAAAAGCAGAGAAACGCCAGGTCGAAACGCCAGCGGCGCAATACCAATCCGGCGGCAACGACGGCACTGCCCGCCGCGATCAGCCCGAACGGCATCGGCAGCACCAGCAGGCCGAGACAGGCGCCGGCACCGGCGCACAGCGCCAGTTCCCACGCCATCGAGGCGGCCAGCCTCTTGCCGGACAGACCTTCCGACAGGCCCAGCGCCTGGCGCCCGGCGAGATGAAAGATGTTGCCCGGCAGATATTTGGCCAGCTGCGCCACGCCATAGGTGCGCACCGCCCAGCGCAATCCGGCCTGCTCGCCGCTGCGGCGCAGAAGCAGCCACCAGCCGGTGCCCAGCAGGGTGTTGGCGGCGCCATAGAGCAGGGCCAGCCCGGCCAAAGCCAGCCATCCCCCCGAACTCAGCTGTCCGAGATCGGTCTGGCCGGCATAATGGAGCAGCCGTTTCGCGACGAACAGAATTCCGGCCACCGCCAGCGCCGAGCCGGCCAGCGCCAGGACCCGTTTGCGGTCAATCATGCGGTCGGCAGGATAGCATGGTCCAGGGCAGCGGCGTCAGCACGCGGTCGATGCGGAAATGCCGTGCCACCAGCCGTATGAAGCCCCGGCTCGACCAATGCTGGACATGGCCGGGCGTATTGCCGCCCTGGCCGACATACTTGCCGCGCGCCAGGTTCAACGCGCGCCAGACCGGTTCACGCGGGACGCTGACGATCAGATGCCGCCCGACGATGCGCTGCAAAGCGCGCAGGCCCGCCTCGGGATCGTCGAGATGTTCCAGCACCTCGCAGCACACCACCAGATCGGCGGAATCGCGTCCCGCCTCCAGCTCATAGATGCTGCGTGTTTCGAAGCGATCGGGATCGAGACCCTGGGCGCGGGCATTGCGGCGCGCCAGCTCGATCGCGGTTTTGGAGATGTCGCAGCCGCGCGCATCGATGCCGGCGGCCAGCCAGCGTTGGCTCCAATATCCCTCGCCGCAGCCGATTTCATGAATCGAGACGGGCTGGGCCGCCTCGACCAGGCCGGCCAGCGAGTCGTCGAACCCCCGCATCATCCAGCGCACGATGGGATTCTTCGACCCGTATTTATCGTAGGCATTACCGACGACGAGGCCATCCTCGACCGCCCCGCCCGTGACCTCGAAAGTCACCGGCGCACCAGCTTGCGGGCCGGGATTTCACGTGAAACCTCCGTCACCGCCCCTCTGGCCGGCTCATCCGACAGCAGGACCTGGCATTTGTAGCGCACATCCTCCATCAGCTTGCGGTTGGCGGCCAGCAGATCGGCGACGAAGGCGATCAGCCAGGTCTGGAACCCCATGCCGAGCAGGATGCCGGCCAGGATCAGCGATTGCACATGGCCGCGCCCGTCGCCGCCCGCCAGCAGCCACAGATAGCGCGCGCCGACCAGAAAACCGGCGCCGAACAGCACCGTGCCGATCCAGCCGAAGAAGCGGAACGGCCGGTAGATCACCAGGATGCGCAGGATGGTGACGACGCTGCGCCGGACATAGGACAACGTGCTGCGCACCAGGCGCGAGGGCCGCAGATCCTCGTTGACCCGTACCGGCACCGAGACCACCGCCATGTTCTTGTGGCCGGCCTGGATCAGGGTCTCCAGCGTGTAGGTGTAGTCGCTGAACACCATCAATTTCTGCGCCGCCTGGCGGCTGATGGCGCGAAAGCCCGAGGGCGCGTCGGCGACCGAGGTCTGGCTGGCGGCGCGCACCACCCAGCTACCCAGCCGCTGCAGCAGCTTTTTGACCGGCGAGAAGTGATCGATCACCGCGATCGGCCGGGCGCCGACGGCGATATCGGCGCGGCCGTCGACGACCGGCCGCACCAAAGCGGGGATGTCGGCGGCGCAATATTGGTTGTCGGCGTCGGTATTGACGATGACGTCGGCGCCGAGGCGCAGGCACGCATCGAGGCCGGTCATGAAAGCGCGCGCCAAGCCCTGATTGCGGGTATGCCGCACGACATGGTGGACGCCGGCGGCGCGCGCCACGCGGACGGTCCCGTCGCGGCTGCCGTCATCGACGACCAGCCATTCGACCTGGTCGAATCCCTCGAGTTCCCGGGGGAGAGCCGCCAAAGCTATGGCGAGAGTCTGCTCCTCATTGAAACACGGTATCTGAATGATTAGTTTCAAGCGCCATTCCGTCCTACCCCGACCCTGAAATTATCCCTCACATGCGCATCATCACCTGGAACATAAACTCAGTCCGGCTTCGCCTCGACCTGATCGCCGAACTGGTCCGCCAAGTGAACCCCGACGTCCTGTGCCTGCAGGAAATCAAGGTCACCAACGAGCTGTTTCCCGCCGCCGCCCTGGCCGAAATGGGTTTCGTGCACCAGGCCGTTTCCGGCATGAAAAGCTACAATGGCGTAGCAACACTATCTCGTCTTCGTATCGACAATATTTCAATTAGATCGTGGTGTGAGCGCGATGATTGCCGTCACATACAGACGGATATCGAAGGCATACGAATCCACAATTTCTATGTGCCGGCAGGCGGCGACATTCCCGATCCGGACCTCAATGTGAAGTTCGCGCACAAGCTGAAGTTCCTCGATGAGGTGGCCGAATGGTTCGGCGGACAGGAAGACCATCCGGCCCTGCTGCTCGGCGATCTCAACATCGCGCCGCTGGAAACCGACGTGTGGTCGCACAAGCAGCTGCTGGACGTGGTCAGCCACACGCCGATCGAGGTCGAGAAGATGGCGGCCTGGCAGAAAAGCCTGAACTGGGTCGACGCGGTGCGTAAATTCATCCCGCCCGACCTCAAGCTCTATTCGTGGTGGAGCTATCGCTCGTCCGACTGGCAGGCCTCGGACCGCGGGCGCCGGCTGGACCATATCTGGGCAACGCCGTCACTGGACCCGCGCCTGACCGGCGCCATGGTGGTCCGCGAAGCCCGCAGCTGGGCACCGCCTTCCGACCATGTGCCGGTGATGATCGATCTGGTATGATCGCCGCATGAAACGGACCGGCAGGGCATCGGGATTGGCGTATTGGCTGGGATTTGCGGCGCTCGCGCTGCAGATCGCCTTTGCGCCTGTCCTGTCCCTGCGGGCCCTGGCCATGGATCTCGATCCGCTGGCGATGGCCAGGCTGTGCGAGCCGGGCCGCGACGTGCCGATGTCGCCGGATCATGCCGGCCATTGCACCGATTGCTGTGTCGCCGCCTGTGCCGCCCAGGCTTTGCCGGCGATTCCCACCGCCCCCGAGCCGGTCTTCGCCGCCCCGCGCGGTCAGGTCGTCATCCTCACCCCCGCCGCCGAAAAGCCGCTGGCCCGCGCCCCGCCCGCCGCAGCTTTCGCCCCGCGAGGTCCCCCCGCGCTCGTCTGATCCGGACCCTTTCCTTCAGACGAGGATTTTCCCATGTTCATTACCCGATCCCGGGCCCGCGCCGTGCGCGCAGGCCTGCTTTTAAGCGTTTCCGCCGTCACCTCGCCGGTTTTCGCCGACGATTCCATCGACGAAGTGGTCGTGCAATCGACCGCGCCGATCCGCACGGATGTTCCGAACGATGCCAATGCCATCACCGGCGCCCAGGCCGAGCAGACCATCAATATGGTGGATTCCGAGGACGCGCTGAAATACATGCCCAGCCTGTTTCTGCGTAAGCGCAACAATGGCGACACCCAGGCGGTGATGGAGACCAGGACCTGGGGCGTATCCTCCAGCGCCCGCAGCCTGGTCTATGCCGACGGCGTGCTGCTGACCGCGCTGATCGCCAATGACAACAATAACGGCGCGCCGCGCTGGGGCATGGTGGCGCCCGAGGAGATCGAGCGGATCGACATGATCTACGGTCCCTACGCCGCCGAATATCCCGGCAATTCGATGGGCGGCGTGGTCACCATCGTCACCCGCCAGCCGGAAGAGCTGGGCGCGCAGGTGCGGCAGGCGGAATCCTTCCAGACCTTCGACCTTTACAAGACCCACGACACCTATCGGATGGACCAGACCAGCGCCTCGATCGGCGATCGCGACGGGCCGTTCACCTGGTTCGTCAGCGGCAATCACCTGCACAATTACAGCCAGCCGCTGACCTTCGTGACCACCGGCGCCACCATCAACCAATCGAACTTCACCTCGACCTATGCCGCCAGCGGCGCCGTCGCGGCCCAGGGCAAGACCGGTCTCAACGCCTATGTCGCCGGCGCGCTGGGCATCCTCGACACCGACGAGAATACGCTCAAGGTCAAGCTGGGCCTCGATCTCGGCCCCGATTGGAAGCTGTCCTATCTGGCCGGGCTGTGGACCAACGATTCCAGCACTACGCCGCAGAGCTATCTGACCAGCACCGCCGCCCCGACCCTGGGTGCCGCCACCTATGCCGGCCTGTCCGGCTTCACCGGCGGGCAATATCACATCGAGGAAACCCATGTGATGCAGGCGGTCAGCCTGAAATCCGACAGCAAGGGGTCGTGGGACGCGGAAGCCACCGCCAGCCTCTATCAGTATCTCTATGACCGCCAGACCGCGCCGACCTCCACCTTGATCGGCACCACCGGCGGCCCGACCCTGAAGAACGCCACGGCGGCGCAGCTGACCGCCTTCACCCCTTACGGAACCCGTGCCCAGCTCGACGGCACCGGCTGGGCCACCTTCGACGCCAAGGCGATCTGGCGGCCCGATCCGTCGCAGGACGTCAGCGGCGGTGTCCATCTCGACCATTACGAGCTGCACGATCCGACCTACGACGTCTATGACTGGCAGGCCGGCAATGGCGCGGCGATCAACGCCAATCCGCTGCTGTCGCGCACCAGTTTCGGCTACGGCAAGGCGGAAACCGCCGCCTTATGGGCGCAGGATGCCTGGAAAGCGCTGCCCGGCCTGACCACAACGATCGGCGGACGCGTCGAGTGGTGGCGCAGCTTCGGCGGCGAGGTCGGCTCGCTGCTCAATTCGCAGAACGGCGCGACCTCGCTCAACGCCACCTCGGCCACCAGCGTCAAGGATCTGAGCAATCTCGGGTCCAGCGCCGATGCCAAATTCTCGCCCAAGGCCTCGGTCGCCTGGCAGCCTTTGGATAATTGGACCCTGCATGCCGATTACGGCGTCGCCTATCGCTTCCCCACCGTGTTCGAGCTCTATCAGAACAAGGTGACCGGCAGCGCGCCCTTCACCATCCCCAATCCGGGGCTGCAGCCCGAACGCGACCAGTCGGAAGAGCTGGCCGTCGAGCGCCAGACCGCCCGCGACAAGATCCGCCTGGCTTTGTTCTGGGAGACGGATTCCGACTACATCGCCTCGCAGACCACCCAGCAGACCGTCAACGGCATCGCCGGCCTCTACACGACCAACCAGAATGTCGGCGAGATCCGCAATCGCGGCATCGAACTGTCGGGCAGCCGCGACGATGTGCTGGTCAACGGCCTGACCTTGTCGGGCAGCGTCACCTGGCTCGACGCCCGCATCCTGCATGACGGACTGGTCAATTCCACCGCCTCGCTGGCCAATGGCAACACGTCGCGGCTGGTTTCCGTGGTCGGCAACACCGTGCCGAACGTGCCGAAATGGCGGTCGACCTTCGAAGCGACTTACCGGCCCGACGAGGATTGGTCCTTTACCGGCGCGGTGCGCTATCAGGGGAAGATGTTCTCGACCCTGGACAATGCCGACACCAATTTCGACGTCTATCAATCGTTCGGCAGCTTCGTCGTCGCCGATGTCCGGGCGCAGTACCAGATCGCCAAGGGTGTCACCGGATCGTTCGGCGTGGATAATCTCAACAACGCGAAATATTGGGAATTCCACCCCTTCCCGCAGCGGACCTTCTTCGCTGACGTGAAAGCGAGCTTCTGAGATGTATCGCCGTCTGTGGCGCTGGCATTTCTATGCCGGGCTGATCGCCCTTCCCGTCGTCGCGCTGCTGTCGGTGACGGGAATGATCTATCTGTTCAAGCCCACGATCGACGACTGGTCGGAACGGGCCTATGACCATTTGGCCCTGTCCAGCCCGGCGCGCAGCCTGGACGACCAGGTCGCCGCCGCCCGCGCCGCCTATCCCGCGGCCCGGGTCAAGGCGCTGGAATGGCGAGCGGATTCGACGGACGCCGCGCGGGTGCTGATGATCGACGGCGCCGGCACACCTTTGCGCGTGCTGGTGCGGCCCGACACCTTGGCCATCGTCTCGGCCGGCGCGGACCGCGACCGGCCGTCGGAATTCGTCAAACGCATCCATGGCGAGCTGCTGTCGGGCGAGACCGGCGCGATCCTGGTCGAGACCGCCGGCGGCTGGGGCATCGTGCTGTTCCTGACCGGCCTCTATTTATGGTGGCCGCGCAATGCCAAGGGTTTGGGCGGTGTTCTGTATCCCCGGCGCGGCCGGCTGCTGCGCGACCTGCATGCGGTGACCGGCTTCTGGATCTCGGTCCTGGCTCTGTTCTTCCTGGTCTCCGCCCTGCCCTGGACCAAGGTGTGGGGCGGCGCCTTCAAGCAGATCCAGGCCACCGCCAGCCGCGACTGGACCACGGGGCCCGCTTCGGAACATGCCGAGCATATGCATCAGCTGGCCGGCGCTGCCACAGCGCCACCCGAAGGCTTCGACCGCATGGCGGCGCTGGTGCCAAGCCTCAACCTGGCCGAGCCGGTGCTGATCGCGCCGCCCGGACGCGGATTAGCCAACTGGACTATTCGCTCCGATTCGCAGAATCGCACGGCGCGCTTCAGCATCGAGATCGATCCCGCCGGCCAGGTCGCCCGGCGCAGCGGCTTTGCCGAGAAATCCCTGATCGACCGCATCGTCGGCGTGGGGATATCGGCTCATGAAGGCCATCTGTTCGGCTGGATCAACCAGGCGCTCGGCCTGCTGACCGGGTTCGGACTGCTGACAATGGTTGTCAGCGCCCTGTTGCTATGGTGGAAGCGCCGGCCGGCGGGAATCCTCGGCGCGCCGCCTTTGGCCACGACGCGGGTCGGCGCCGCTCTGGCTGGTCTGATCGTCGGGTTGGGCATCGTCCTGCCGACCATGGGGATCAGCCTGGTGCTGATCCTGGCGCTGGAACGGCTGGTGCTGCGGCGGATACCTCCGGCGCGGCGTTTTTTCGGGTTGGAGGGTGTGAATGCCGAAGCGGACTGACTTCACCGAGTGGGCCGAAGAGCAGCTGTCGCCGCTGGGCACCATCCGCATCAAATCGATGTTCGGAGCGTTCGGCTTCTATGCCGACGATCTGTTCTTCGCGATCATCGATGACGACGTGCTCTATTTCAAAGCCGACGATGTCAACCGTCACCGCTTCGTCGAGGCGGGCTGCGAGATCTTCCGCTATCCGATGCGGGACGGCTCGATGAACGAGCTGTCTTACTATCAGGCCCCGGAAACCGCGCTGGACGACCAGACCGAACTGCTCGACTGGGCGCGGTTGGGCCTCGATGCGGCGCTCAGAGCGCGGGTGAAGAAGGCGCCAAAGAAGAACGCTGGACCCGCGCAACGCTGACCAATCCGGCCACCAGCGAGAACAGACCGGCGATGCCCAAAGCCAGGCGCGGCGCCCTGTCGGCCGAACTGAGGGCGAACAGCAGGGTCAGCACCAGCGCGCCCGCCGTCTGGCCCGACAGCCGCGCCGTTCCCTGCATCCCGCCGGCGGCACCGCTGCGCTCGCGCGGGGCGGACAGCAGCATGGTGCGGTTGTTGGGGGTCTGGAAGAAGCCGAAGCCGATCCCCGACAGCATTGTCGCCGCCATCAGCCAGACGAAATTCCCGCTTGGCGGCCACAGCGCGCTCAAGCCCAGGCCGACAGCCATGCAGCCGGCGCCGAAAGCGCACAGCCAGCCGGTCGAGACCTTGTCGGCCAGCCGCCCGGCGAACGGGGCCGACAAGGCTACAGCCAGCGGCCAGGGAATCATGTAGAGCCCGGTCACCGCGGCGCTGAAGCCCAGCCCGTGCTGCAGATAGAACGGCAAGGCCAGCACCCCGGCCATCTGCCCGGTGAAGCAGAATATCGAGGCGACCACCGCCAGGCCGAACGCGCGGACCCGCAAAAGATCGATCGGAATCAGCGGCTTGGGCTGCGGCAATTCGCGGCGGACCAGCAGGATCAGGCACAGTACGCCCAGCGCGATCAGCGCGGCACCCTGGGTGGCATCGCTCTTCAGCCGGTCGACGCCCAGCACCAGCGGCCCGAACAGACCCGCATTGAGCAGGATGCTGAGCCCGTCCAGCCGGCGATGGCTGGACGGCGGATCGGGCAGATGACGCGAGGTCAGCAGCACCAGGGCGCCGACCGGCAGATTGACGGCGAACAGCCAGGGCCAGGACGCGACAGACAGAATCGCCGCCCCCACCGCCGGACCGGCCGCCGAACTCAGCGCGATGACCAGGGCATTGGTGCCCAGGCCGCGCCCCAGCAGATGCGGCGGATAGACATGACGCAGCAACGCGACACCCAACCCCATCACCGCCGTGCTGCCGAATCCCTGCAGGAAGCGGGCGGCGACCAGCCAGGGCAGCGAGGGCGAGACGGCGCACAAAGCCGAGGCCAGCGTGAAGATCGCCACGCCGAGGATGAAGATACGCCGCAATCCGAGGCTTTCCCCCAGCGCGGCGGCGGGCAGCAGGAACATCACCAGCGCCATCTGATAGGCGGTCACCACCCAGATCGACTGGGATTCGCTGATGGAAAAAGCCTGGGTCAGGGTCGGTAGGGCCAGATTGGCGATGGCGCCGTCGATCACCACCAGCACCAGGGTGGCGAAGATGGCCAGGCTGGCCAGGGTGCGTTCGCGGGGGGAGAGTTCGGTCTCGGTCATGATGCCCCTGAAGATAGCGATATCCACATGAGGCGGAAGACGCATCGGATGCATTCTATACATGCATCGGACGCCCCATGTTATGCTTCCGCCATGAGTGCCATCGATCTCAATCTGCTGACCGCGCTGGAGGTGCTGCTGGCCGAGGGCAGCGTGACGGGTGCCGCACGCCGCCTGGGTCTCAGCCAATCGGCGATGAGCCGGACATTGGCCCGCCTGCGCGCCGCGACCGGCGATCCGCTGCTGGTACAGGCCGGGCGCGGCATGGTGCCGACGCCGCATGCGGAATCCCTGCGCGACCGCGCCCGCGCCGCCGCCGGCGAGGCCCGCGCCCTGCTCAGCCCGCAAACCGCGGCGCTCGACCTGTCGAAACTGACCCGCAGCTTCGCCATCCGCGCCAATGACGGTTTCGTCGAAGCGATCGGGCCCAGCCTGATCACCGCCGCCGCCGAAGCGCCCGGCGTGCTGCTGCGCTTCGTCCCCAAGCCCGACAAGGATATCAGGCCGCTGCGCGAAGGATTGATCGATCTGGAGATCGGCGTAATCGGCGATGCCGGTCCAGAATTGCGCATCCAGACTTTGTTCCGCGACAATTGGGTCGGCGTCGCCCGCGCCGATCATCCGCTGCTGCAGGGACCGGTCACGCCGCAGGCCTTCGCCGCCTGCCGCCAGGTCGGCATCGCGCGGCGCGACAAGGCGGCGCCGGGACCGCTCGAACTGGCGCTGGCCGCTTTCGACATCCGCCCGGTCATCGCCGCCAGCGTGCCGGGTTTCCCCGCCGCCTTGGCCATCGCCCGCCGCACCGGCCTGGTCGCGCTGCTGCCGCGCTGCATGCTGCCGGCAATGCCCGAAGGCATGGCCAGCTTCGCCCTGCCGGTCGAAACGCCCGATTTCACCGTCTCGCAGCTGTGGCACCCGCGCTTCGACGCCGATCCCGGCCATCGCTGGCTGCGCGGGATCGTGGCGTCGGTCTGCCGGGATCTGGGAATAAAGGCGACGGGCCGCCCGTCTTAAACCTGACTAGCGCCGGCCAGCCGGTAGCCGCCCACCTCGGTGACCAGCAGATCGGCGGCGAAATTCTCGGTCAGCTTGCGGCGCAGGCGGTAGATATGGGTTTCGACCGTATGGGTGGAGGCTTCGCCGGAATAGCCCCAGACTTCACCCAGCAGGGCTTCGCGGGCGACCACCTGGGCGCCGGCGCGGGCGAGGAAGACCAGCATGGCCGCCTCCTTCTCGGTCAGGCGCAGGCGGCGGCCGGCGGAATCGGTCATTTCGCGGGCGTTGGGGTCGAGACGATAAGGGCCGATGGCGACGAATTCGCGCGCCGCGGCCAAATCGAGGCGGCGCAGCAGGTCGCCGAAACGGAAGGGTTTGGCCAGCCCGTCATCGGCCCCGACGGCGCGGGCCTGCTCGGTGCCGAGGCCGAGCAGCAGCATCGGCTGAGCGGCGCCCTGGCCGCGCAATTCGGCGCAGAGCGGCGCCGCTTCGGCCGGGGCCGCATCGACCAGCAGCAGGTCGGCGCCGAGGGCTTCATCGGTCAGGGAATAGCCCCGGGCCAGGAGCTGTTCGCCCAAAGACCGTTTGACGGCCTCGTCGGCACTGTGCAGAAAAACACGCTGGGACATGGCTTGTAGCTTTATCATTAGACCGCATATTAAACCAATGGTTAGGTGCCCTTTAAGATGAACCGTCCGCTGATCCTCAATCCCGCGCCGCACCGCCTGCCCGCCGAAGCGCTGGTAACGGTGAACCGCGCGATCGCCGAGATCCGCCGCGGCGGGATGATCTGCCTGACGATCGAAGGACAGCCGGCCGCCTTGATGCTGGCCGCCGAAGCCACCACCGATTCCTGCCTGCAGCGCCTGTCGGAAATCTCGGACGGGGCGCCGCGCCTGGCCATGAGCGTGCGCCGCGCCGAAGCCCTGGGCCTGAGCGCCGAGGGCAAGGTCGTGCTGGTCGAAAGCGCCGGCGAGGCGCTGACCGCGCCGCTGGCCGCCCGGGTCGCCGATCCGCTGGCGCCGGGCCGTCCGATCGGCGGGCTCTCGGTCGTCGCCACCCCGGCCCCGCTCTGGGCCGAAGCGGCGGTGGCGCTGGTCAAGCATGCCCGCCTGCTGCCGGTGGCGCTGACCTCGCCCGCCTCGCAGCTGCCCGCCGGCATGCTGGCGGTGGATGGGCAGGCCGTGCTCGACCATGCCAAACAATCGGCGTTGGCCCTGCGCCGGGTCGCCGAGGCCCGCGTTCCCCTGGCCGATGCCGAAGAATGCCGGGTGGTCGCCTTCCGCCCCGCCGATGGCGGCATCGAGCATCTGGCCCTGGTGATCGGCCAGCCCGACCGCGAGGCGCCGGTGCTGGCCCGCCTGCATTCCGAATGCTTCACCGGCGATCTGCTCGGCAGCCTGCGCTGCGATTGCGGCGATCAGCTGAAGGGCGCCATCGCCGCCATCGCCCAGGCGGGCGGCGGGGTATTGCTCTATCTGGCCCAGGAAGGGCGCGGTATCGGCCTGGTCAACAAGCTGCGCGCCTATAATCTGCAGGATGACGGGCTCGACACGCTGGACGCCAATCTGCAGCTCGGTTTCGACGATGACGAGCGCCTCTATCTGCCCGCCGTCGAGATGCTGCGCCTGCTGGGTATCGGCCAGGTCCGCCTGATGACCAACAACCCGGCCAAGGTCGAAGGCCTGACCCGCTATGGCGTCGCGGTTACCGAACGGGTTCCCCATATTTTTCCGGCCAACGACCATAACCGCCGCTATCTGTCGACCAAGGCGGCAAGAAGCGGCCATCTGTTCTAGGCAATCTCTGCCGACGGGCCGTTTCCACCCCCTTCCATAACACGTAACCCATTGAAATCGTTAGCCCGAACTCTGGCACGGCACTTGCGTATGTCCTCACGAATAGTTTTGTGGGGAATTCGTCATGTCCATCGATCAGGCCGCCAGCGCGCAAGCCGCTACGCCCACCGTCACGGTGACGGCGAGCCCGATCAAGGCATTCGATGAAGAGGACGGCCCCAGCTTCCATGACGTGCTGGACATCATCAATCCGCTGCAGCACATCCCGATCATCAACACCATCTACCGCCATCTGACCGGCGACGAGGAAGGCGCGGTCGCCGACGTCGGCGGCGGCGCGCTGTGGATGGGTCCGGTCGGGCTGGTCGGCGCCCTGGCCGATCTGGCCGTGAAGTCGGAAAGCGGCAAGTCGATCGGCGACAACATCCTGTCCTGGCTCGGCCTGGAAGACGATGACGACAGCGCCCAGGCCGCCGAAGCCCAGACCCAGCAAGTTCAGCAGCAGCAGGTCCAGCAGACGGCAGCGCAGACCGCGGCCGTCACCGCGCCCCTCCCGGCCATCACCGCCCAGAACCTGGCTCCGCTGCCGGCCCGCGGCAACGACCGCAAGGATGACCGCCGCGACGCGGCCAAGGATAACGGCCCTGTGCAGGCCGGCAATTTCATGGTGTTCGGCGCGGGCGGCGGCAACGCCCCGACGGCTTTGACACCCCAGCCGGCCGCCCAGCAGCAGACGGCTCAGCCCGACGCCGGCCCGGCCCGCCAGGGCAATTACATGGTGTTCGGCGGTTCGTCGCAACAGCCCCAGTCCAATCAGCAGCAGCAGGTTCCCGCCAGCGTGAGCGTCGCCGCAGACAGCACCGGCGTCAGCCATCAGGGCCAGTATATGGTGTTCGGCGCCGCCATCCCGGCCGCCACCGCCGCCCCGGTTCAGCTGGCCCAGGCCAGTGCCCCGAGCGCGCAAGCCGCCGCCGCCGCTTATGCCGCGCCGATGCAGACGGCCCCGGCCACTGTCAGCGTCACCCCGCGCACCCCGCTGCCGACGCTGGAATCGGCCCCGACCAACAGCACCGCGGCCGTCAATGCCGCCGCGGTCGCCGCCTCGGTTCCCGCCGGCGGCGGTCCCGCCAATCTGAGCCCGATGCCGGCCCGTTCCTTCGCGCCGCCGATGCGCCGCACCCAGGTCACCCCGAACGCCCTGCCGATGCCGACCACCGGTCCCGGCGCCGTTCCCGGCCGCGCCACCCAGACCCAGGCCCTGCCCGCCATGAGCCAGTCCGACGCCACCTGGTTCACCCAGGCGGTCAATGCCGGGCTGGACAAATATGCCGCCGCGCAAAAGCTGGCTACTCAGGATAATCTGCCGGCCAGCGCGGCTGCCGGAGCCGAGGCCGCTAACACGATCCATTGAGGTTTCACGTGAAGCAGATCACCGTCGATCCCGCCGGCTGGCTGAGTTTCGAGGGATTCCGTTTCCGATGCGCGCTGGGAAAAGGCGGGGTTACCGCCGACAAGCGCGAGGGCGATGGCGCGACGCCGCTGGGCCGCTTCGCCCTGCGCCAGCTGCTCTACCGGCCAGACAAACTATCCGCCCCCGCCTGCAAGCTGATCCGCGGCGCCATCAGCCCCGATGACGGCTGGTGCGACGATCCCGCCCATCCCGACTATAATCGCGCGGTCCGCCTGCCCCATCCGGCCCGCTGCGAGACGATGTGGCGCGACGATGATTGCTACGATCTGGTGGTGCCGCTCGGCTACAATGACGATCCGCCGGTCCCGGGCCTGGGCAGCGCCATCTTCCTGCATGTGGCGAGGCCCGGTTACAGCCCGACCGAAGGCTGCGTAGCGCTGCTTCGTGACGATCTTTTGACATTGCTGGCCGCCCTGCCCGCCAATGTCGAGATGGTCATAGCCTGACGCCGATTCTCCGCCTATCATCGGCGCCAATCTTTCGCGGATCGGGATTTCAGTCTTATGGCCAAAAAGTATTTTCTCGGGCTGGCGATCACCGCCACCCTGGCAGCTGGCGCCGTGTTCGGCCCTGGAGCAAAGGCGGATCAGAATCCGCTGCTCGTCATCAGCTCCGGCACCTGGGAAACCCTGCGCGACAATTTCCGTACCGGTGAAGTCGACATCGACTACCGCTTCGGCACCGACCTGATCTGGAAGATCCGCCCGCATGTCGGCCTGCTGGTGGCTGGCGACGGCGATTATTACGGCTATGGCGGCTTCGTCGCCGACATCGATTTGACGCCGCATATCGTCCTGACGCTGAATACCGCCATCGGCGGCTATGGCGGCGGCGGCTATAACCTCGGCTCGCATTTCGAGTTCCGCAATGGCGCGGAACTGGCCTACCGCTTCAGCAATGACTGGCGGATCGGCGCCGGCTTCTACCACATCTCGAATGCCGGCATTACCCGCGAGAACGGCGGATCGGAATCCGCCCTGGTCTCGCTCAGCGTACCGATGCCCTGGTAAGCTGCGGGTCGCGTTCGATGCCCAGTCGGTCGGCCATGCGGGCCAGATCGACCACCGACTGGGCATTCATCTTGCGCATGACCTGTCCGCGGTGAACCTTCACCGTGATCTCGGCGATGCCGAGATTGACCGCGATCTGCTTGTTCATCAGCCCGGTCACCACCTGCGCCATCACTTCCTGCTCGCGCCCCGACAGCGCGGCATAGCGCGTCTGCAGATCGGCCAGGTCGCGGCTTTCCTCGCGCCGCTTGCGGTCGACCTCGAGGCCGGCATGGATCGCGTCCAGCAGGTCCTGGTCGCGGAACGGCTTGGTGAGGAATTCGATGGCGCCCGCCTTCATCGCCCGCACCGACATGGGAATATCGCCATGGCCGGTGATGAAAATGATCGGCGGCGCAACCTTCTGGCGGGTCAGTTCGTTCTGGAAGTCGAGCCCGCTCATGCCCGGCAGGCGGATGTCGAGCACCATGCAGCAGGGCGTGTCGGGCAGACCGCCCCGGGCGACGAATTCGGGGACCGAGCCATAGAGTTCTACGGCGAAGCCGACCGAACGAAGCAGGCTGTGGAGCGCTTCGCGCACCGCCGCATCATCGTCGACGACCAGGATGGTTCCGGCTGTAGTCATGATGTCTTGCTTTCCTTTTCCGCGGCCAGAGTGCCGCCCTGGTCCACCGCGGGCAAGGTAAAAGCGAATCGGGCGCCGCCGGAAGCCGGGGATTCCGCCCAGATCCGCCCGCCATGGCTCTCCACCACCGTGCGGCAGATCGCCAGCCCGACGCCCATTCCTTCGGCCTTGGTCGTATAGAACGGCTCGAACAGCCGGTCATGATCGATGTCGGGCAGGCCGCTGCCGCGATCTTCGATACTGACCACCACCCCGCCTTCGCCGGGCCGGGTCCGCACGATCAGGCGGCGGTCGGCGGCGTGCTCGCCGCGCATCGCGTCGATCGCGTTCAGCACCAGATTCAGCACCAGCTGCTGCAGCTGCACCGCGTCGCCGACGATCTTCGGCAAATCCGGCGCCAGGTCGAGGGTCAGCCCGATGCTCTGCGCCGCGAGCTCGTTTTCCACCAGCGGCACCAGCCGCTCGATCACCTTGTTGACCGACAGGGGCTTGGGCTCGTCGCCGACCGGATCGAGAATATTGCGGATCGAGCGGATGATCTCGGCCGCACGGTTGCCGTCGCGCACGATGCGCGACAGGGCGGCGCGGGCTTCCGCCACGTCCGGCGGACTGGCACGCAGCCAGCGGTCGGCGGCTTGGCCGTTGGTGACGACGCCCGACAGCGGCTGGTTGACCTCGTGCGCGATCGAGGCGGCCAACACGCCCATGGTGGTCAGGCGCGTCGCCTTGGCCACTTCAGCCTGGCCCCGGCGCCAATCCTCGATGGCGCTGCGGCGGGCCGAGATATCCGCGATCACGGCCGAAGCCAGAGCCGGAGAGCGGTCGCTGGCCGGGATCACCGAGACCGACAGGCTGACCCACACGATTCTGCCGTCCGCGCTGCGCAGCGGCACCTCCAGCCCGCCGCCAGGCTCCTGCGGGCCCGCCACCCCCTCGCCGGCCATCAGGTCGGACAGCGACATCAGGCGCAGCGAGGCCTCGTCATAACCCAGCATGCTTTGCAGCGCCTGGTTGGCGCGCAGGAACTTGCCGCCCGGTTCGGTCAGGGCGATGCCGACCGATGAGGTCTCGAACAGATTGCGCCAGCGCTCTTCGCTGATCTTCAGCTGCACCGTGCGCTCGGCGACGCGGCGTTCCAGCGTCGCCTGGTTCTCGGCCGACATCTGCTCCTGCTTGCGGCGCTGCAGGCTGAGGGCCAGACCGACCAGGCCGCACAGGATGAAGCTGATCATCAAGGGCAGCTCGTTGCGCACGATGACGAAGCTGTAGATCGGCTCGGTCCAGAAATACTCGACCGCCAGGGTCGAGAGGATCACCGCCATCAGGCCCGGCCCGAGGCCCGAGAACCACGCGGTCAGCACCACCGCGGCGATCATCAGCAGGGGCCCGAGCTTGATCTCGACGTCGGGACCGAGAAGATAGCCGAAAGCCAAGGCCAGGCCGACGCAGCCGATCGCCACCCCGTAGCGGGGCAGCGCGGCGCCGACGACGTGGGGCAGCTCGGCGGCTTTCATAGCGATGGCCGCGACCCGAACAGAGCGGTTCCGACGCGGATCTCGCCAGCGCCGCACGCGATGGCGCGTTCGTAGTCGCCGCTCATGCCCATGCTGAGATGCGAGAGGCCGAGATCGTCAGCCAGGGATTTCAGGCGGCGGAAATGCGGCTCGGGATCTTCCCCGGCGGGAGGAATGCACATCAATCCGGCGATATCGAGCTTCCACTCGGTGCGGCAGGACTGCAGGAAGACCGCGGTCTCCTCCGGCGCGATGCCGGCCTTCTGCGGCTCGGCGCCGATATTGACCTCGATCAGGCAGGGGATATTGCGCCCGGTGCGCGCCATCTCGTCGGACAAGGCTTTAGCTAACTTAGGCCTGTCCAGTGTCTCGATGATGTCGAACAGTTCGACCGCCTGGCGCACCTTGTTGGTCTGCAGCGGCCCGATCAGATGCAGGCGCAGGTCGGGGTAGCGGGCCTTGAGATCGGGATATTTGCCGGCCGCCTCCTGCACGCGATTTTCGCCGAAATGGCGGTGCCCGGCGGCCAGCAGTTCGGCGACCGGCTCGGCCGGATGGGTCTTCGACACCGCCAGCAATTCGACGGCGGCCGGGTCGCGCCCGGCGGCGCGGGCGGCGGCGGCAATGGCGTCTTTGATGGCCTTATATCGCTCGATCAGGGATGTCAGGGTCTTGCTTCCGGGCTATGGTAAAACGATGGCGAGCCTAGCAGACTTGGCCCGGCGCCTCAAATTGGCCCTGGTCGCGGTAACCGACGAGAAGAGAGGCGGCGATCCTTTGGCCATGGCGGCCCGGTTGCCGGCGGGATCGACGGTGATCTTCCGCCACTACATGGCGCCGAATCGCGCAACGTTGGCGATGAAACTGGCCGTCCTGTGCCGTGAAAAGCGTCTGAAACTGATGATAGCGGGTGATCTCGCCCTGGCGCTGGAAGCGCGGGCCGGGCTGCATCTGCCGGAAGGATTGGCGAAGCAAGCCTCGCCGCGTATCCGTCTGTGGGTCCGGCGCGGCGGACATCTCACCGCAGCCGCCCATGGCCGCGCGGCGCTGTCGCACGCCGCGCGGCTGGGGGCCGAGGCCGCCCTGCTCTCGCCGGTGTTCGCCACGGCCAGCCATCCGGGCGCCAGGTCTCTGGGATTGCCTGGGTTCCGGCGGCTGGCCCGTGGCGCGAAACTGCCGGTGATCGCCTTAGGCGGGATCGACGCCAACTCGATCCGGAAAGTGAGAGGCGCCCCCATCGCCGGGGTAGCGGCGGTGGGGGCGCTGACGGATCAGAAGTGAATGATCGCGTCCGCGGCGAACATGGTCGTCGCGTTCTTGTTGCCCGGGATACCCGCGGCCACGTTGCCGTTGAAGGCACGGGTCCCGATCGACTGCCAATACGAGATCTCCGGACGGAGTTCGATCTGCGGCGACAGCCAATGCTCCCAGCCGAGAGTCACTTCGTAATAGCGGGTGAAGGCGCCGGTGCCGGTACGCCAGCCCTGGGGATCGTAATAGAACTCCGGACGGAACGAGATATTGTTCCGCGCGTCCGGCGTGTAGTTCAGGTAGGACACCACGCCGACCGACTGCACGTTGCACTCGAGCTCGGTGGCGTTCTTGCAATAGGCCAGGTTGGGCGAATTGTAGGTGATGTAGGGCGGCGAGAACGGCGTGCCGCCGCTGTTGAAGATGTTGACCGCGGTGGGATTCCGCAGGTTCGGCACGTCATGCTCGTCCATGTAATAGGCTTCGTTGGCGATGTGCCAATGCTCGTTGAAGCGGTGGTAATAGGTCAGACCGTGCCACTGCAGGTTATTGTAACCCCACTTCGCATTATTGATGCCGTCGATGCACGGATAGACCGTGTCGTCGCCGCTGTCGCTTTCCCAACGGATGCAAGCCACCAGACTGGGCTGGTTGCCGGGGTCCTTTGGAAAGGTCTTGCCGGGATAAAGCTGGTTGGGGAACAGGTTGGTGACCGTGTTCTGATTGTGCCAGGGCGGCGTTTCGGTGCCATCGACCACACCCGCCTGGATCATCCAGTTCTTGTTGGCCTGCAGCGAGAACACCACGCCTTCATTGGTGTAATTGTCCACCGCATAGGACAGCGAGTGCGTGTAGAGGATGTTGTTGGGCGCCAGCTGCGCCTCGATGTCGGGGATCGAGATGTAGCGGCCGAAGCGGATCATCAGGCCGTCGGCGACCCACGGGACATAGACTTCGCCATAGACCATGGGGAAATCGTAGCCGTTGACGTTGTTATCCTTGTTGAACTGATAACTGGCGATGCCGTAGGCGTTGGTATAGCGGTAATTCTCGCCATAGATCGCCGACAGGCGGAAGCCCCAGTCGATATGATCGGTCTGTACCGTATCGGGCACACGCTCGACATAGAGGACGGCCTGGTCGAGTTCCGCCGTGTTCGGGGTATAGGCATAGGCGATCGGCGCATTGCCGCCCGGACGGGTCGAATTGCTCGACAGATTCATGCCGGGATTGATCCAGCCATAGACCTGAATGTGGTTGTCCTGCATCCAATGGCCGGCCGAGGTGTTGGCGATGCCGACCATCAAGGGGCTGTCGACCGCGTTGGGAAGGCTGACGCCGATGCTGGTGGTGGCGCCGGTCGGCCATTCGGTATAGGGCATCGGCGAACTGGTGGCCGCCGCGCCCGGCCATCCCTCGCGGCGCGACGGCGGCGCGTTGGGATCGGTCGGCGCCGAGTCCTGGCCCCATTCCAGCTTGTAATAATTGGCGATGCGCTCGAGGATTCCGTCGCCCAGATAGGCGTCGAGACAGGAATAATCCTTGTACGGGTCGCATGAGGCGTCCCCGGTGGCCGCCTGGACGGAGCCGGAAAAGCCGATGACCCCGACGGCGAAAGCGGCCGGGATCGCGAATTTGCGAAACATGTGTCCCTCTATGATGGGTTCGATGGGCGGGACAGTGGACCGGAGGGGCCGCTAAGGTCGATGCGGCTTTGCGCTAAGGAAATAAACGGGCCGTAAGGAGGGCGTAAATTTCCGCCGGGGCGTCACTTCTGCTCGGCTTTGGCGCCGAGCCTGTTCAGCAGAGCCGGCATGGAAAGCCCCTGCACGACGATGGAGAAAACCACCACGGCGAAGGTCATCGCGATGATGTCTTGACGCTTGTCCAGCTCGCGCGGCAGCGACAGCGCCAACGCCAGTACCAGGGCGCCGCGCAGCCCGCCCCACCAGAGAATGTGCTGGATGGAGAATGGCATCGTCCAGCGGGTGCGGCGGAAAGCCAGGGCAATTCCATAGACCGACGCCGCCCGGGCGGCCAGAACGAGGCCGATCGTGGCGAGGATCGCGAAAGCCCCGGAATCGAGCACCTTCCCGCCCGGCACCGCCAGGCCGATCAGCAGGAAGACCACGGAATTGGCGACGAAAGCCGCGAATTCCCAGAACGGCTTGAGAAATTCGCGGCCGCGCGGCGTGATGATACAGGATGAGAAGATCCGCGTCTTGCCGAGCCAGGGCAGGTCGAGCCGGCCCATCACCATGCCGGCGCTCACCGTCGCCAGCACGCCGGAAACATGCAGATGCTCGGCGGCGAGAAACGATCCGTAAGCCGTCGCCGCCGTCAGCACGGTTTCCACCAGATGATCGGCGGTGCGTCCGGCCAGCGCCAGCGCGGCAATGGCGCAGACCACCCCGACCAGGATTCCGCCACCGACGGTGATTGCCATATCCTGGCTCGCGGCAAGCGCCGCCGGCGCCTCTCCGCCATTCCAGGCCAGCACCATGCCGAACAGGACGGCTGCAACGCCGTCATTGAGAAGGCTTTCGGCCTCGACGATCAGGCGGCTTCGGCCCGGGACCCTGATGGTCTTGAACATGGCGATTACCGCCACCGGATCGGTCGCCGCGATCAGGACGCCGAAGACCAGGGCCGGATGCGTCGGCCAACCGAGAAACCGGACCATCCCGGCGGCGACGATCGCCGCCGCCATCACCACGCCGAGCGTCGCCAGGGCCACCACCGGCACCGCGTCGCGGCGGAACTCCTGCCAAGGAATTCCCAACGCCGACTCGAACAGCAGCGGGGGCAATATCACGAGGTAGATGAGATCGTGGGTAAGCGACGCACCCGCCCCGACACCCGAAAAGGACAAGGCGATCCCGGCCAGCACCAGCCCGACGGTGTAAGGCAGCCGGAGGCGCCGCGCGGCGATAGCGACCAGGCTGGCCACGACCAGCAAGGCGACGGCTTGGCTTATGATCACGCCCATGCGGCGGAGTTACGCGAGAGGCCGGGCGCTTGCAACACAAATCGACGCGCGTCAGAAGCGCCGGACCCGGCGGACCGCAGGCGCGTGCGGCTTGCTGTCGAGATAGCAGGCGAAGGCCAGCGAGGCCGCCAGGATCACCCCGAGCGGGATGCTGAAATCCAATATGAATCCGATGATTTCGCTCATGGCCGGATGATGGTTCCGCACCGCGTAAAAAATCGAGACAGGAAAGCGTAGAATTTCCGTAAGCGATGCCGGACGGCTCAGAACTGCAGATGCGCCCGAGCCGCCAGCACGGAGACCGGACCGCGGTCGCGGTTATAGGCCGGATGGTTGACCAGCTGGTAGTCGGCGGAGACCGCGAAGCCCTCGGCCAGGGCAAAGCTGTAATAGCTTTCCCAGATCATCTCGCCGGCCGAATTGGTCAATTGCCCGTCGCCGATCAGAACCCCCTCGCCGCCGGCCTGGAGGTACCGTTTGGCCGCCTCCGACAAGCCGTTGAAGGCCAGCGCGCTGCCGATACGGTCGTCGGGCCGGTCCCAGGCCGGACCGGCCAGACTGGCGCCGAAGGACAGCGTGCGGTTGATCTCGGTGAATTCGTAAACCTCGTCGTTCCCCTGGGTGGCGCCGGCGCGCAAAAACACGCCTAGATCGTCGTCCAACGGCTGTTCGAGATTGATCCCCACCCCCGCTTTGTCGCGCATCTTGCGCACCAGAGCCGTGTCCGGCGTTCCGCCTGTGGCGCGGGCCAGGGCGATGGCGTCGTCATAGGAGCCCAAGCGCGCCTCGGTCAGAAAGGCCAACAGCTTCACCTTGCCTTCGCGATCGAACAGGCGCTGGCGGTGTTCGATCTCGACCACCTCCTGGGTCTGGTCGAACGGCTTGGGGTCGAGCGCCTTATCGTTGGGAACCGTCGAGCCGTCGAACACGCCGAGCCGCCCGGTCCAGTCGCCCAGGGTCAGCTCGGCGGCCGCGCCATAGGTGAAGCCCCAGGCATCGGCGGCGTAATCGAAGGTGCCCAGGTCGATGATCGCCCAATTCAAGAAATCGCCGCGCGGATCATGGGCGTAGCGGTTGGTGTCGAACACATCGACGACGCTGAACTTGCCGGCGGTAATCACCAGCCGGTCCGCCGTGCTGCTGCGGGCCAAGGTATTGGAATCCGATTCCACCGCATCGCCCTCCCCGCCGAGATCGACGGTCTGGCGGATGAAGGCGCGCGGCAGGCGGAAATAGGGGCGGTGCTCGCCGACCTTATAGGCCTCGCCGCTGGGAAAACCGGCCACGCCCAGCGTGTCCGACAGTCCGAAACCCTGGTCCAGCTCGACGTCGGCCCAGGCCTCGGCGCCGGTCCACAGCCGCGTGCCGGCAGACAGGGTCGCGTCGGCGGTCTCATTGCCCTGATCCTTGGGATCGAGGCTGTGCGGACCGTTATACTCGGCGGAAAAGGCGGGATGCCACTGCACCACCGCCGTCGCCTGGCCATGCACCGCCCAATCCTCGTCCTCATCGGCGAGGACGGCGGCGGGCAGCAGGCAGAGTGTGGCTATCAGCAGGCGAAGCGGAGCGGTCAAACGGTCTTCTTGCGATCCAGAAACGCCGTCAGCCGCTGCTCGGCATCGGGGGCCAGACCCTCATTCTTGAAGATCTCGAGTCCGTGTGCCTCGTGCAGCGGCAGGGCGTCGGTCTCGATCAATACCCGCTTGCAGACCTGATTGGAATACCAGGAATTCGCCAGGATATCGGCGGCCAGCAGCTCCACCTCTTCTTCGAGGCGGTCATCGGCGAAGCAATAATTGGCCAGATTGATCTGTTCGGCGCGGCGCCCGTCGTAAGTCCGGCAGGTGAACATGATCTCGCGCGCCCGGGTCGAGCCGACGCGGCGCGGCAGGCGCAAGCTCAGACCCCAGATCGGCGTCAGGCCCCAGCGCGAATAGACTTCGGAGAAGCGCGCGGTCTCGGCGGCGACGATGAGATCGCAGGCCAGGGCCAGCTCCAGCGCCCCGGTGCAGCACTGCCCTTCGATCACGGCGATGGTCGGCTGCGGCAGATTGGCGAGGTGTTCGATCACCTCGC
>JAJPHO010000029.1 GCA_021325215.1 Alphaproteobacteria bacterium
CCAATGGCCGGAATCGGCGATCACCTGGATCTCCGAATCGGGGAAATGCCGCTGGATCGCGTCATTGTCGCGCGGCCGGATATAGTTCGAGCGCTCGCCGGCCAGGAAGAAGGTCGGCTCGGCGAACGAGGCCTCGCTGTCGGGAAACGCGATGAGGGATTTCATGTTGGCGCCGATATTGGCCAGGTTTATCCGCCAGCGGAAGTGTCCGCCGTCACTGACCATGTTCTGCAGCAGGAAGGCGCGCAAGGAATCGTCCGGGATGGCGGCTTTGAGGGCGGCGTCGGCCTCGGCGCGGCGCGAAATCTCGCCCAGCGGCAGGTTCTGCATCGCCAGGACGTAATCGGAATAATGCTCGTTGTGATACGAGACCGGGGCGATGTCGACGACGATCAGGCGCGACAGCAGCTCGGGCCGGGTCAGGGCCAGGCGCATGCCGACCTTGCCGCCCATCGAATGGCCCAGCAGGGTGACCGGGCCGTCGCCGATCGTCTCGATATAGCGCGCCACGTCGGCGGCCATGTCGTCATAGGTCATGCTGTCGGCCCAGGGCGATTCGCCATGGTTGCGCAAATCGAGGCCGTGGATACGGACGTCGGAGGCCAAGGCGCGGATGATGCCGCCCCAATTGCGCTGCGAGCCGAACAGGCCGTGCAACAGAATTACCGGCGGGCCCTCGCCGAAGATCTGGGCCGCGAGATCTACAGTCTCAGTCATGATGGGTTCACCAAGCGGGATTTTGCGCGCTGCGTCAAGCTTCGGAGAGTAGGGCCGCGAATGCGCGCTCGGCATGGGTGAGATGCCGTTCCTTGTGGCGTAGACGATAGAAGCGGCGCTTGGGCAGGTCTAGCCCGACCTGGACCAGGCTGCCGGCGCGCAGGCCGCCATCCGCCACCAACCGGGAAATCACCGTGGCGCCGGCACCGGCTTCGATGGCGCCGCGGATCGCCTCGTTGGACGGGAACTCCATCGCGATCGGCAGGAGGGACGGCGCCAGGCCCGCCGCGCTCAGCCAGCTTTCGAAGATCGAGCGGGTGCCCGAGCCGGGTTCGCGCAAGACCCATTGCGTGTGCGGCAATTCGCCCGGCGCCACCGAAGTCCGTCCGGCCCAGGGATGGCTGCGTCCGACCACCAGCACCATCTCGTCCTCGGCGAATTGGGTGACCGACAAAGTGGGGTCGTCGATCTCGCCCTCGATCAGGCCGATGTCGGCGCTGGTATCGTGCACCCATTGCGACACCTGCTCGGTATTGCCGATGCGCAGGCTCAGCGCCACGCCGGGATGGCGTTCGCGATAGGCTTGCATGACCGGGGGAAGCCAGTAATTGCCGACGGTCTGGCTGGCGGCCAGCGACAGGGCGCCGCGCTTGAGGCCGGCCAGATCGGTCAGCAGGGTTTCGGCGGCTTGCGCCCGGGCCAGCACGGCGCGGGCTTCGGTCAGGAACAGGCGGCCGGCTTCGGTCAATTCGATGCGGCGGCCGACACGGTCGAACAGTTTGGTGGCGTAGCGGCTTTCCAATGCGGCGACGGCGGCACTGGTGGCCGATTGGGTCAGATGGAGATCGGCGGCGGCCCGGGTCACATGTTCCCGTTCCGCCACCGCTACGAAGATCCGCAATTGTTCCAAGGTCATGGCAGGAAGGACGATGCCAGAACCTTGAGCTTTATGCCAGATTGAGAGCCGTGATCAGTGCATAGCTGATGGCGCCCAGCACGACCAGCGACGCGGTCACCGTGAAGATCACCCGCGGACCGGCCTTGGCGACCACCCGGATGTCGACGCCCAGGCCCAGGGCGGCCATCGACACCACCGTCAGCAGATTGGCGGCCTTGGCGATCGGAGGCAGGGCGGCGGTGGGGAGCGCATCGATCGAGCGCAGGGCGACCAGGGCCAGGAAGCCGACGATGAACCAGGGCACCAGGCGATGCAGGGGCGGCAGGCCGGCCTTCGGGCGGTCGCCGGCGGTGACCATCGGCTCGGGCTCGTCGGTCTCTTCGCGGAGGGTGCTGGTGCCGATCGACAGCAGCAGGCAGACCGGGCCCAGCATCAGGACGCGGATCAGCTTGACCAGGGTGCCGAGCTGGATCGCGGCCGCACCCATCGGCGCAGCCGCGGCCAGCACCTGCGGCACGGCATAGACGGTCAGTCCGGCCAGGGCGCCATATTGGATCGATGTCATGTGCAGGGCGACGCCGATCAGCGGCAGGCCGAGCACGGTGGCGACGCCGAGCACGGCGGTGAAGGCGATCGAGGTGGCGACGTCGTCGCTGTCGGCGCCGATCACCGGAGCAACCGCGGCGATGGCCGAATTGCCGCAGATCGAATTGCCGCAGGCGACCAAGATGGCCATGCGGCGCGGCAGGCCGACCAGGCGCCCGATGCCGTAGCTGGCCGCGATCGCCATCAGCACCACGGCGCCGATGCCGACCAGGAAGGCGGTTCCGGCCGCGGCGATCATCGAAGCGCTGACCGAGGCGCCCAGCAGCACGACGGCGCATTCCAGCAGGAATTTGGCGGAGAAATCGATGCCGCGGTGCCAGGTGTGGCTGGGCGTCCAGGCAGTGCGGACCGCGGTGCCGACCAGGATGGCCAGAACCAGCGATTCCAGCCAGGCATTGCCGAACAGGCGGGTTTCGAGGGTCTCCAATCCCATCGCCACCAGAGTGACGGCGATACAGAGCGCTACGCCAGGCACGATGCTGGGGAGGCGGGAAGTGAAGGGAACCGAAGGTGCGGCGGCGGTATTCATGGCAGTCATCCTTGAAAGGGTTGACCGGAAGATCTCATTCTTCGTTCAATCGATCCAACGCATTGTAATTGTCAAATCATTCGATTTTGCAGATTGATTGAAATTTCCCTGGCTTGACCGTAACAACATGCGCATGTGAGTATATCGGCGATTAAGACACCAAATTGATGTATTAATGGGATTTCGCCATGAGACCGCTGCTCGCCGCCCTTCTCGCTTTTCTGCTGGCTACCGGTGCCGGCGCCGCCGAGCTGCTCAATGTCTCCTATGATCCGACCCGCGAGTTCTAACAGGACTATGACGCGCTGTTCTCGGCCTATTGGAAGGGCAAGACCGGCCAGACCGTGAAGATCGCCCAGTCGCATGGCGGTTCGGGCAAGCAGGCGCGTTCGGTGATCGACGGGCTGGAAGCCGATGTGGTGACGCTCGCTTTGGCCTATGACATCGACGCCATCGCCGAGCATGCCGGATTGCTGCCCGCCGACTGGCAGGGCCGCCTGCCCAACAACAGCTCGCCTTACACCTCGACCATCGTGTTCCTGGTGCGCAAGGGCAACCCGCAGCACATCAAGGATTGGGACGATCTGGTCAAGCCGGGTGTTGCGGTGATCACCCCCAATCCCAAGACCTCGGGCGGGGCGCGCTGGAACTATCTGGCGGCCTGGGCCTATGCCGACGCCAAATTCGGCCATGACGAGAAACAGACCCGCGCCTTCATGACCGCCTTGTTCAAGAATGTCCCGGTGCTGGATTCCGGCGCGCGCGGCGCCACCACCAGCTTCGTCCAGCGCGGTCTGGGCGACGTGCTGCTGGCCTGGGAGAACGAGGCTCTGATGGCCGAGCAATCCTTCGGCAAGGATGATTTCCAGATCGTGCGCCCCAGCCTGTCGATCCTGACCGAACCGCCGGTGGCGGTGATCGACAAGGTGGTCGACCGCCATAAGACTCGCGCCGAGGCCGAGGAATATTTGAAACATCTCTACAGCCCCGAGGCTCAGGAGCTGGCGGCCAAGCATTTCTACCGCCCGACCGATCCGGCGGTCGCCGCCAAGGTGAAGGATCGCTTTCCCGCCATGACCCTGGTCAATATCGCCGATCTCGGCGGATGGCAGAAAGCGCAGCAGACCCACTTCACCGACGGTGCTATCTTCGACCAGATCATGGGCGCCGCGAGACAGTAAATGTCAGTCAAATCGCCAGTAATTCCAGGCTTCGGGCCGACGCTCGGAGTGACGTTGTTCGCCGCCGCGCTGATCGTGCTGGTGCCGATCTCCGCGCTCTTCCTGCGCTCGGCCGGTCTGACCTGGGACCAGTTCATCGCCGCTGCCTTCAGCCCGCGGGTGATGGCGTCCTATCGCCTCAGCTTCGGCGGAGCACTGATTGCGGCCGTGTTCAATGTGATCGCCGGGCTGATCGTCGCCTGGGTGCTGGTGCGCTACGATTTTCCCTTCCGCAAGCTGGTCGACGCGCTGGTCGACCTGCCCTTCGCCCTGCCCACGGCGGTTGCGGGCGTGGCGCTGACCGCGCTCTATGCGCCCAAGGGGGTTCTGGGCAAGGCGCTGCTGAGCATCGGAATCAAGGCCGCCTTCACCCCGCTCGGCGTGGTGCTGGCGATGATCTTCATCGGCCTGCCCTTCGTCGTCCGCACCGTGCAGCCGGTACTGCAGGATCTCGAGGACGAGCATGAGGAGGCGGCGGTATCGCTGGGCGCCGACCGCTGGCAGGTCTTCACCTACGTCATCCTGCCCTCCATCCTGCCGGCGCTGGTGACCGGGTTCGCGCTGGCGTTTGCCCGGGCGCTGGGGGAATACGGCTCGGTGATCTTCATCGCCGGCAACATGCCCGGCGTGTCGGAGATCGCCCCGCTGATGATCGTCACCAAGCTCGAGCAGTACGACTATGCCGGCGCGTCCGCGATCGCGACGGTGATGCTGGTGGCCGCTTTCGCGATGCTGCTGGTGATCAACAGCGCCCAGAAGTGGCACCAGACACGGTTGGCCGGACGATGAGCACACGCCTTAATCCTCTTTTGGAGTCGCGCGCCGTACGCATTGGTTTGACCCTGGTCGCGGCGATAATCCTGCTGCTGTTCCTGTTTGCGCCGCTGGTGGTGGTGTTCGGCGAGGCGTTGAGCAAGGGCCTGGGCGCCTATCTCGACGCCCTGACCGAGCCCGACACCCTGTCTTCGATCTGGCTGACCCTGGTGGTGGCGGCGATCTGCGTGCCCGTCAATCTGGTGTTCGGCATCTGCGCCGCCTGGTGCGTGGCGAAGTTCGATTTCCGCGGCAAGAGCCTGCTGACCACCATCATCGATCTGCCCTTCTCGGTGTCGCCGGTGATCGCCGGCCTGATCTATGTGCTGGTGTTCGGGCTGCAGGGTTGGCTGGGCCCGTGGCTGCGCGACCATGGCATCCATATCATCTTCGCCTTGCCGGGCATCGTTCTGGCGACCCTGTTCATCACCTTCCCCTTCGTCGCGCGCGAACTGATCCCGCTGATGGAGGAGCAGGGCACCGAAGCCGAGGAGGCGGCGGTGTCCCTGGGCGCCAATGGCTGGCAGGTGTTCCGCCGGGTCACCCTGCCCAATGTCAAATGGGGCCTGCTCTACGGCGTGCTGCTGTGCAACGCCCGCGCCATGGGCGAGTTCGGCGCGGTGTCGGTGGTGTCGGGCCATATCCGCGGCCGCACCACGACCATGCCGCTGCAGGTCGAGATTCTCTACAACGAATACAACATGGTCGCCGCCTTCGCGGTCGCCTCGCTGCTGGCCATGCTGGCGCTGGTGACGCTGGCGGTGAAGACCTTCTTTGAATGGCGCTATGCCAAGGAACTCGCCGCATGATGATCGACATAAGAAACGTTCATAAGACTTTTGGCGGGTTTCCGGCGCTGAGCGATGTCTCTTTGAAGATCAAAGAGGGCGAACTCGTCGCTTTGCTTGGTCCGTCCGGTTCGGGCAAGACTTCGCTGCTGCGCATTTTGGCGGGCCTCGAATTTCCCGATTCCGGGCAGGTTCTGTTCGATGGCGGCGATGCCACGAATGTGTCGGTACGCGACCGCCGGGTCGGGTTCGTGTTCCAGCACTACGCCTTGTTCCGCCATATGACCGTATTCGACAATGTGGCCTTCGGCCTGACGGTGCGCCGCGGCCCGGGCCGGCTGTCGAAGGAGGAGATCGGCGACCGCGTGCGCCATCTGCTCGAAATGGTGCAGCTGGGCGGTCTGGCCGAGCGCTATCCGTCGCAATTGTCGGGCGGCCAGCGCCAGCGCGTCGCCCTGGCCCGCGCGCTGGCGATCCAGCCCAAGGTGCTGCTGCTCGACGAGCCGTTCGGCGCGCTCGATGCCCGCGTGCGCAAGGAGCTGCGGCGCTGGCTGCGCAATCTGCATGACGAGCTGAAGATCACCGGCGTGTTCGTCACCCACGATCAGGAGGAGGCGCTGGACGTCGCCGACCGCGTGGTGGTGATGAATAAGGGCCGCATCGAGCAGGCCGGCACGCCGACCCAGATCTATGACAGCCCGGCCACGCCCTTCGTCTATCAGTTCCTCGGCAACGTCAATTCGCTGGAATGCCACATCCGCGACGGCGTCGCCCAGATCGGCAGCCTGACCCTGCCGGCGTCGGCCTATGCCGGCGTGCAGGAAGCGGCCGGCCTGGCCTTCGTGCGGCCGCATGACCTGCTGCTGTCGAAAATGGGCGAGGGGGCCGGGGCGCAGGCCGAAGTCCGCCACATATCCATTCTCGGGCCGCTGGTCAGGGTTGAATTATTGTTGGGTGAGCAGGTGCTGGAGGCCGAGATTTCGCGCCAGCGCCATGCCGAGCTGGGCCTGAAGATCGGCCAGCAGGTTCTCATATGGCCGCGCCAAGCCCGTTTCTTTCTGCGGGATTCCTGGCAGGGCACCTCGTTGCTCGACCCCGAGACGCCGATCGATCACGCGATCTGATCGTCGTTTATTAATCTACTAAATAGCTATACTGACTCTGCCAATAAAACAGGCGGATTCATTTGACCTGGGCAATTGGTTGCATTAGTTTTCGTGAAATAGAATTTTATCACACAAAATTCATGTGTTTTACGAAAAGAGGTCTGTTGTGACCGTTGCCGTTCCCTCCGCGCCGATTTCCGAGCCTCTCGTCAGCCTGTCCGATCTCGATGAATACCGTGTAGGGCTCGCCCACCGATTGGGCGGCGACTGGGACGAAGACAAATGGACGGGCTTCCGCACCCGCTTCGGCGTCTACGGCCAGAAGCAGGCCGGCGTGCAGATGGTGCGCATCAAGATCCCCGGCGGCGTGCTGGAGCGTAACTGGCTGACCACGCTGGCCGAGTTCAACCGCCGCTTCTGCCAGGGCGATGCGCACATCACCACCCGCCAGGACATCCAAGCTTATTTCGTGCCGCTCGAGCGCACCGCCGAGGCCCTGGAGTTCCTCTACAGCAACGGCATGACGACGCGTGAGGCCTGCGGCAACACCTTCCGCAACATCACCGCCTGCGCCCTGTCGGGCAATTGCCCGCGCGAGCATGTCGATGCCGGCAAAGTCGCCCAGCAATTGGCGACCGCCTGGATCAGGCAGCCGCTGGTGCAGAACATGCCGCGCAAGGTCAAGGCGGCGGTGTCGGGCTGCGCCACCGATTGCGCCGGCGTCGGCTTCCATGACCTCGGTCTGGTCGCGGTCGAAAAGGGCGGCAAGAAGGGCTTCCGCGTCTTCGTCGGCGGCGGCCTGGGCAGCCAACCGCAGCCGGCCACCGAGGTGCTGACCTTCGTCACCGAGGAACAGCTTCCCACCGTCATGGAGACGCTGGCCCGCATCCATCAGCGCTATTCCGACCGCGTCAACCGCAACCAGGCGCGCATCAAGTTCGTCGTGAAGCGCTTCGGGCCTGAGAAGTTCACCGCTCTGTTCCAGGAAGAGTTCGAGCGCCTGCTGGCCCTGCCGCAGCGCCCCTGGGAAAAACTGGTTTGGCGCCAGCCCGGTGAAGCCGCCGTCGAGCGCACCCCGATGGGCGTGGTCGAGCAGCATGACGGCCGCTATGCCGTGGTCGGCAATCCGGTGCTGGGCAACCTGTCCTCGGACGTGCTGGACCGCCTGGCCGCGCTGACCACCGAGATCGGCATCGACGAGGTGCGCGTCACCCGCGACCAGAATCTGGTGATCCCCGACGTCTCGGCCGAGCATCTGGCCCATGTGGTCGAGGTGCTGAAGTCGCTGAACATCGAGGTTCCGTCCAGCGCCGCCGACAGCACCGACGTGGTGTCCTGCCCGGGCACCACCACCTGCCGCATCGGCATCACCAATTCGCCGGGCTTTGCCCATGCCGTCCTGGCCGAGGCCGCCACCGACGCCACCGCGCGCGGCGTCTCGGTGCGCATCTCGGGCTGCCAGAACAGCTGCGGCCAGCACCATATCGGCGATTTCGGCTTCCATGGCCTGGCCAAGAAGATCGACGGCCAGCCGGCCCCGCACTATCAGATCCATATCGGCGGCGAGGCCCGCCTGGGTGCCGCGCCGCAGATGGCCGGCATCTCGGGTCCGATCATTCCCGCCGGCCTGGCGCCGGTCGCGTTGCGCCTGCTGCGCCATGCCTATGCCGAGGGCAAGCTCGCCAACGAGACCGTGCGCCAGTGGGGCGAGCGTCTCGGCAAGGACGGCATCAATGCCGTGCTGGCGCCGCTGCAGAGCGAAGAGAACGGCCGCAAGTTCCTCGATTGGGGCGATCAGGACGAGTTCAAGGGCGCCCCGGCGCTGCGCGGCGAATGCGCGGCTCCGTTCGCCTCGGACGACATCCTGGCCAATTTTGCCGATGACGCCCTGATCCAGGTCGACCGCTGGCTGCTGCTCGGCGATGGCGCCCAGGCGGCGGGGGTGGCGACCCAGGCCCTGGCCTTCGGCGCCCGCCGCCTGCTGCATCTGGGCAACCAGATGACCACCGGCGAGGAAGAGCCCGACACTCTGTTCGCCCAGGCCCAGGCGCTCAGCCTGCCCAACGGCGCGGCGGCGGTGGTGGCCTTCAAGGACGCCCTGGCCGCGCGTGAGCGTGCCCTCGCCGGCGGCCCTGTCGAGCCGCTGCGCGAAGCGGCGGCGGTCTATCTCGACAGCGTGCGTTCGGTCCTCTCCAAAGGGGTGGTCACGGCGGACGCCGCCGAATGAACGACGGTGAGATAAACAGCGGGGTAGCCTACCCCGCACCCTCGGGGTCGTCGTTTCACGCCTCCGAGGATCGGGCGCCAGCCGTTACGCCCGATACTCTGGGTGGCCTGCGGGCCCGCCACGGACACCGCGACGGCGCCGAGCTGATCGCGGCCCTGCGTGAGGAGTTCGGCGACCGTTTCGGCGTGATCAGCTCGTTCGGCATCGAATCGGCGGTGCTGCTCGATCTGGTCGCCTCGGTCGACAAGGCGATCCCGGTGATCTTCCTCGACACCAACGAGCTGTATGACGAGACGCACGCCTACAAGGCGCAGCTCGAGGCCCATCTCGGCCTGACCAATATCCGGCAGATCCTCCCCTCCGACGCCGAGCTGACCGAAGCCGAGGAATTGTGGCGCAGCGATACCGACCGCTGCTGCCATCTGCGCAAGGTGCTGCCGTTGCAGCGGGCCGCCCAGGGCTTCTCGGTGCTGGCCGACGGCCGCAAACGCTTCCACGGCGCCAACCGGGCGACGCTCTCGACCTTCGAGCGCGGATCGATGGACATCATCAAGGTCAGTCCGCTGGCGCGCTGGAGCGAAGACGAGATCCGCCAGCATTTCGAAAGCCGCGGCCTGCCGGCCCATCCCCTGGCGGCCCAGGGCTTCCGCTCGGTCGGCTGCTGGCCGTGCTCGCGCGCGGCGCTGCCGGGCGAGGGGCCGCGCGACGGCCGCTGGGCCGGAAAGGCCAAGGCGGAATGCGGCATACACGAACTGGTGGACGCCGCCCATATGTCGAGCGAGCTCTAAACTCCAGATTCAGTGCGCCGCCGCTTCGGCGTTTTCCGGCAAAAGAAGCGTGCCACGCTGCAGATGGACGACGACGTCGTCGAACGACATCGCAGTGCTGAACAGATAGCCCTGAACCACGTCGCAATCGGCCAGGCGCAGCACTTCGTACTGCGCCATTTCCTCGACGCCCTCGGCCAGGGCGGTCATGCCCATCGAATGGGCCAGGGCGATGATGGCGTTGGCGATCGCCTCGTCCTTGGGGTTCTCGGCCAGTTCGATGACGAAGGAACGGTCGACCTTCAGCGTGTCGGCGGGGAAGCGCTTCAGATAGGACAGCGAGCTGAAGCCGGTGCCGAAATCGTCCAGCGAGATATGGATGCCCAGCGCCTTGAGTTGGGTCAGATCCTCGATCACCCGTTCCGGGTCGTTGATCAGGGTGCTTTCGGTGATCTCGACGTCGATCAGATGCGGCGTCACGCCGCTGTCGGTCAGAGCCTGGCGCATGGCGCCGACGATGTCGCGCTCGAACTGGTGCGGCGAGACATTGACGCCGACCCGCACGCTATCGATGCCCATCTTCTCCATCCGCTTCAGATCCATGCAGGCCCGCCGCAGCACCCATTCGCCCAGCGGCACGATCAGGCCGGTCTGCTCGGCGATCGGGATGAACTGGCCTGGCGGCACCAGCCCGCGGGTCGGATGCAGCCAGCGCACCAGCGCTTCCAGGCCGACGATGCGTCCGGTGCGGATGTCGACCTGCGGCTGGTAATGCAGCAGCAATTCGTCGCGGTCGATACCGCGCCGCAGCTCGCTTTCCAGGGTCAGGCGCTCTTCCGACTGGCGGTGCATGATCGGATCGAAGAAACGGAACTGGCTGCGGCCCGCCACCTTCGAGAACATCATCGCCGCCGAAGCGTCCAGCAGCAGTTCGGACGCGGTGGTGGAATGCTTGGGATAGACGGCGATGCCGACATTGGCGGTCACCGTCACTTCGCGGCCCATCAGGGTGAAGGGACGCGACAGCTGGCGCAGGAAGGCCGCGACCGCCGGGCCGACCTCGGTCTCGGACGAGAAGCCGTTGGCGATCACCGCGAATTCGTCGCCGCCGAAGCGGGCGACCATGCCGTCCGAGCCGGTCATCTCGGTCATGCGCTGGCCCACCGCGATCAGCAGCTGGTCGCTGCGGCATGGCCCATCACGTCATTGACGGTCTTGATGCCGTTGAGGTCGAAGAACCACAGCGCCAGGATCTTGCCCGAGCGCGCGCTGCCGGCGATGGCCGCCTGCAGGCGTTCGAGCAGCAGATTGCGGTTGGGCAGGCTGGTCAGGCTGTCATGGGTGGCGGCGTGGGCGAGGTGGTTCTCGATCATGCGACGTTCGGTCACGTCGCGGATCAGCGCGGTGGACAGCAGCCGGTCGTCGAGCTGGCAGGCCGACAGGGACATTTCGGCGGGGAAGGTCGAGCCGTCCTTGCGCCGCGCCGTCAGCGCCATTGCCGAGGCGGTGCGGGCCAGAACCGGATCGACGAACAGGGTGCCAAGCGGCTTGCCCAGCACTTCGCGCGGATCGAAGCCGAACATGGCGCTGGCGGCGTTGTTGAAGGTCTCGATCAGGCCGTTCTGGTCGCTGACGATAATGGCGTCGAGCGCCGTATCCAGGATCGAATTGAGGCGTTTGAGCTGGGCCGCGACATTATGGTTGGCGCGCATCAGGTCGGAAATGTCGCGCAAGCTGACCAGAACGTCGGCGGTTTCGTCGGGCGAGCGCCAGGCGGTGATCTGCACGTCGAGCACCCGCCCCGAGGACTGCACCAGCTTGGCCGGGGTGGCGGTCTCTTCGTCGAGCAGCGCCTCGAAGCTGTCGGCGCACAGCACCTGATAGTCGGGATGGATGTAATTGGTGACGGTCTGGCCGATCGCACTGGCGGCGTTCTCGCCCAGCAGGCGCAGGCCGGCGGTGTTGATGTGCAGGATACGATCGTCGCGGCAGGCGATCAGCGCCTCGCGCGACATGTCCAGCGCCATGCGCAGGGCCGGCGGATGGGCCGCCGACTTGCGGCTGTGCCAGCGGAACCACAGGCGCATGGCGGCAAAAGTCGCCAGGGCCGCGGCGATGACCGTGATGGATAGAGTGATGATCAGGTCAAACATGCCGGCGGGAATCCGATTGTGCGATTTTTATATGAATTTCAGCAAAGAATATGAACAATGTCATAAGAAACGTTAATGATATAACACATTTCCTTAGAGCCTGACCCGAAACCCGGACCAGTGCCGTAGATGCTAGGCGCGAGCAGCGCAAAACCGCAGCGTAGCTGGGCTACGTGAGGATTTGAGCAGCGCAGCAACGACGCAGATGCGGCGCTGGAGCGGTTTGGGGTCAGGCTCTTATGTCCCATTGTCGATTACCGATCGGTGGGCAAGGCTGACAGCGAGGCGGTCAGCAGCGCTTCGAAAGCGGGCCGCTGATCCTCGCCGGTGGTGCCGGCCTTGGCGGCGTCTTCGATGCGGGCGGCGCATTTTCCCAGCGCCAGACAGCCGAAATTGCGCGCGACACCCGCCAGGCGGTGCGCAGCGGTCTTGATCTCGGCGGGGTCCCTTTTCTGCCAGCCGTCGCGCAGCAGGTCGGCGCCGGTCAGCAGCGATTGCTTGGCCAAGCCATAAAGTTCCAACAATTTCTCGGGTGCCAAGGCTTCACGCAGCGCGGCGACCTGCGGCTCGTCCAGCAGGTCCTCGGCCGGGCCTTCGGGGTCGGCTGCGGTCGAGGGCGTGGCGGTCGAGGAGGCGGATGCGGGCGTCTGGCCGACGACCTTCGCAAGCATGGCTTTCAGGGCATCGGGGCGCAGGGGCTTGGCCAGGACATGATCGATGCCGCCGGCGCGATACCGGGCGACGTCTTCCTCGCGCATATTGGCCGAGATGGCCAGGATCGGGATGGCAGCCTTGATGGGGTCGGGCAAAGCGCGGATTTCGGCGGCGGCGGCCAAACCGTCGAGGACGGGCATCTGGATGTCCATCAGAATCAGGTCGAACTGCCCGTGTTCCAGGGCATCCAGCGCTTCGCGGCCATTATTGCAAATGGTTACCCGGTGCCCGATGGTCCCGAGCAGGGCAGCCGCAACACGTTGGTTCACGACATTGTCTTCGGCCAGAAGGACCGACAACGGCGTCATATCGACTTCGTCCCGATTCGCGCAATGGCTCCCCCCCGGAGCCTCTAAACGGGATAAAGAATAGACAAAAGGAGGTCCTGGGGCAAACGCCGAGTCACTACCGGGCGGAGGGGGTGTAACCTTTTGATTATTATATTGATCTCTTTTGTCCAGAGGAATTCGGAAAAAGATTTTCCACTTCCGAGTGTTGATAAGCGGGCGCCGCAGCCATGGTAAAAACACAGTGGGAAAATCGCGCGCGACGGGATAATGTCCGCGCGCTTTCCCGATCCGCCAGCCCAGAGGTGCCGATATGACGACGATGATGCTCGATGGCTTTTTCACCGCTTCCCTGGCCGCGCGCGATCCCGAAGTCGAAGCAGCGATCAAGGATGAGCTGGGCCGCCAGCGCGACCAGCTGGAGCTGATCGCCTCGGAGAACCTGGTCAGCCGCGCGGTGCTGGAAGCCCAGGGTTCGGTGCTGACCAACAAATACGCCGAAGGCTATCCCGGCAAGCGCTATTACGGCGGCTGCGAGCATGTCGACGTGACCGAGCAGCTGGCCATCGACCGCGCCAAGCAGATCTTCGGCGCCGAATTCGTCAATGTGCAGCCCCATTCCGGCGCCCAGGCCAACATGGCGGTGCTGTTCGCGCTGCTGACCCCCGGCGACACCATCCTGGGCATGAGCCTGGCCCATGGCGGCCACCTGACCCACGGCGCCGCCCCGACCGTTTCGGGCCGCTGGTTCAAGCCGGTGCAGTACGGCGTGAGCGAGGCCACCCAGACCATCGATTACGACGAGGTCGAGCGCCTGGCCAAGGAACACCAGCCGAAGCTGATCGTCGCCGGCGGTTCGGCCATTCCGCGCGTCATCGATTTCGCCCGCTTCCGCAAGATCGCCGATGCGGTCGGCGCTTATCTGATGGTCGACATGGCCCACATCGCCGGCCTGGTGGCGGGCGGGGCGCATCCCTCGCCGGTGCCGCATGCCCATGTGGTGACCGCGACCACCCACAAGACCCTGCGCGGCCCGCGCGGCGGCATCGTGCTGACCAATGACGAAGCGATCGCCAAGAAGATCAATTCGGCGGTGTTCCCCGGCATCCAGGGCGGCCCGCTGGAGCATGTCATCGCCGCCAAGGCCGTCGCGTTCGGCGAAGTGCTGCAGCCGGCGTTCAAGACTTACGCCGCCCAGGTGGTGAAGAACGCCCAGGTGCTGGCCGACACCCTGATCAAGCGCGGCGTCGACATCGTTTCGGGCGGCACCGACACCCATCTGATGCTGGTCGATCTGCGCAAGAAGGGCATCACCGGCAAGGCGACCGAAATCGCCCTGCACCATGCCCTGATCACCTGCAACAAGAACGCGATCCCGTTCGACCCGGAAAAGCCGGCCGTCACCTCGGGCATCCGCCTCGGCTCGCCGGCTTTGACCAGCCGCGGCTTCGGCGAGGCCGAGTTCGAGATCGTCGGCAATCTGATCGGCGACATCCTCGACGCCCTGGCGCGCGGCGAGGAAGACGGTCCGACCTATGACAAGGTGCGCGCCGGCGTCACCGAGCTGTGCAAGAAGTTCCCGGTCTATCCGGGGTTCTAAACTCTTTCGCATAAATTTCTTTCATGCGACCCCCGCCTCATTCACAGTGATGAGGCGGGGGTTTGCGTTTCTGCGCGCCTCTACGCCAAAAATATCTCGGGATTGGCATGAGGAAAACTAATAGATGGCGCGCCTGACCGCTCCGCTCAACGCCCTCAGGGCTTTCGAGGCCGCGGCCCGGCATCTGTCCTTCACCCGCGCCGCCGAGGAACTTTGCGTGACCCAGGCGGCGATCAGCCATCAGGTCAAGGGGCTCGAGGAGCGGCTGGGCGCCGCTTTGTTCCGCCGCTCGCACCGCGGGCTGGTGCTGACCGACGAGGGATTGGCGCTGGCGCCGGCGCTGTGGGACGCCTTCGGCCGCATCGATACGGTGCTGGAAGGTTTCGAGGCGGGCGGGGTCAAGCAGGTATTGACCGTCAGCGCCGTCGGCACCTTCGCCGTCGGGGCGCTGCTGAAGGAACTGCCCTCTTTCCGCGCCGCCCATCCTTTCGTCGATCTGCGGCTGTTGACCAACAACAATAAGGTCGATCTGGCGGCCGAGGGCCTCGATTACTCCATCCGCTTCGGCGACGGCGCCTGGAACGGCACCGAGGCCGAGAAGATCGCGGCGGCTCCCCTGGCGCCGCTATGCGCGCCGTCTCTGCTCGATCTGCTGCGCGAGCCGGCCGATCTGGCCCGGGTATCGCTGCTGCGCTCCTACCGCGCCCAGGATTGGCCGGCCTGGTTCGAAGCGGCCGGCGCGCCGCCGATTCCGGCCCGCGGCCCGCTGTTCGATTCGTCGCTGATCATGGTTCAGGCGGCCATGCTGGGCGAGGGCGTGGCGCTGGCGCCGGTCTCGATGTTCCGCCGCGAATTGGAGGCGGGCCACCTGGTGCAGCCTTTCGCCGCTTTGGCCGACGTCGGTTCCTATTGGCTGACCCGGCTCAAATCGAAAGCGCCGACCGCGGCGATGCTGTCCTTCCGCGACTGGCTGCTCGGATCTTAATGATAATTAATGATTTTTCCTGGGCAACTTGGAGTAGCATCGCTCATTCCTCTCCTTGAACCGACCTTCCCGGGAGATTGCCCATGATGATGCGCAAAGCTTTTGCTTTCCTGATCGCGGCGGCGCTCGTCGCTACTCCGGCTCTTGCCAGCACCAGCACCAGCAGTGGTAGCGGTGGCGGCGGAGGAGGTGGTGGTGCCAGCAGCGGTGGCGGCGGCCACGGCGGCGGGGGAGGAGGTGGCGGCGGCCACGGCGGGGGTGGCCATGGCGGTGCCGTCGGCGGTCATTCGGGCTTCGGCGGCCATGTGTCGGGAAGCCACGCCAGCGTCATGGCCGGGGTGCATGCCCGCGGCGCCGCCCATACCGTTTCGGCGCGTACGGCGGCACATGGCAATCATGGCCACCATCATCACCATCACGGCGTGCAGACGGCGGCCCTGCATCAGACGGACCGTTGGGAACCCTGTTCTCCCATCTCGAATCAATGGATTCAGAATCAGACTCTGTGCGGCGGGCCGAGCAAGGTGCGCGTCCCCTGAGGCAGGGGCTTTACAGATTTGGTCTGGCGGGGCTGCTGGCGCTGACATCCTGGTCGGCGGCCCCCCAGACGCCTCCGCCCGATCCGGCCGATCCCGCCGACGACGATCCGCCGATCACGCTTCCCGCCGCCGACGATCCCGACATCGCGCAATCCCTCGAACGGCGTCTGGCTTATACCCAGTCGCTGGCCGAATCCGACGACGGCGATTGTACCGCGCGCCTGAGCGAGGTGCAGCGTCAGCATGATCTCGCCGCCGCCGATCCCAGTCTCGACATTCTCATTTCCCAGGGCCAGGCGCGCCTGGCCAATATCGAATACCGGCTTCATCTCGGGCGGGCGTCCTGCGGCGCCGGGGCGGCGCCGCGGAAGGACGAGCTTCTCGCCGCGATCGACGCCGCCTGGCGCGGGGTTTCGCTCTATCGGGCGGGCTATGATTATGCGTCGATGGCGGTGATGCAATATGGCGTGGCGGCCGGCTGGCGGTTGCTGGGCGATACGGACAAGGCGGTGGCCGCCCTTGAGGCGACGATCGCCATGGATGCCGAGTTCGGGTTCGCCGAAGACGCCGAGGACAATTCGAAGGTACTGCAAGGCTGGAAAGGCCAGGCCGTCGATGCCGCGCAGACCCTCTCTCCCATTCCGAAGCGCTCGGTCACGCTCAAATTCGCCTGGGAACCCCGCGATGCCGATGTAACGGTCCAGGCCGACTATCTCGGCCTGGAGGGAGGGAGGCCGGTGCATGGAACGGCATCGACCCGTCTGATCCGTCATATCCGCGCCGACGAGGATGGGTGGGTTCTGTCCTCCGAGGCTACGGACCGGCGCTATAATTTCGGCGACTGGCAGGACCGCAGCGCCAAATCCATGGTGCGGACGATCGTGGCGCAGGCCGCCGAACAGATGTGGCCGCCGGACCTGAAGGTGGGAAGCGATGGCGGGTTCAAGGATACCGTCGAACCGGCCGGAACGGCGGTTGCCCTGACCGACGACGTCAATAAGGTCAGCCGCGAGCTGCAGCTGGATCGCGAGGCCGATGTCGATCTGACGTCGGCGTTCGGGCGAAGCATGCAGCTGCTGGCCCAGCCCGCCGGAATTCGGGCCAAGGCCGCCGAGGATTACACTCTAGCGATTTCGGCCTGGATCGACGCCACCCTCGATCAGGGCGTCTGGTACGAAATGAAGGCGCCGCTTTTGCTGCCGGGGATCGCTACCCTGGTCGACCACGATATCCAGTTCGCCTATGCGCGCCCGGTGCCATGCACCAGTCCCGCCACGGAAGCGAATTGTGCCGAGATCCTGGTGCATGCGACGCCCGATCAGGACGATCTGAAGGAGAGGCTGGATTATATGCAGCGCGGCCTGCGGCTGAAGCAGCCGATCCGCTACGCAGCGGCGACCGATCTGCGCCTGGTGGTCGATCCGGCGCGTTTATTGACCCATGCCAGCGACCTGCGCCGGCACTGGTATCTGGGGATCGATGGGAAGGGGGAGCCCCTGGTCGGGGCGGAAAAGGTCGTTTCGACCTGGATGTACCGCTGATGGGGGCCGCCGGAAGACAGCCCCCAAACCACAAGCGGACTTAGTGCGGGCTGCCGCCGCTGGTGTTCGAGGTGGTGTTGCTCAGGCCGCTGGCGGGCATGCCGAGGCTCGGATCGGCATCCGGCGATTCGCTCGGGAGGCGGCTGCCGGTATTCAGGTACTTCTTGCGCGGGCGGGCCGCCTGCTGAGTGGTGTCGGCGGCGGGGGCATCACCCTGAGTGGCCTGGGCCTGATTGGCCTGAACCGGGGTGGCGGGAGCCTTGGGAGCGGAGGTGCAGGCGGCCAGGCTGGCCAGGGTCAAGGTGGCGACGAGAAGAGACAGGCGCATCGTGACTTCCTTTGGTTGAACTTGATCCATTACTCCAGAGAAATCCGGTGCGATGCAACATAAAATAAGACCGATCGTCTTATCGGCGCACGAATAGTGCCGGAAACGCCACAGCGAAGAAATCATCGATGGGTTCGCGGGTGCCGGTATATTTCATCCGCACGATGGCGCCTTGCCAGGTGTCGAGCAGAAAACGCGCCATCTGCTCGGCGTCGTTGGTCGGAATGAAGCTGCCATCGGCCTGGCCTTCGCGGATGACCGCGGCCAGCCTTTTGGTCCAGTCGCACAGGCAGTCGCGCATGGCGTCGCGCAGGACGGGAGTCGATGCGGAAACCTCGGGCATCAGATTGCCGACCAGGCATCCCTTCTCGTAGCCGAAATGGGCATAGTTCGCGGCCATCGATTCGAAATGTTCGCGCAGGCGGACCGTGGGCGATACGGACTGGTCCTTCAGCGCGTCGAACCGGGCGCCCTGCATGTAGGTTTCGAAGACTTCGAGGGCCAGGCGTTCCTTGGCTTTGAAGTAATTGTAGAAGGAGCCCTTGGGAACGCCGGCCGCGTCGACGATCTCCTGCACGCCGGCGGCGTTGTAGCCCAGCGCGTGAAAGCGGTCCATCGCCGCCGCCACGATCTTCTCGCGTACCTTGGAAGCCACGCTCACCTCGTTCCCGTCCCCGGGGTCAATTATAGTCGACCGGCTGTCTTATCGCCATATCCCCTTGAACATAAGACGACCGGTCGCATTTTAAATTCACCACCCATCGGAGACACGCCATGAACACCAGGACCGTCAAGATTCCCGGCCCCGATCATCCCATCGTCATCGAGCCGACCCAGGGCCGGGTGAAAGTGGTCGTGGCCGGCCGGGTCATCGCCGACAGCCGCCGCGCCTTGACCCTGCGCGAGGCGTCCTACCCCGCCGTTCAGTACATCCCGCGCGAGGATGTGGATATGGCTCTGCTGGCGCGCACCGAGCACGCCACTTACTGCCCCTACAAGGGCGAGTGCTCCTATTACAGCATCCCGTCGGGCGGCGAGCGGGCCGTGAATGCGGTATGGACCTACGAGGCCCCTTATGCGGCGGTGGCGCCGATCGCGGGGCATCTGGCCTTCTATCCCGACCGCGTCGAGTCGTTGTCGGTCGAGCCGGCCTGACGTAGGCTGGGGCGATGACGCCCCGGCTTATCCTCCTGCTGCTGCTTGTTTTTTCGCCCGTCCTGGCGCGGGCGGACGAGTGCGGCGGCCGGACAATCATGTTCGCCGGCCTCAATTGGGAAAGCGGCGAGTTCATCACCGCCGTTCTGCGCGCCCTGATCGAGAAGGGCTATGGCTGCCGCACCGACTCCATTCCCGGCAATACCATCACGCTGGAGCAGGCGGTCGCCAATGACGATGTCCAGCTGTTCGCCGAGGAATGGGTGTCGCGCAGCGACGTGTGGAAGAAGGCGGTCGCCGCGGGACAGGCGAAGGCGGTCGGGCATCCTTTCACCGGCGCCGCCGAGGGCTGGTATGTGCCGGATTATCTGGCCGCCGGGCTGCATTCGGTCGAGCAATTGCGCGAGCCGCGTTATGTCGCGCTGTTCAAGGACCCCGAGCAGCCGGATCGCGGGCGCTTTCTCAATTGCCCGTCGGGCTGGACCTGCGAAGCGGTCAATAGCGCGAAACTCCATGCTTACGGGCTGGATGGGGTCTATGTCGATTTCCGCCCCGGCACCGGTCCGGCGATGGATGCGGCGATCACCGCCGCCTATCTGCAGCGCCGGCCGCTGCTGTTCTATTCCTGGTCGCCCAGTCCGATCGCCGGCCGCCTGAAGCTGGTCCGGCTGGACGAGCCGCCTTACACGCCCGAATGCTGGGAGGATCTGACCAGCGCCAAAGGCAGCCACCAGAAGGGTTGCGCGGCGCCTGAGGCCGATGTGGCTTACGGCGTCTCGGCGCCCTTCGCCGAGCAGGCGCCCGAGCTGGTCGCGCTGCTGGAAAAAGCGACGTTTCCGCTGGATACGCTCAATCAGGCGCTGGCGGCGATGGCCGAGCGGAAGCGTTCTCCCGAAGCGCAGGCGCAGGAGTTCCTCAAAGAGCATGGCGAGCTCTGGCGCAGCTGGGTTTCGCCGGAAGCGGCGCAGCGGATCGATGTGGCGGGTACCACGCTCGAGACGCGGACCAGCGCGTTCCCCTGGGTCGTCTCCATCCGTGGGCCGGTGAATGACGGGCTGGAAAAGCTGGTGCGCGACCATGGCAGCGCCTTCCGCTCCATCGCCCGTGCCGGGCTGGCGCTGATCGGCCTGGTCGATCGCGGCCTGGCGGCGCTGCCCTGGTGGCTGCTGGTCGCCGCCTTCGCCGGACTGGCCTGGGCGGGCAGCCGGCGTCCGGTGCTGGCGCTGGCGGTCGCGCTGCTGATGACCGGGCTCGGGGTTCTGGGGCTGTGGGAGCTGATGCTGCAGACCCTGTCGCTGATGCTGCTGTCCACCGCCATCACCCTGCTGATCGGCCTGCCGGCCGGCATCCTCTGCGCCAAGCGGCGCGGCGTGAAGGCGCTGGTGCTGCCGGTGCTGGACGCCATGCAGACCATGCCCAGCTTCGTCTATCTGATCCCGGCTTTGATGCTGTTCGGCCTCGGCAAGGTGCCGGCCATGCTGGCCACCATCGTCTATTCCCTGCCGCCGATGATCCGCCTGACCACTTTGGGCATCGAGCAGGTCGATCCCGAGATCAGGGAAGCCGCCGCCTCGTTCGGTGTGACGCCGTTCCGCATGCTGGTCTCGGTCGAATTGCCGCTGGCCCGCCCGACGGTGATGGCGGGGGTGAACCAGGCCATCATGCTGGCCCTGTCGATGGTGGTGGTCGCCTCGATGATCGGGGCGCGGGGATTGGGCGAGCAGGTGCTGAACGGCATCCAGACCTTGGATATCGGGCAAGGGCTGGAGGCCGGCATCGGCATCGTGGTGCTGGCCTTCGTGCTGGACCGGATCACGCAGGGGTTCGGGCGCCGTGGCTAAGATCGAGCTGCACAAACTGACCAAGCTGTTCGGCGCCCAGGAGGCCGAGGCGGTGCCGATGGTCGAGCAGGGCGCCGAGAAGCAGGCGATCCTGGCCAAAACCGGCTGCTCGCTGGCTTTGCGCCGGGTCGATCTGACGGTCGAGGAAGGCGAGATCATGGTGGTGATCGGCCTGTCAGGCTCCGGCAAATCGACCCTGGTGCGGCATATCAACCGGCTGATCGATCCGACCGCCGGGCAGGTACTGGTCGATGGAAAAGACATCACCGGCCTGGATGACGAGGCTTTGCGCGAATTTCGCCGCCGCTCGGTCAGCATGGTGTTCCAGGGCTTCGGTCTGATGCCGCACCGGACGGTGCTCGAGAATGTCGCTTTCGGGCTGCTGGCGCGGGAGGAGGACAAGGCGCGATCGTTCGACAAGGCGCGCCATTGGATCGAGACGGTCGGGTTGTCGGGCTACGAAGCGGCGAAACCGGAAGGATTGTCGGGCGGCATGCGCCAGCGTGTCGGGCTGGCCCGGGCGCTTGCGGTCGATACCGGCATCCTGCTGATGGACGAGGCTTTCAGCGCGCTCGATCCGCTGACCCGCGCCGACATGCAGGATCTGCTGCTCGATCTTCAGGCGCGGCTGAAGAAGACGGTGCTGTTCGTCACCCATGATCTCGACGAGGCGATCCGCCTGGGCAACCGCATCGCCGTAATGCGCGATGGCGAACTGGTTCAGGTCGACACGCCGGCCGGCATTCTCGATAATCCGGAGGACGATTATGTCCGCCGCTTCGTTCAGCGGCGTTCAGGTAAAACCGGCTTGTCGTCCTGAAACAGGATGCGCCGAGCGGCGCCTTCCCTGTCGTCATGTTGTCCGTTGCGCAGATTCTGGAAGAAGGCAGCCGGTCCAACCGCGCCGCTCCAAAAGCCGATCTTGCCAATCGCTGTCAAACCCCATAGAAACAGCGGCTCGGGGTGTAGCTCAGCCTGGTAGAGCGCTAGCTTTGGGAGCTAGAAGCCGGAGGTTCGAATCCTCTCGCCCCGACCATCCTGTCTCGGCGCGCGATCCATGCGGATTCCGCAGATCTGGTCACCAGAGCGCCGATGCCCCTTATGGTCGTTTCCACGAAAGATAGGTCAGCAGATAGGAAAGTGACGCTTCGGTATAGGTTCCAAGTGTCCGGGTGCAAATTTCCTAAAATTACGACAAATAATCTTTGTGGACTCTGACGCCCTGTTGGCGCTAGTTCCCCGGTGAAAACGGTTTCTCGGAGAGGGCGATGTCGATCAAGTCCTTCATGAATACATGCTTGGCGGTAATCTGTGCGGTGATGGCGGTAATGGCCGCGCTGCTGATCGCGCATAGCTGGAAGATGAACGTAGCGGCGCGCGAATCGCGCGAGCTGGTGCAGATGCTGGGCGCCACCACGGTGATTTCCGAGTCGGTCGGCCCCGAGCGCGGCGCCACCGCCGTGGCGATGACCAGCGACGCTTCCGCCCGCCAGGGCATGGCGGATGCCCGCGCCCGCACCGATGCCGCTTTCGACAAGGCCCTGGCCGCTGTCGCCGCCAGCTCGGTTCCGGCCCGCAAGGCGACCCAGACCAGCCTGACCGGCATCCGCGACACGCTGGCCAAATACCGCGCCGCCGCCGACAGCGCGATGAACCAGTCCAACCACGACACCATGATGCAGGGGCGCGACCAGTTCGTGATCGACATGCTGGCGCTCAACACCCGCATCAGCAAGGTGTCGAGCACGCTGGAACGCGATCTGTTCAGCACCGACGCCGAGATCGGCAATATCGCCTCGGTGGCGCAGCTGGCCTGGAACATGCGCGACTATGTCGGGCGCCTGGCCACCGTCTATACCGACGTGCTGACCAGCGGCAAGCCGTTCACCCCGGCGCTGATCCACCAGGAGGACGTGTTCCAGGGCAATGTCGACCAGGCCTGGCTGCGCCTGCGTGACGTCGCCGGTTCCGACGAAAGCGCGCCGGCCCTGCGCGCCGCCATTTCCGACATCGAAGAGAATTGGCAGAAGCCCTGGCGCGCCATCCGCAAGCGCATCGGCGACGGTTCCGATGCCGGGAAATACGATCTCGACAGCGCCGAATGGCGCAAGCTCAGCCAGCCGATGATGAAGCCCATCATGAAGGCGCGCGACGTCGCCATCGACGAAGCCCTGCGCGCCGCCGACGCCAAGAGCTCGGCCGCCGCGCTCAACCTCGCTCTGGTGGGCGCGCTGCTGCTGGGCACCGTCGTGCTGATGGTGGCGGTGACGGTCGGCATCGGCCGCCGCGTCACCCGTCCGCTGACCGCCCTGACCGGCGTGATCGGCGAACTGGCGGGCGGTGCCCGGTCCTTCACCGTGCCCTATGCCGAGCGTTCCGACGAGATGGGCGCCCTGGCCAAGGCGATCGACGTGCTGCGCGGCAATGCGCTGGCCGCCGACCGTCTGGCCGCCGAGCAGGCCGAAGCCAACCGCGAGAAGGAAGAGAACCGCCAGCGCGTCGAGAAGGTCACCGGCACCTTCGTCGGCTCGATCGACGGCGTGGTGGCCAGCGTCTCGACCAGCGCCGAAACGGTGCGCGCCGAGATCGCCACCGTTGCGCGCTCGGCCGGCGTGGTCGCCGAGCAGTCGCGCCTGGTGACCGCCGCCGCCGGCCAGGCGACGGCAAATGTCCAGACCGTTGCCGCCGCCGCCGAGGAGCTGTCCGGCTCGATCCATGAGATCAGCCGCCGGGTCAGCGAGGCTGCCAGCGTCACCGCCGACGCGGTGAACAAGGCGGAAGAGACCAACAAGACCATCCGTGGCCTGGCGCAGGCGGCGCAGAAGATCGGCGAGGTGATCGCGCTGATCACCGATATCGCCAGCCAGACCAACCTTCTCGCCCTGAACGCCACCATCGAAGCGGCCCGCGCCGGCGACGCCGGCAAGGGCTTCGCCGTGGTGGCGGGCGAGGTGAAGACCCTGGCCAGCCAGACGGCGCGCGCCACCGAGGAAATCTCGGCCCAGGTCAGCGCCATCCAGACCGAGACCGGTCGTGCGGTCACCGCCATCGGCGGTATCGCCGGGGTGATCGGCACCGTCAACGAGATCACCGTCGGCATCGCCTCGGCGGTCGAGGAGCAGGGGGCGGCGACCAGCGAGATCGCCCGCAATGTCCAGCAGGCGGCGGCCGGCACCACCGAGGTCTCGAACTCGATGGGGCAGGTGATGAACGCGGCGGGCGAGACCGGCGA